>MGOE01000053.1:21174-24795 GCA_001797035.1 Chloroflexi bacterium RBG_16_72_14
GTCCGCGGACGCGTGCACGAGCCGCACCCGGCAGCCACGCCGCCGGGCGGTCAGGGCGAGCCGGGCCAGCGCGTCGATCGTCGCGGCGTCGGGTCTCCCGAACGTCGCGGCGTCCACCAGGATCACGTGAGCGCGCGCCGTCAGACGGGCCACCGAGGACCTCCTCGTCATCAGGACCGGCCCCGAGTCCCGGACTCATCGGACACAGGGTGTCCGGATTGGGCGCGATGCCTGGGCGGCGTGCCCGACGACCGATGAATCCCGCCCCAGATGCTGGTCTGAACACACGACACCAGCCGCATGGAGCGCGTCCCCGCCATGACCTTCACTGCCCCGCCCCGGGCCGGCCGCCGCGAATGGATCGGCCTCGCCGTCCTCGCCCTCGCCTGCCTGCTCTACGTCATGGACCTCACGGTCCTCCACCTGGCCGTCCCCGCGATCAGCGAGGACCTCCGGCCAAGCGGCACCCAGCTGCTGTGGATCATCGACATCTACGGCTTCATGGTCGCCGGCTTCCTGGTCACCATGGGGACCCTCGGGGACCGCGTCGGCCGCCGCCGGCTGCTCCTCGTGGGGGCCGCGGCGTTCGGCCTCCTGTCGGTCCTCGCCGCGTTCTCGACCAGCCCGGAGATGCTGATCGCCAGCCGGGCGCTGCTGGGGATCGCGGGTGCGACCCTGGCGCCGTCCACGCTGTCGCTCATCTTCACGATGTTCCAGGACCCCGGCCAGCGGGCACGGGCGATCGCGGTGTGGATCTCCGCGTTCTCGGCTGGGAGCGCGATCGGACCCGTGTTCGGCGGCGTGCTGCTGGAGCAGTTCTGGTGGGGCTCGGTGTTCCTGCTCGCACTGCCGGTGATGGCCCTGCTGCTCGTGCTGGGACCGATCGTGCTGCCCGAGTACCGGGCCCCCGACGCCGGGCGGCTGGATCTGCCCAGCGCGGCGATGTCGCTGGTGGCGGTCCTGGCCGCGATCTTCGGGCTGAAGCAGATCGCCCAGGACGGTCCCGGCGTGGGCGCCGCTGCGGCGATCATCGTGGGCGTCGTGGTCGGCGTCCTGTTCGTGCGCCGGCAGCTGATGCTCCCGGACCCGATGATCGACCTGCGGCTGTTCCGGGTGCCCGCCTTCTCCGCGTCGCTGGTCGTGAACGTGCTCACGATTTTCGTCGCCGTGGGCTACTTCCTGTTCGTCGCCCAGTACCTCCAGCTGGTGCTGGCGCTGTCGCCCCTCCAGGCCGGGCTGTGGTCGCTGCCCTCCGCGCTCGGCTTCATCGTCGCATCCAACGTCGCCCCGCGGCTGATCCGCCTCGCCCGGCCGGCGTACGTGATCGGCAGCGGCCTCGGGGTATCGGCCGTGGGCCTCGCCCTCCTGACCCGTGTCGGGGGCGCCGACGGCCTCGCCGCCGTCGTTGCCGGCTCGGTCGTGATCTCGCTCGGGCTGGCGCCGGTGTTGTCGCTCACCACCGAGCTGATCGTGGGCTCCGCGCCGCCGGAGCGTGCCGGGGCCGCCTCGGGCATCTCCGAGACCGCAGCCGAGCTCGGCGGCGCGCTGGGCATCTCGATCCTGGGCAGCCTGGGCGTGGCCATGTACCGGGGCGAGATTGCGGCATCGCTGCCCGCCGGCGTCCCGGACGAGGCCGCGGCCGCGGTCCGCGACACACTCGGCGGTGCCGTCGGCGTCGCGGCCCAGCTACCCGCGGACCTGGGCGCCACGGTGCTCGGGGTGGCCCGCGACGCGTTCGTCCACGGGATGCAGGCGGCCGCGGCCATCAGCGCCCTGGTGGCCATCGCCGTCGCGGTCCTCGCCCTTGCCCTGCTCCGCGATGTGCGCTCCGGCGGTATGGTCGAGGAGCCAGGCGCAGAGGCCGAGGACCGCTCCGGCGGGGAGGTCGAAGCCGAAGCCGCCGCGTAGCCGCTCATCCTGCGTCCATCAGCGATCTCGTCCATCAACGTCCTGGAGGCGTCCCATGCAATCCACCAGCGCTCACGTCGGCTCGGTCGCCCGAACCGCCCAGCCGTCCGCAGGCATCCCCTCGATCGCCGACCTCCGCGCCCTCGTGCGCGGCCCGGTGCTGGGTCCGGACGATCCGGGCTACGACGCGGCACGTGTCGTCGCGTCCGGCGAGTTCGACGCGCACCCGGCGGCGATCGCCCGGGTCGCCGATGCCGATGACGTCGCGCGGGTCGTCGCGCTCGCCCGCGAGGCCGGGCTGGAGCTCGCCGTCCGGAGCGGCGGCCACAGTGGCGCCGGCCACGGCACGATCGAGGGCGGCCTGGTCCTCGATGTCCGCGGGCTCAAGTCGCTCGACGTCGACCCCGTCGGCCACACCGCATGGGCGGGCACCGGGCTCAGCGCCGGCGAGTACACGACGGCGGCGGCGGCCTACGGCCTGGCGACCGGGTTCGGCGACACCGGCTCGGTCGGCGTGGGCGGGATCACGCTCGGCGGCGGGATCGGCTACCTCGTCCGCAAGCACGGCCTCACGATCGACGCGCTGCTCGCGGCCGAGATCGTGACCGCCGACGGCGAGGTCCGGATCGTGGACGCCGATGCGGACCCGGACCTGTTCTGGGCGATTCGCGGGGGTGGCGGCAACTTCGGGGTGGCGACCCGGTTCAAGTTCCGGCTGCACCCGCTGGACGCGGTGACCGGCGGGGTGCTGGTGCTGCCGGCGACCCCGGACACGGTCGCCGGGTTCATCGCCGCCGCGGAGGCGGCGCCGGAGGAGCTGTCCACGATCGCCAACGTCATGCCCGCGCCCCCGATGCCGTTCCTGCCGCCGGAGGTCCACGGGCGCCTCGTGATCCTCGGGATGCTGCTCCACTCGGGCGACGGCGAGGCGGGCCAGCGGGCGATCGCGCCGTTCCGCGCGCTCGCGACCCCGCTCGCCGACATGGTCCGACCGATGAGCTACCCCGAGATGTATCCGCCCGAGGACCCCTCCTACCGCCCGACTGCCGTGGCGCGGACGATGTTCCTCGACCGGGTGGACCGGGACGTCGCCACGACCATCGTCGAGCAGCTCGAGGCGTCGGACGCGTCGATGCGGGTCGTCCAGCTGCGCGTGCTGGGTGGGGCGATGGCCCGGGTGCCGGTGGACGCCACGGCGTTTGCCCATCGTGCGAGCCGGATCATGACCGCCGTCGCGGCCTTCTACGAGGGCCCGGACGATCGGCCGGTGCGCGAGGCGTGGGTCACGGGGCTGGCGGCCGCGCTGCGCCAGGGCGACCACGGCGCGTACGTCAACTTCCTGGGCGACGAGGGCGAGGATCGCGTCCGGGCCGCCTACCCCGGCCGGACCTGGGACCGGCTCGCCGCGGTCAAGCGTCGCTACGACCCGACGAACCTGTTCCGCCGGAACCAGAATGTGCCACCGGCGGAGGCCTGGACGAGCACGGTCTCGCACGAACGTTAAGCATTTTTCACCGAAGGGCGAAACAAAACCCTTCCCGAATCCGCACTAGCCCGCTAGGATATCCGTGCTGCCAGTCAGCCAGCGCTGCCCCAGCATCAGGATCATGGGTAGGTTGGGTTAGGGTAGTCGGTTCAGCCGACGCGATAGATGATCCTGGCGCGTGGCAGAAGGTCCGCCTCGGCGGACACCTTCACCGGGACAGCCACGAG
>MGOE01000053.1:24841-30829 GCA_001797035.1 Chloroflexi bacterium RBG_16_72_14
GCCGTCGGCGCGAACCGGGGCGCCGTGGCGCGCCCGCGGCCGGTGGACGCGGCACAATCCGGCACGTGACGACCCGCCACGTGACGACCCGCCACCCCGTCCCGCAGGCCCCGCGCCCCGACCATGGCTGAGCCCGAGGTCCTCTGGTCACCGCCCGCCGACGCCCGCGACCGGTCGCGCATGCGGCGCTACCTGGCGTGGCTCGCCGACGAGCGCGGCGTGGCCCTCGCCACCTACGACGACGCGTGGCGCTGGTCCGTGGACGACCCCGGCGCGTTCTGGCAGTCGGTCTGGGACCACTTCGGGGTCCGCTCCGCCACCCCGTCCGGCCCCGCCCTCGCGGACCCGCGCATGCCCGGCGCACGATGGTTCCCGGGCGCCTCGCTCAGCTATGCGGAGCACGTGCTGGCGATGCCCGGGCGCGCCGGGAGCGAGACGGTCATGGTCGCGCGCTCGCAGACCCGCGAGCCCGTGGACCTGACCGCGGACGAGCTGCGCGACGCCGTCGCCCGGTGCCGGGCCGGGCTGCTGCGGCTTGGCCTGCGGCGCGGCGACCGCGTGGCCGCGTTCCTGCCCAACATCCCCGAGGCGCTCATCGCGATGCTGGCCACGGCCAGCCTCGGTGCGACCTGGTCCTCGTGCGCGCCCGAGTTCGGGACGCGGGCGGTGGTGGACCGGTTCACCCAGATCGAGCCGGCGGTCCTGCTGGTGATCGATGGCTACCGCTACGGGGACCGGGTCGTGGACCGGGCCGCAGAGGTGGCCGAGATCCGCGCCACGCTGCCGTCGGTCCGGGCAGCGATCGTCGTGCCCTATCTCGCCGCAGAGGATGCGGCGCTGGCAGCCGTCCCGGGCGCGCTCGCCTGGTCCTCGCTGCTCGCTGAGCCCGGGCCCCTTGCCTTCGACCACGTCCCGTTCGACCACCCCCTGTACATCCTCTACTCGTCGGGCACGACGGGGCTCCCCAAGCCGATCGTCCACGGTCACGGCGGCATCCTGCTCGAGCACCTCAAGGCGCTCGCGCTGCACACGGACCTCGGTGCCGCCGACCGGTTCTGCTGGTTCACCACGACCGGCTGGATGATGTGGAACTACCTCGTGTCCGGGCTGGCGGTCGGGGCGACGCTCGTCCTGTTCGACGGCAATCCCGCCTGGCCCGACCTCACCACCCTGTGGCGGCTCGCGGCAGAGACCGGCACGACCTACCTGGGCGCAAGCGCTCCGTTCCTGATGGCCTGCCGCGCGGCCGGGCTGACCCCGGGGCGGGACCTGGATCTCGGCGCGCTGCGGGGCGTGGGCTCCACGGGGGCGCCGCTCGCCGCCGCCGGCTTCCGCTGGGTCGCCGACGCCGTCTCTGACGCGATCCCGCTGGGGTCGCTCAGCGGCGGCACGGACCTGTGCACGGGGTTCCTTGGCCCGTCGCCGCTGGTGCCGGTGTGGGCCGGCGAGATCAGTTGCCGGATGCTGGGCGCGAAGGTGGAGGCCTTCGACGAGGATGGGCGGCCGGTCGTGGGCCGCCAGGGCGAGCTGGTGATCACGGCGCCGATGCCCTCGATGCCGGTGGGCCTGTGGGGCGACGAGGACGGCACGCGGCTCCGGGCCGCCTACTTCGACAGCTGGCCCGGCGTCTGGCGGCACGGCGACTGGCTGACGATCACGGAGCGGGGCTCGTGCGTGATCACCGGCCGCAGCGACGCGACGCTCAACCGAGGCGGCGTCCGGCTCGGGACGGCGGAGTTCTACTCGGTCGTGGAGGCGCTGCCCGAGGTCGCGGACAGCGTCGTCGTCCACCTCGAGGACCCGGACGGCGGACCGGGCGAGCTGCTGCTGTTCGTGGTGGTCAGCGAAGGGGCCGCGCTGGACGACGGCCTCCGGGCCCGGATCGCCGCCGCCCTGCGCGAGGGCCTCTCGCCCCGGCACGTCCCGGACGCCGTCCACGCCGTGCCGACCGTACCCCGCACGCTGTCGGGCAAGAAGCTCGAGGTGCCCGTCAAGCGGATCCTCCAGGGGCTGCCGCCGGACGTTGCGGCCTCGAGGGACGCCCTCGCGGATCCAGACTCGCTGGCGCCGTTCGAGCTTCTCGCGCGGGCACGAGCTCGTCCCGGCTGATGGCCATCATGTAGCCGACGGCGGCGGGGCTGCAGCCGGCCAGCGCGAACATCGCGAGCGACAGGGTCGTGGCGGCCGCCGCGAGCGCGCGGTGGCCTGGGCGCATCGGGACGGTGGGCTCGCCGCTCACGGGACGAGGTCGAGGCGGACCTCGACGATCACGTCACGCTGGCCGCGCGTGCGGCGGAGGGCGCTGAACAGGGGCCCCGCGATCCGGTGCTTGGCGTGTAGCCGGTCGAGGGCCGGCCGGACCGCGTCGGGCCCGAGCACCCGGGCGGTGCCGGACAGCGTCGGGCCCAGGCGGCGGCCCCGCGAGTCACAGGGCGTCAGCTCCACGCTCGCCGTGTGGGCGAGGCGCTTGAGCTTGCCGGCGACGTGGGCGGTGCGCACCAGGATCCGCTCGTCATCGACCACGAACAGGACCGGCGTCCCGACAGGCTCGCCGCTCCGCCGGAACGTGACGAGATCGATGAACCGGGCATCGGCAAGCGCGACGCCGGGTCCGGCGCCCGCGAGGGCGGCGGCGGGGTGCATGGCAGTGGGTCTCCGATAATCACCGGACATCACGTCGTCCGGAATACCGCGAACTATTCCACGCGACATCCTGTCGTGTCAAGTACAATCCGCCCATGAGCCGCCGATACGTCCAGCGCGCCCGGGCGGAATCCGCCCGCGAGACGCGTGGCCAGGTCCTCGAGGCCGCGCGCGCGGCGCTGCTGGCCGAGGGCCGGCTGGAGCTCAGCGTGGGCGAGATCGCCGCCGCGGCGGGTGTCGCGCGCTCCACGGTCTACGCGACGTTCGGCTCCCGTGCCGGCCTGCTGTCGGCCCTGGCCGACGAGACGCTCCAGCGGGCGGGTCTCGACGGGGTCATCGCCGAGTACCGGCAGCCCGATGCCGTGACGGCCCTGGAGCGGAGCCTGGCCGCGAGCTGCCGCATGTACGCCGCGGACCACGTCGTGTTCGCTCGGCTCCTGGTGCTGGCACGGATCGATCCGGATGCCGCGGTGCCGATCGCACGCTCCCAGGCCGATCGCGCCGCGGGAATGGCGGACCTCGCCCGACGCCTCGAGGCCCAGCGGCGGCTCCGGGCGGGCGTGACCCCGGAGCGCGCAGCCGACGTGCTGTGGCTGCTGACCGGGTTCTGGACGTTCGACGAGCTGTTCGTCGGCCGCGGTCTGGCTGCCGACGCGTGCGCGGATGTCCTGCTGGGGATCGCCCGGGCGACGGTCCTGGCCAAAGGGAGCCACCCGGAGCAGCCTACCCCTGCGTGACCTCGCGAGCCCCGGCCCCTGCGCCGTCCTTGGAGGTCGAACATCTGTGCTATGCTGTGTGTCTTCGCCGCGCCTCGTGGCGATGCTCCGTGTGGTCGACCCCCTTCTCGAACGGACCGTGCGTTCTGCCATCCCAGTTCGGGAAGCGTTGGAGGTCCTCATGACCACCGGTACCATCAAGAAGGTCGTCTCCGATCGCGGCTTCGGCTTCATCACCGCCGAGGATGCGAAGGAGTACTTCTTCCATCGCGGCGCCCTCGATTCCTCGATCGACTTCGACCGCCTCGTCGGCGGCGAGCGGGTCACGTTCGAGATCGAGCAGAGCCCGAAGGGCGCGCGCGCCGCACAGGTGCGCTCCGCGTAAGACCTCGCGGGCGGCCCGCCGTCAGGCGGGCCGCTTGCGTTATCCGATGACGCAGCCCCGGGCCGGTAGCAGCATCCGATGCACGGCCGTCGTGTGGGCGATCGGCAGCCGCTAGGGTGCCCCCACGCGCACCCCTCGCTCGCCTCCCGTCTCCCGGGCGTAGGCCCAGACGTCGATCTCGGGCGGCTCGACGCCGAGGCTCGTCAGGGCCGTACAGACCTGGCTGCGGTGATCGGTACCGTGGTGGATCACCTGCGCGAGACGAAGGCTCGTCGGCGAGTGGACCTCCCAACTGCCGTCGAGCTCGACCACATCGGCGTCCGGGTCCGGCTGTCCCGCGAGCAGCTCCGTCCACGCCGCGCCACTGTCCGTGATCGCCGTCCGCAACTCGGCGAGGCTCGTCTCCGCCTGCTCGTCGATCTCGGCAAGCCCGTCGTGGAAGAAAGACAGGTACCAGCGGTCCGAGGCGACGAGGTGTCGCAGCGTGCCCAGGATCGAGCCGTAGGTGCCCGGCTCGGGCCTCGAACGCTGCTCGGGGGTGAGGGCGGCGCACGCGTCGATCAGGCGATCGGTCGCCCACACGTGATGCGCGAAGGCATCGCCCAGCAGCGACGTCGTCATCGGGCGCCCCCGGCCGCCGCATCCGCGACGTCGCCGATGATCCCAGCCAGCTCGCGCGGGCGGGACCACATCGGCCAGTGGCTGGTCGGCAGGTCGATCCAGGTGGCGTTGCGCAGCTCGGGGATGCCCGCGAGAAACGCCCAGTCAGGGTGGTCCTGGGCGTAGGACTTGTACTGCGCGGCCGAGAAGCCGGTGCAGATCAGGGTGCTGGGAATGTCGCGGCGGGCGTCGTCGGTGAGCTCCACGGACTCGCGGAGCATGGCGCCGGGCTCCGGCACCGCCCGCCGACGGAATGTCTCCTTCTGCGCTTCGCTGAGCCCGTCGAGGTTCTCCTCCGCCTCGATCTCCGCCCAGACCATTGGCTTCTCGACAGCGTCGAAATCGGGATCGAGCGCGCCCCTTCCCGGCGCGGTGTCGACGTAGACCATCGCGGCGATCTGCTCCGGGATCCGGTCGCTGGCGGCGTAGCCGGAGAACCCGGCCGCGCTGTGGACGGCGAGCACGACCGGCGCCTCGGCGGCACGGACCGCGTCGCAGATCGCGTCCACGTGATCGGCGAAGGAGATCGTCGATCGGTCGGTGTCGATCGACTCGAGGCCGGGCAGCGTCAGCGCGGTGACGTGGTGGCCATCGGCCCGCAGGGTGTCAGCGACCTCGTCCCAAGCCCACGCGCCGAGCCAGAACCCCGGGACCAGGATGATCGGTGCGGCAGCCGTGTCTCGATGCTCAACCATGGGACGCTCACTCCTGCGCTTGGATGCCTGGATCCATGATCGTCGATCGACCCGGCCCGGCGGCTACGATCATGGCCGGACCACCGGCCCGAGATCGCAGGCACGCTCAGTCCCAGGGGTCGATCTGGGCCAGCCCGGCGGCCCCCAGCGTCTCGTTCAGCTCGGCGCAGTGGTAGACGTCGTGGCTGAACACCCGCTGGATCACCGCCCCGCGGGTGTGCACCCAGCTCTCGTCCCAGTCCTCGCGACGGAGCCCCTCCTCCAGCATCGCCAGCGTCCAGCCGTCCAGGCAGCGCTCGACGATCCGGAACGTGGAGTCCAGCGCCCCGGCGAGCGCCTCGGCGCCGAGCACGTGCTCGAGGTCGTCGTCGCCCGGGCAGTCGTACCCGGCGTTCGTGAACGGCGTGGTGTCCGCCCCGGGCTCGCCGGCGAAGTCGCACAGCCAGAACACCCGCTGGCAGGCGAGATGGCCCACGGTCGCCCACAGCGGCCAGCGGTCGGGGGACGGACGGAGAGCCAGCTGCGCCTCGGTCAGGCCGGCGACGACGTCACGCAGGCGCCGGTTGAGCGTCGGCCACGTGACGTAGGCGGGGCGGATCGACGGCGCGGTCATGGGGCGGCCTCCGGGCGTCTGGTGCTGGCGTCACCGACGATACGCGGCGTACCTGCCGAGGGCTGTCAGGTACGGCAGCATTGACGCCGGATGCGATGGCGCACGCAGCGCCGGTCACCAGGGCGCCGGGAGGCCCTTCGTCGGGCGCCCGCGCGAGACGGCGGGACGACCCGTTCGCCGACCGTCATTGGTGACGGACAAGCCGATGCGGGGCGCTGAAGGGCAGCGCCCCGCTCGGTCGTGGTGGGCGGTGCTAGTCGGTCGTGTCGCCGGCCC
>MGOE01000053.1:30915-31215 GCA_001797035.1 Chloroflexi bacterium RBG_16_72_14
GCCGGTGTTGTTGCCACCGCTCGAGCCGTCGTCGCCGGCGGTGTCGTCGCCGTCGCCGCGGTCGTCGTCGTCGTCGACAACCTCGAGGACGGAGCCATCGTCATCCGGGCGGCGGATCGCGGGGACGCGTTCGTCGTCCGAGAGCTCGATCGCCTCGACGGCGCCTGGCTGGTGGTTCATCCAAAGGATGGAGCCGATTCCGCTGATGGCGAAGACCGCGGCCAATGCCGAGACGGTGAGTCGCTTCACGTCCATGTGTAACCTCCGGTTCATCCCTGGCTCGGGAGACGTGCCCGCAGG
>MGOE01000054.1:0-2909 GCA_001797035.1 Chloroflexi bacterium RBG_16_72_14
TCACCGAGGCGGGGAGGGTCGTCACGGTACCTCCGCCACGTCGAGGTCCACGAGCGGCGCCCCGCGCACGACCTGGTCACCCGCCGCGACGTGCAGGCGGGTCACCCGGCCGGGTGCGGTGGCGGCGATCACGTGCTCCATCTTCATCGCCTCAAGGATGACGAGCGGGGCGTTCGCGCGCACGTGCTCGCCTTCGGCCACGTGGACGCGCACGACGCGACCGGGCATCGGAGCGGCGAGGGCGTCGGGCTCGTCCGCCTCGGCGACGGCCATGGAGGCAGCGGGGCCGGCGGCGAGGGCGATGCGGTGGCGGCGTCCCCGCCACGTGACGGTGTCGATGCGGCGACCGGCCGTCGCGGGCCGGACGAGCGCGCGCTCACCGGCGATGGCGACCGACCAGCCGGCGTCGGGGTCACCGGCGGCGAGGCGAGCGTCGAAGGACCGCGGCCCGATGATGACCGTCGCCCCGGTGCGGCCGGCGTCCAGCGACGTGACGGCGTCGAACGTGCGCCCACCGGCGAGCCAGCGGGACGGCTCACCGAGCCGCCCCACGCGCCACGGGACGAGGGCACGCCACGGATCCGTCTGGTCCCCGTCCCCGCCCTGGAGCGGCGACGCGGGCGCGAGCGACCGGGCCGCGGCCGCCGCCACGACGACCTCGTCCGGGACGTCGGCCAGGCGGTCCGCCACCCGGTGCTCCTCGAGGAACCCGGTGTGGAGGTCGCCGGCCGCGAAGGCCGGCTCGTCGAGGATGGCGGCCAACAGGTCCACGTTCGTCACCACGCCCTCGATCCGTGTCGCGTCCAGGGCCGCGCGGAGTCGCTCCAGCGACGCGGAACGATCGCGCGCCTGGGCGATCACTTTCGCGACCAGCGAGTCGTAGTACGGCGAGACCGTGGAGCCGCAGGCGATCCCCGTGTCCACCCGGACGCCGGTCGGGATGTCGAACGCGGTCACGACGCCGGTCGAGGGCAGGAACCCGGCGACCGCGTCCTCGGCCACGATCCGCAGCTCCATCGCGTGCCCGTCCTGGCGCACGTCGGCCTGCCCGAAGCCCAGCGGCTCGCCCGCCGCCACGCGGAGCTGCTGCTCCACGAGGTCCAGCCCGGTCACGGCCTCGGTGACCGGGTGCTCCACCTGGAGCCGGGCGTTGACCTCGAGGAAGAAGAACGCCCCGGCCTCGTCGAGCAGAAACTCCACCGTGCCCGCATTCCGGTAGCCGGCCGCGCGGGTCAGCCGCAGGGCCGCCCCGCCCATCGCCGCACGCAGCGCAGGCGACACCGCGGGCGAGGGCGACTCCTCGATGAGCTTCTGGTGTCGGCGCTGAACGCTGCACTCGCGCTCGCCGAGGTGGACGAGCGTGCCGTGGGCGTCGCCCAGGACCTGGACCTCCACGTGCCGCGGCCGCTCCACATACCGCTCGAGGAGCAGCCGGTCATCGCCGAACGCCGCGAGGGCCTCGCGGCGTGCCGCCGCCAGCGCCTCGGGCAGGCCCGACGGCCCGCGGACGACGCGCATGCCCCGCCCGCCGCCACCCGCGCTCGCCTTGACCAGCAGCGGATACCCGATTCCCTTCGCCCGCGCGGCCAGATCGTCGTCTGCTGCCATATCACCGTGGTAGCCGGGTAGCACGGGAACGTGGTTCGCCTCCGCGAGCGCCTTCGCCCGGGACTTGTCCCCCAGCGCCCGCATCGCCGCCGGCGGCGGCCCGATCCAGGCCAGGCCCGCGCCTTCGACCGCCTCGGCGACGTCCGCGTTCTCGGCCAGGAACCCGTAGCCCGGGTGGATCGCCTCCGCCCCCGCTGCCAGCGCCAGCTCGATGATCGCCCCGGCCCGCAGGTAGCTCTCCGCCGCCGGCCCGGCCCCGATCCGGTGCGCCTCGTCGGCGGACCGCACGTGCAGTGCATCCCAGTCGGGGTCGGAGTGGACCGCGATCGTCCGGATCCCGAGGCGGCGGCAGGTCCGCATCACCCGGACCGCGATCTCGCCCCGGTTCGCGATCAGGACGGACCGGAACACCGTCCGGTGCCGCTACATGCGGAACACGCCGAACGGCGTGTCCGGGATCGGGGCGTTGAGCGCGGCGGACAGCCCGAGGCCCAGCACCATCCGCGTGTCCACGGGGTCGATGATCCCGTCGTCCCACAGGCGCGCCGTGGAGTAGTACGGGGAGCCCTCGCGCTCGTAGGAGGCCAGCGTGGGGGCCGTGAACGCCTCGCGCTCCTCGTGCGTCAGGTCCCGCCCCTCGCGGGCCAGCGCATCGAGGCGCACCTGCAGCAGCACGGACGCGGCCTGCGAGCCGCCCATCACGCTGATCCGCGCGTTCGGCCACATCCACAGCTGACGCGGCGAGTAGGCACGCCCGCACATCCCGTAGTTCCCCGCCCCGAACGAGCCCCCGACGATCACCGTGAACTTCGGCACGCGCGCATTCGCGACCGCCATCACCATCTTCGCGCCATCGCGCGCCAGGCCCCGGTTCTCGTACTCGCGCCCGACCATGAACCCGGTGATGTTCTGGAGGAACACGAGCGGGATCCGGCGCTTGGCGCACAGCTCGATGAAATGAGCGCCCTTGAGCGACGACTCGGAGAACAGGATCCCGTTGTTGGCGATGATGCCGACGGGGTAGCCCATGATCCGGGCGAACCCGGTCACCAGCGTCGTGCCATACCGCGCCTTGAACTCGTCCAGCTCGGACCCGTCGACGACTCGCGCGATGATGTCGCGAACGTCGAACGACCGGCGCAGGTCCGCGGGCGCGATCCCGTACAGGCCGGCCGGGTCGTACAGCGGCTCGCGCGACGGCAGCACCTCCCACGGCGGGTCCTTGCGCGCCGCCGGCACGTTGGCCAGGATCCGGCGGGCGATGGCGAGCGCGTGCTCGTCGTCGTCGGCGAAGTGGTCGG
>MGOE01000054.1:3073-8441 GCA_001797035.1 Chloroflexi bacterium RBG_16_72_14
CGTGGACGACCCCATCACGACCGCGACCTGCGCGATCCCCGCCGCGGACAGGTTCGCCTGGTTGTAGAAGATGCGGCCGAAATGGTCGCGGTCCGGGAACACGTCCGCCTGGAGCGGCAGGAACGCACCGCCGCTGTCCACGAGGTACACGCAGGGCAGCCGGTTCTCGGCGGCGATCTCCTGCAGCCGCAGGTGCTTCTTGACCGTCATCGGGAAGTACGTGCCGCCCTTCACGGTCGCGTCATTGGCGACGATCGCCACCTCCCGCCCGCCGACCACCCCGATGCCGGTCACGATCCCGGCCGACGGCGCGTCGCCGTCGTACATGTCCCAGGCTGCGAGCGGCGACAGCTCGAGGAGCGGGGAGCCGGGATCGACGAGCCGGTCGACGCGCTCGCGGGCGAGCAGCTTGCCGCGCTCCCGGTGCCGGCGGACCGCCTCGTCGCCGCCGCCGCGCCGGACGAGCTCCAGGCGCCCGCGGAGCTCCCCGATGAGGGCGAGGTTCGCCTCGCGGTTCGCCTCGAACGACGGGCCGGGCGGGCTCTCGGGGATGACGGGCACCTCAGCGGCCCTCGAAGCGGGGCTTGCGCTTGGCGGCGAAGGCCTCGAAGCCCTCGCGGCGGTCGCGCGACGTCAGCACGACCTCGTACAGCTCGTTCTCGGCGGCCAGGCCCTCGCCCAGCGAGCGGTGGGCACCCCGGATCGCCGCCTTGGCCTGGCGGATCCCCAGCGGCGCGCCCTCGGCGATCGTCTCCGCGAGGGCGATCGCCGCTTCGCGCGCCCCGCCGGCCGGCACGACGCGCGCGACGACGCCCCAGGCCTCCGCCTCGGCCGCCGTCAGCCGGCGCCCGGCCAGGATCACGTCCCGCGCCCGCGCGGGACCCACCAGCCAGGTCAGGGTCTGTGTGGAGCCACCGCCTGGGAAAATCCCCACCTTCACCTCCGGCAGGCCGAAGGTCGCGCCGTCCGAGGCCACGATCAGGTCGCAGGCGAGGGCCAGCTCGAAGCCTCCGCCCAGCGCGAAGCCCTCCACCGCGGCGATCGTCACGACCGGCAGCTCATGCGCGTGGCGGACCAGGTCCACGATCCGCCTGCGCTGCGCCCGCAGGTCCTCGTCCGAAAAGCCGGCGCGCTCCTTGAGGTCCATCCCCGTGCAGAACGAGCGTCCGCGGCCTCCCGCCAGGACGACGCCGCGCACGGCCGCGTCCGTCTCGACCTCGCCCAGCGCCGCGTGCAGGGCCGCCAGCAGCGCGTTGTCGATCGCGTTGTGGACCTCCGGCCGATCGAGCGTCAGGACGGCGATCTCGCCCTGCGCGCCCGCGCGCTCGACGCGGAGAGGACCGGCGGCACCCATCGCGGCGACCCTACCCCATCCGCGGCCGCCGGTCCACGCGCCGGCGGGCGCTGCGCGGCCCTCAGAGCGGCTCGAAACGCGCCTGGAAGAACCGCAGGTACCGGGGCTCGTAGACCATCCGCAGGCCGCGCGCCGTGTCCCGAGCGTCGTAGCAGGCCTTCACCGACTCGGCGACGACGTCCATGTGCGCCTGCGTGTACACGCGCCGCGGGATCGTCAGCCGGGTCAGCTCGAGCTTCGGGTGGTAGTTCTCGCCCGTCTCGGGGTTGCGGCCGGCGGATGCGATCCCGCGCTCCATCGAGCGGATGCCGGAGTCGAGGTACAGCTCTGCCGCCAGCGTCTGGGCCGGGAACAGGTCCTGCGCGAGGTGCGGGTAGAACCGCCGCGCGTCGAGGAAGATCGCGTGGCCGCCGATGGGCTGGACGATCGGGATGTCCCACTCGGTCAGCAACTCGCCCAGGTACCGGACCTGCCCCACCCGCGACCGGACGTGCTCGTCCTGCACCGACTCCTCGATGCCGATCGCGAGCGCCTCCATGTCGCGCCCGGCCATGCCGCCGTAGGTGTGCAGCCCCTCGTAGACCACGACCAGGTTGCGCAGCTCCTCGAACACCGACTCGTCGTTGACGGCCAGCCAGCCGCCGATGTTGACCAGGTTGTCCTTCTTGGCCGACATCCAGGCGCCGTCCGTGTAGGAGCAGAACTCGTGCAGGATCTCCGCGATCGAGCGATCCGCGTACCCCGGCTCGCGCTCCTGGATGAACAGGGCGTTCTCGACCATGCGGGTGGCGTCGAGCAGCACCCGGATCCCGTGCCGGTCGCACAGCGCCCGGAGGTCGCGGACGTTGGCCATCGACACCGGCTGGCCGCCGGCCATGTTGACCGTCCCGGCAAGGCTGACGTACGGGATCCTGTCCGCGCCGGCGTCGGCGATCAGCGCCGCGAGCTTGCCCAAGTCCACGTTGCCCTTGAACGGGTTCGGGTCCTGCGGGTCGTGGGCCGCGTCGATGATCACGTCGTGGAACGTGGCGCCGGCGAGCTCCTGGTGGAGGCGCGTGGTCGTGAAGTACATGTTTCCCGGCACGTGGTCGCCGGGCTTGATGAGCGTCTGGCTGATCAGGTGCTCCGCGCCCCGGCCCTGGTGGGTGGGGACGAGGAAGCGGTAGCCGTAGTGGCGCCGGACGGCGTCCTCGAGGTGGTAGTAGTTGCGGCTGCCGGCGTAGGCCTCGTCGCCGAGCATCATGCCGGCCCACTGGCGGTCGCTCATCGCCGAGGTGCCGGAGTCCGTCAGCAGGTCGATGTACACGTCGTCCGAGCGGAGCAGGAACGTGTTGTAGCCGGCCTCGGTGAGGGCCGTCTCGCGTTCCTCGCGGGTCGTCACCTTGAGGGGCTCGACCATCTTGATCTTCCACGGCTCCGCCCAGCTGCGGCGGCCGCGCTGCTGCCCCATGGTGTGGAGCGACATGCGGGTCATGGGTCTCCTCTCGGTGGTCGCGGGGGACGACGGGACGCGCAGGGTCGCGTCGGGCGGACGGGACGCGTCGCTACGCTATCGCGCGACGCCGGCCGCGAGCGGGTCCGTTGGGCCCGCCGAACCCTTGCCGAACGTCCCTCAGCCGGCGGCGACGAGGCGCCGCTCCACGATGGCCACGTTGATCGGGTGGATCAGCGGGCCGCCGTCGCGCCGGACGGTCGCGAGGCATCCGGGGCCGAAGCCGGGGAATCCAGAACAGGCGGCGGGCGGTGGCCGCCCCGCGGTCTGCTCGGTGCCCGGTCCCGCCGCTGGGCGGTTGTACCAACCCATCGTGGGCGGTTTCCGCCGCCCAGCGGTTGGGCTGGCCCATGGACGGGCCTCCGGTGTGCGATCCCGGCCGCCAGGCGGCTGGAATCAAACACCGTGCGCTGGTTCAACCGCCTGGCGGCGGACCCGAGCCCCGGGCGGCGGACCCGAGCACCCCGGCGGCGGCCCCGGGCGGCTCGGCCGACTGCCCCGGGCGGCGGGACCCGAGCCCCGGGCGGCGGACCCCAGAGCCCCGGGCGGCTCGGCCGACTGCCCCGGCCGGAACGCGCCTGTGGCCAGCCACGCGGCGCCGGCGGCTACTCCCCCTCGGCCGGCGAGGCGACGGTGATCACCACCTCGTCCGCCCCGCGGACCAGAGTGACCTCCAGCGGGAAGCCCGCCTCGCCGAGCGCCTCGTGCAGGTCGTCCACGTCCGCGACCGGACGGCCACCTGCGGCGATGACGAGGTCGCCCTCGCGGATGCCCGCCCCCTCGGCGGGGCTGCCCGGCTCGACGCTCCGGACCAGGACACCGTCACGCTCCGGGAGGCCAACCGAGCGGCGCAGCCGCCGGGCGACGTGCGCGGGCGCCACGGCGATCCCCAGGCGCGGCCGCTCGCGGGTCTCGCCGCGGCCCAGGGCGTCCACCCGCTCGCGGAACGCCGCGTCCGCCGGCAGCGCGAGATAGAACCCCTCGCCCACGCGGTTGGTGTTGAGCCCCACGAGCGCCCCTTCGGCGTCAAGGAGCGCGCTCCCCGACGACCCCGGCGCGAGCGGCGCCGTGTGCTCCACCGACCCGGAGATCCGGCGGCCGCCCGGGCCCCGGAACGCCCGCGCCACGGACGACACGAACCCGAACGCGACGCGCGTCCCGCCCGCGGACGTCGCCGCGGCCGCGAACACCGCAGACCCGATCGTTACGCCACGACTCGACCACGCCACGGCGGGGACCCCGGTCGTGTCGACCTCGACGACCGCGAGGTCGCCGTCCCAGTCCACGCCGCTCACGGTCCCGCGGGTCGTGCGTCCGTCGGCGAACCGGACGGTCACCTCGCCGCCCCGGAGGTTGTGGGCGTTGGTGAGGACGCGGCCATCGGCGACGACGACGCCGGAGCCGCGGAGCCGGGAGCCGATCCCCACGACGGACGGGCCGACCGCCGTGGCGACGGCGGCGACGGAGGTCTGGAGCTCTTCGAGCACGGACATGGCGGTGGAACCTCGGGTGGTGCGGGTGGAGTAACTTGTGAGTTGCAATCTACTACCCACCGCGACGGTGCGCAAGCCCCTCGCCTACCATTGGCCGATGACTCTGAGGCGCGACCAGCCAACCGATGACCCTGCCTCCCCGCCGGCACCCAGCGCCCTGGGCGCCGCACTGGACCGGGTGGGCGATCGCTGGAGCCTGCTCCTGGTCGAGGCGCTTCTCGACGGCCCGCGGCGCTTCGGCGAGCTGGGCGAGGCCGTGACCGGGATCGCCCCCAACATCCTCGCCGACCGGCTCCGGCGCCTGGAGCGCGGCGGGATCGTCGTCGCGACGCCGTACACCCGGCGCCCGCCGCGGATGGAGTACGCCCTCACGGCGGACGGGCGCGAGCTCGCGGGCGCCCTCCACCTGCTCGCCGACTGGGGCGTCGGGCGGGGCGGCACCGGCGAGGCCCTGCGACACGAGGCATGCGGTACCCCGCTCGAAGCGCGCTGGCACTGCCCGACCTGCGGGCGGCTCGTGGACGAGGGCGAGCCGGACGGGCTGACCCGCCTGTAGCTCGACCGTCCGGCGCCCCGAGCCTGCACTCGCCGGCCTTGCCGGCAGGTGGTCCGCGGCCTCGCCGGCCGCCCTCGCTGGTCTCGCGGGCAAGGCGCGTGGCGACCCCTCGCCTGGCGGATCGGAGGTCGCCCCGGCCGCCCGTTGACCGTGAGTCCATGAGAACGCGAATCAAGCGCCGTCGCCCCGTCAGGTGCGGCCTCGTGTGGACTCCCAGTCCATGAAACGGCGCGGCGCCGGCGGAATCCGGCCGGATCGGGCCTCGTTTCGCGATCTCATGGACTGGCGGTCAACGGTTCGTGGCCGCGCCAGTTCGGCGACTCGAGTCGCAGCCGCCGCCTCTGGTCGAAGGCCTCGCCTGGGGCCACAGGTGCCGCCTCGTGGCGGGCCACCTCTGGGCCTAGGACGGCGCCTCCCCGACGGCCAGGGGGTCGAAGGCCTCCGTCCGCTCGGCCACGGCGTCCGCGCCGAGC
>MGOE01000055.1:0-5461 GCA_001797035.1 Chloroflexi bacterium RBG_16_72_14
CGGCAACCCCCGCCCCCACCACAGCGCCGCAGTCCACGGCGCCCGGAAGCCAGCCCGCCGAGAGCATGGCCTCGGTCTCCGGCAGCATCGTGGTCTCCGGCTCGTCCACCGTCGAGCCGATCTCCACCGGCGTCGCGGAGCTGTTCAAGGCCGCCAACCCGGACTGGAACTACTCGATCGAGGGTCCGGGCACGGGCGACGGCTTCAAGCGCTTCTGTGCCGGCGAGACGGACATCAGCGACGCGTCCCGCGCGATCAAGGACGAGGAGGCGGCAACCTGCGCCACCGCCGGGATCGAGTACATCGAGCTCAAGATCGCCTATGACGGTATGGCGATCCTGACCAGCGTCGACAACACCGCGGTCAGCTGCCTGAGCTTCGCCGACATCTACGCGCTCGTCGGCCCGGAGTCGACCGGCTTCGCCAAGTGGTCCGACGGCCAGGCGATCGCCACCGAGCTCGGCTCGAACACCACCCTGCCCGACGCCGACCTCGTGATCACCGGCCCCGGCGAGGAGTCGGGCACCTTCGACAGCTTCGTCGAGATCGTCATCCAGAAGATCGCCGAGGCGCGGGGCCAGGACGCCACGACCCGCCCCGACTACGGGAGCTCCGCCAACGACAACGTGATCATCGAGGGCATCACCGGCAGCCCGACGTCGTTCGGCTGGGTGGGCCTCGCGTTCGCCGAGGAGAACAAGGGCCAGGTCAAGGAGATCGAGATCTCCAAGGACGTGAACGGCACCTGTGTCGCCCCGAGTGCCGCGACCGTGTCCGACGGCAGCTACCCGGTCTCCCGGCCGCTGTTCATCTACGTGAAGAAGGAGTCCGCCGCGAAGCCCGAGGTCGCCGCCTACGTCGACTTCTACCTCGCGGACGGCACGATCGCCAAAGTCCTCGAGACCGTCCCGTATGTGAACCTGCCGGCCGACGAGCTCGCCGCGACGCAGACGACCTGGGACGGGCGCTAGTCTCTCGACCTCCTCCTCCTCCTCCCTCCTCGCGAGACCGGTCGGGTCAACTCGGAGACCCGACCGGTCTCGGCTTCCGTTCACCGGTAGACTCGCGTCACGGGCACCACACGAGAGGGTCATGGCGACACCGACGACCTCCCCGGCACCCCGCACCCTGGTCGGCAGCCGAGCTCGGCGACGACGCGAGACCGCGATCGGGCGCTTCTTCCTCGCCTGCGCGCTGGTGTCGGTCGCCATCACCGCGTTCATCATCTACACGGTGCTCGCGCAGGCGATCGAGTTCCTGCTCGCGATCGACCTGTCGCAGCTGGTCGCGCCGGGCTGGTTCCCGCGACGGGGCATGTTCGACGTCGCGACCCTGATCATCGGCACCCTGATCGTGACCCTGATCGCCATGCTGATCGCAGCGCCGGTGGGCGTCCTGTCAGCGATCTACCTGTCCGAGTACGCCACCCCGCGGGTGCGCGGGATCGTGAAGCCCGTGCTCGAGGTCCTGGCCGGCATCCCCAGCGTCGTGCTCGGCTTCTTCGCCCTGACGTTCATCAACCCCGCGATCATCCAGAGCCTGGTTCCCGGCGCCAAGGGGTTCAACCTCGCGTCGGCGGCCATCGCGGTGGGCATCCTTACCATCCCCTTGATCGCCTCGATCGCGGAGGACGCGATGCGCGCGGTCCCGCACGCCCTGCGCGAGGCCTCGTACGGCCTGGGTGCGAGACGGGTGACCACGGCCACGCGGGTCGTCCTGCCGGCCGCGGTGTCGGGCATCGTCGCCGCCATCATCCTGGGCGTCTCGCGCGCCGTGGGCGAGACGATGGTGGTCGCGATCGCGGCCGGGGCCTCGGGGGGATCGCTACGATCGTGGAACCCGTTCGAGTCCGGTCAGACGATGACGGCCGCCATGGCGGCGCTGGCGACCGGTTCCGACCAGGTCGCCGGCAACAATGCCGCGTTCCAGAGCCTGTTCTTCGTGGGCCTCGTGCTGTTCGTGTTCACCCTCCTGCTCAACGTCGTCGGCGACTCGTTCGTGCGGCGCGTCCGCCAGGCGTACTGAGCCGGTCATGGCAAGCCAATCAGCGACCTCCATCGCCGTCCAGCGCTCGCTCGCTCGCCAGCGGCGCGACGCCACCGGGCTCGCGTTCTCGATCCTGCTGCTGCTGGCGATGCTGCTGACGCTGGTGATCCTGGTCGTGCTCCTGGTCGACCAGGTCACGCGGGCGATCCCCGTGTTCCAGGAGCGGGGCGTCGACTTCCTCACCTCGGGGCTGTCGTCAAACCCGGCCAACGCCGGCGTGTTCCAGGGCCTGGTCGGATCGATCGTCATGGGCATGCTCGTAGCCGTGCTGTGCTTCCCCCTTGGGATCCTGACGGCCGTCTATCTCGAGGAGTACGCGGGCGACAACCTGTTGACCAGGTTCATCGACATCAACATCCGCAACCTGGCGGGCGTGCCCTCGATCGTGTACGGGCTGCTGGGCCTGACGGTGTTCGTCGCGTTCTTCGCGGCCCTCGGCTTCCCCAACAACGGCCGTAACATCATCGCGGGCGCGGTGACGCTGACCGCCCTCATCCTGCCGATCGTCATCATCACCTCGTCCGAGGCGCTCCGGTCCGTGCCCAAGACCCTGCGCGAGGGCGGCTACGGCGTCGGGGCGTCCCGCTGGGAGGTGACCCGCCAGCTCGTGCTGCCGGCCGCCCGCCCGGGGATCCTCACCGGCACGATCCTCGCCCTCGCGCGAGCGCTCGGCGAGACGGCTCCCCTCCTCCTGGCCGGCGCGATCCTGGGCACGTTCTCCACCTCGGGCTCCCTGCAGGACCTGTTCACGGGTCCCTACACCGTGCTGCCGATGACGGTCTACGACTGGGCGCGCAAGCCGCAGGAGGAGTTCCGCGCCCTCACCTCCGCAGCCATCGTCGTCCTGCTCGTCCTCACCCTGTCGTTCAACACGCTCGCCATCCTGCTCCGGAACCGGTACCAGAAGCGATGGTGACGCCGCCGCCGTCCCCCGAGGAGCACGCTATGACCACCGAAACCTTGGCTCCGGCCATCGACGTGGGCGGCGCCGTGGCGGGAGCCGCTGCGCCCGCTGTCGCATCACACGACGGCCAGGGCGGCAGCGACCCGATGGCCGCCATACCCTCGGCCGTGGAGCTGCGCGGCGTGTCGCTGTACTACGGCGCGTTCCGGGCCATCAAGGACGTGACCCTGAACGTCCCGCGCCAGCGGGTCACCGCGTTCATCGGCCCGTCGGGCTGCGGCAAGTCCACGCTCCTGCGCTCGATGAACCGGATGAACGACCTGATCCCGATCGCCCGCGCCGAGGGCAGCATGCTGTTCCACGGCGAGGACCTGTACGCGGACTACGTCGACCCCGTCGAGGTGCGGCGGCGGATCGGGATGGTGTTCCAGAAGGCCAATCCGTTCCCGAAGTCGATCTACGACAACGTCGCCTTCGGACCGCGAATCATGGGCGCGAAGGGCAACCTGGACGACCAGGTCGAATCCTGCCTCCGGCGCGCCGCGCTGTGGGACGAGGTCAAGGACAAGCTCAGGCAGTCCGGCCTCGCGCTGTCCGGCGGCCAGCAGCAGCGGCTGTGCATCGCCCGGGCGATCGCCACGGAGCCGGACATGATCCTGATGGACGAGCCGTGCTCGGCCCTCGACCCACGCTCCACGCTCCAGATCGAGGAGCTGATGGCCGAGCTCAAGGAGAAGTACACGATCGTCATCGTGACCCACAACATGCAACAGGCCGCGCGGGCGTCCGACTTCACGGTGTTCCTGACCATGGACCAGGATCGCGCCGGCTACGTCGTGGAGCGCGGTCCGACGCTCGAGATCTTCACCAATCCGAAGAATCAGCTGACCGAGGACTACGTCTCGGGCCGGTTCGGCTGAGCGAGGGACGCGAGCAATGACCGAGGACCAGCAGGCACCCACCCCCCGCGTCGCGGACGCCGTCGCAGGCGTCGTCGGCGACCTCAGCCCCGCTCCGATCATCGAGCCTGGCGAGCCGACCTATCCGCCGTCTCACGGGGTTCGCTCGACGTACGATCGCGAGGTCGGCGAGGTCAAGGACAACGTCCTGCGCATGGGCGCGCTGGTCGAGGACCAGATCCGGGCCGCGATCAACGCGCTCGTCACGCACGATGCGGACGCGGCGCTCAAGGTCATCATCGACGACCGGCAGATCAACGAGCTCCAGCGCAAGGCGACGGCGATGATCGCCGCGGTCATCGCCACCCAGAACCCGGTGGCGCGCGACCTGCGCTACCTGCTGACGCTGGACCACGTGAGCTACGAGCTGGAGCGGATGGGCGACCATGCCGGCTCCGTCGCCAAGCAGGCCCGGAAGCTGGCGCCGCACGCGCCGCTGCGGGACTACGTGATGATGCCGATGCTCGGCGAGCGGGTGGCGCACCTGGTCCACGGGATCGTGCGGGCGCTCGTGGACGTCGACGAGCAGGAGGCGCGCGCGGTCGCCGCGCTCGACGACGAGGTGGACAAGCTCTACCACCAGATCTTCGACGCGGTGCTGGAGCTGATGCGCGACGACCCGGCCAACGTGGACCCCGGGACGCGGATCCTGTTCGCGTCGCACTACCTCGAGCGGATCGGCGACCGGGTGACGAACATCGCGGAGGACATCGTGTTCCTGTCCTCGGGCGAGGTCGAGGACCTCAACCCGTGATCACGGTCCTCCTGCTGCGCCACGCGCACGCGGGGGACCCGGCGCGCTGGGACGGCGACGACGCGTCGCGGCCACTGTCCGACAAGGGGCGACGCCAGGCCGAGCGGCTGGGACGCCTGCTGGCGGGCTCGGACGAGGCGCCGGACCTGCTGATCACCTCGCCCAAGGCGCGGGCCGTCGAGACGGCGGAGATCGTGGCGGGGGCGGTCGGGGCGAAGGTGGTCATCGATGACCGGCTCACGGGAGGGCTGGACCTCGACGTCGTCGCGGACATCCTCGGGGACGCGGGTCCGGCGGAGCGCCCATGCCTCGTGGGCCACGACCCCGAGTTCTCGGACCTGCTGGGAGAGCTGCTCGGCATCTCGGACATCACGATGCGCAAGGGGACGCTGGCCCGCGTGGACGCGCCGGGACGGGCGCTCGCGCCAGGCGAGGGGATCCTGCGCTACCTGCTGCCGCCGGAGCTCGTGCCCGGTCGCTGAGGCCCTACAGGCGCGCCCATCGCCAGCGCATCTCGTGCCTCATCGACGCGCCGGCCTCCAGGACCTCGGGCTCGCCGTTGAACGCGTCCGGCGGGCCGCTCTGCGGCTCGACGCACACCGCATGGTCCGGCTCCGTGTAGACGACCCACCAGGCGCAGGTCGAGGCGATCGTGAGGCGCAGCCGGCCGGGCCACTCGAGCACGGGGTCGTGGCGGACGCCGGTGAAGGCATCATCCCAGGGGCCGCGGGGCGGGGTCACGCGCTCGCCGGTGGGCATCCCCTCGTCGTCGCGGACGAGCATCTCGGCCGCCGCGAA
>MGOE01000055.1:5554-6750 GCA_001797035.1 Chloroflexi bacterium RBG_16_72_14
GCCTCGAGGCTCATCGACACCGCGAGGCCGTCCTCGTCGAGCGCGAACCGCTGCGTGACCCGGCCCCCGAACGGCCACCGCCCGTCCAGGCCGAGGTCGATCGTGATCGTGCGCGCATCCAGCGCCTGCCATGGCCGGTCGTAGGCGATGCCGTGGATCGCGTGCGGCGGCATTCCCAGCGGGAGCTCGTACGCCCGTCCCCGGAAGGTGAAGCGCCCGTGGCGGATGCGGCCGGCCCAGGGCGCCATCGGGTAGCTCCCCCACTGCATCGGATGGGTCCCGCCCTCGTTGACCAGGAGCTCATGCCCGGCGACCACGACCGAAGCGAGCCGCCCGCCGGCGCCCGGGCTGACGATGACCCGCGCGTCGCCCGCGACGAGGACCAGGTCGTCGCCGCCGCCCGCGCTCGTCATCGCGTGCCACCCCCGGCCATCGCGCCCGTGGCGCCCGGGCCGTCGATGTCCCCGTCGAGCGCCGCCGCCTCGACGCACGCCGCGACGACGCCCAGCCGCGCCAGCCGGTCGTACGTCGCGCGCCGCCGGACCGTCCACGCCGCCACGTCCAGCCCGGCGGCGCCCGCGGCGCCCATCGACGCGGGCGTGATCGCCCCCCAGATCACCGAGATCCCGCGGCAGCCCAGGCCCACCGCGAGCGAGATCGTCGCCGGGGACAGGTCCTCCGCGTTGAGCCAGCGGGTCCAGCCGGGCAGCCGGTCCGCCATGACGGCCAGCGTGGGGCCCTCGAAGGAGGACAGGACCGCGCGCCGCGGCGCCTCGCCGCGGGCGGCCCGGAGGACGGCCGCGGTCACCTCGCCGTGGTCATCGCCCTTGAGCTCCACGTCCAGGAAGGCCGTGCCCGGCAGGACGCGCAGCACGGCCTCGAGCGCCGGGATGCCGTGCCCGGCCAGCTCGGCCGCCGTCAGCGCCTCGACGCGCGCCGTCCGTCCCTGCACCCGCGCCAGCGTCTCGTCGTGGAGCAGCACCGGGACGCCGTCGCGTGACAGGCGCACGTCGAACTCGACGCCGTCGCAGCCCGGGACGGCCATCGCCGCCACCAGCGCCTCGAGCGTGTTCTCCGGCGCCTGCCGCCAGTCCCCGCGGTGGGCGAGGCGGAG
Source organism: Chloroflexi bacterium RBG_16_72_14 (assembly GCA_001797035.1). GTDB lineage: Bacteria > Chloroflexota > Limnocylindria > Limnocylindrales > CSP1-4 > CAIXZV01. The sequence continues at coordinate 6,669 of MGOE01000055.1, forward strand.
CATCAGGCGTCCCCTCCCCGCCCGACGCGCACCCGGGCCGCGACACCCAGGTGGTCCGAGGGGTACAGCGTCGGGTCGCCGG
>MGOE01000055.1:6761-9824 GCA_001797035.1 Chloroflexi bacterium RBG_16_72_14
CCGGCCGATCGAACACGAGCCGCGCCTCCTCGGCCTAGACCGCGCCGCGCAGCCAGACGTAGTCGAGGCAGTCGGGCTCGCCGTCGTCGTCCATCGCCGGCGCCCAAAGGCCGCTCGGCCAGGTGACCGCCGGCTCGGCGCCGTTCGCCTCCGCGTGCGCCGACCGGAAGCCGGCCTCGCGCATGCGGGCGTACGCGGGCTCGCGCGGGTCGGCGTTGAAGTCGCCGACCACGATCAGCGCGTCGTGCGGCGGCGTCGCGTCCAGCCACGGAAGCAGGACCGCCACCTGGCGGAGCCGCTCCGCGTGCGCCCTGGGCGGGTGGTGGAGGTGGGTGACCGCGATCACGAGCATGGCACCGCCCGGCAGCGCCACCCGCGCCCGGTGGGCAGCGCGCGAGCGCCCGAGGTCCAGGCGCTCCACGTCAGTCGCGACCAGCGGCGCCTTCACCAGCAGGCTGTTGCCGTACTCGGGCCGCCCCGCCCAGCCGCGCACCGCCTCGTACCGGCCCTCGCCGGCCGCGCCCAGCAGGCGGTCCTGCTGCATCGGGTAGACCACCTCCTGGAGCCCCAGCAGGTCCGGCTGCAGCGCGGCCATGTCGGCCAGCAGCAGCGGCAGGCGCTCGTCCCAGCGGTCGGCGAGGTTGAGGATGTTGAGCGTGGCGACGAGCAGGCGGTCCATGCGCTCCCTTCAGGTCGAGACGGTGACTGGGATGGCGAACGAGAACGTCGAGCCGCGGCCCTCCTCGGATTCGAGCCAGATCCGACCGCCGTGGCGCTCCACGACGTGACGCGCGATCGAGAGCCCGAGGCCGGTGCCCCCGCCCCGGACCCGGGCCCGGTCCACCTTGTAGAACCGCTCGAAGATCCGGGGCTGGTCGCGCTTCGGGATGCCGATCCCGTGGTCGGTGACGGACACGATCACCTCGCCGCCCTCGGGGCGGACATGCACCGTCACGTCGCCGCCGTCGGGGCTGAACTTGACCGCGTTGTGGACGAGGTTGACGAACACCTGGCCGAGGCGGTCCTCGTCGCCCCGGACGCGCGGGGCCGCCGGGTCCGCCGTGACCGTCAGCGAGACGCCCTGGCGCTCCGCGAACAGTCGGAGGCGCTCCACCGACGCGGCGGCCAGCCGGCCGAGGTCGACGTCGTCGGCCAGGCGAAGCTGCGTGCCGCCCTCGATCCGGGCGAGGTCGAGGAGCTCGTTGACCATCTGCACGAGGTGGCCGGTCTCGATCTCGACCTTGGCGATCCGCTCCCTCATCCTGGGTGGGACGTCGGCGGTCTCGGCGTCCCGGGCGAGCGTCTCCGCGAGCAGGCTGACGGTGCTCAGCGGCGTGCGCAGCTCGTGGCTCAGGTTGTCGATGAACTCGGCGCGGATCTGCTGCAGCCGCCGGAGCTCGGTGACGTCCTCGAGCACGATCCAGGTCCCCTCGCCCGGCCGGTAATGGAGGTGGAGGACAACCCTCCGCGAGTCGCCGGCGCCGAGGCGGGTCTCGGTGACGGTCGTGATCACCTCGCCGCCCTCGGGGCGGACATGCACCGTCACGTCGCCGCCGTCGGGGCTGAACTTGACCGCGTTGTGGACGAGGTTGACGAACACCTGGCCGAGGCGGTCCTCGTCGCCCCGGACGCGCGGGGCCGCCGGGTCCGCCGTGACCGTCAGCGAGACGCCCTGGCGCTCCGCGAACAGTCGGAGGCGCTCCACCGACGCGGCGGCCAGCCGGCCGAGGTCGACGTCGTCGGCCAGGCGAAGCTGCGTGCCGCCCTCGATCCGGGCGAGGTCGAGGAGCTCGTTGACCATCTGCACGAGGTGGCCGGTCTCGATCTCGACCTTGGCGATCCGCTCCCTCATCCTGGGTGGGACGTCGGCGGTCTCGGCGTCCCGGGCGAGCGTCTCCGCGAGCAGGCTGACGGTGCTCAGCGGCGTGCGCAGCTCGTGGCTCAGGTTGTCGATGAACTCGGCGCGGATCTGCTGCAGCCGCCGGAGCTCGGTGACGTCCTCGAGCACGATCCAGGTCCCCTCGCCCGGCCGGTAATGGAGGTGGAGGACAACCCTCCGCGAGTCGCCGGCGCCGAGGCGGGTCTCGGTGACGGTCGTGGTACCCGCCTCGAGACCGTCCACGAGGGTGTCCAGCCGGGCATCGAGGAAGGCCTCCATGACCGTCCGTCCGACCAGGCGCCCGGGCGCGACCTCGAGCAGGGCGTGCGCGCGGGTGTTGGCGCGGGCCACGCGCCGGTCCCGGCCGAGACGCAGGACGCCGACCGGGAGGAGGTCGTCAAGCGGGTCGGGGGCGGGGGCGGCCGGCGCCGCCCCGTCGGGCATGGCGCTCGCCGCGCTCGCGGCGGCGACCAGGGCGTCCATCTCCGCAGCCCGACGACGGAGCGCCAGCAGCGCCGCGGCCAGCGCCAGCGCCAGCCCGACCACCGCGATGACCAGGATCGCCTCCATTGCCCGAGCATCGCACACGTTCGAGCCGCGCGAGGCCTCGCGCGGCTCGCACGGCGACCAGGGCGCCACCAGTGGTGACCCGCGCGTCGGGCGTTACGGGGAAACCCGGATCGGGAACGGACTGGCGGTGGCGCACACTGACGACCGTGGGGACGATGCGATCGGCGAACAGGAGCCTGCTGGCGCATCCGGTCGCCGTGATCGCGGTGGTCGTCCTCGTCATCAACGACCATGTCCTCAAGCAGGCCATGCCGGGACTGCTGACCGGGAAGCTGTCCGACGTCGCCGGGCTGGTGTTCTTCCCCCTGCTGCTGGCCGAGGCGCTCGTTGCGGTGAGCCGCCTCGCTCCGCGCCACGCAGTCCGCCGTTCGATGCACCTTGTCCTGGCGTCGGCCACGGCGACAGGGATCGCCTTCGCACTGGTCAAGACCACGACGGTGGGCGGAATCGTGTTCAGCTGGACATGGGGAGCCGCGCAATGGGTGGCCATGCTGGGCCCGCTGTCAGGCGCGCCGATCCGGCCGGTCGCGACCGTCCCCGACACAATGGACCTCCTGGCGCTTCCTGCACTGCTCGGCGCGGCGTGGATCGCCGGCCGGTGGACCGGGCCCGTC
>MGOE01000056.1:0-2940 GCA_001797035.1 Chloroflexi bacterium RBG_16_72_14
GCTGCCCGCCCCGACGAACACCACCTCCGTCGCCTGCGGAGGGCCGTCCTCGATCATGCCGCCGAGCCGCGCACGAACACCGAGCTCCGCGACCACGTGGCCGGCCTCCACCCCACCGACACCCCGGAGGACCTGTGGTGGTGGGTCCGGCGACACGTCGCGCTCGTCCACGCCCCGACATCGGCTCCCTGGTCCTTCGGGCGGCGCCCGGCGCTGGTCGACGCCGACGCCTGGCTGGCCGGCGACGGCGGGTTCGCACCGGAGGCTTCCGCGCTCGAGCACCTCGTCCGGCGCTACCTCGGCGCGTTCGGGCCGGCGAGCCCGGCGGACGCCGCGGCCTGGTCCGGGCTGCAGATCCGCCGGCTCCGACCCGCGATCGAGGCGCTCGACGCGGCCGGCGAGCTGGTGCGCTTCGCCGATGCACGTGGTCGGGAGCTGCTGGACCTCGCCGCCGCACCCCGGCCCGACGCCGGGACCCCGGCCCCGCCCCGCCTCCTGCCGATGTGGGACAGCGTGCTCCTCGCTCACGCCGACCGGACGCGCGTCGTGTCCAACGCGGACCGGGCGCAGGTCGTCGCCATCAACGGCGACACCTACCCGACGTTCCTGGTGGACGGGCGGGTCGCCGGGCTGTGGTGGGTAGCCGACGACGGCGGCGGGCGGGTCCGGCTGGACCTCGAGCCGTTCCGGCCCCTCGGCGCGTCGGACCGGCGCGCCCTCGAGGCGGAGGCCGAGCGGGTCGCCGCGTTCGTCGCGCCGGTGGAGCCACGCGTCTACGCGCGGTACCGGGCGAGCCGCGATCGCCGCGCGGGCGGGACCTTCGGCCGTGGCGCCTGACCCGTCCGTTCGATGGAGCCGTCGGCACGCGGCGGCGAGGATCAGCGCATGGACGTGAACCTCGTACCCGAGCCGGAAGGCTGGGAGGATCCCATCACGGGCCTCGACGGCCCCGAGTTCTGGCGACGGATCCTCGTCGCGGAGGTCGCCCGGACCACCAAGTACGGTCGGGCGCTGGCGGTCGTGGTCGTCGAGCTCGACGGCCTCCAGGACGTGTGGGACGCCTGGGGCGAGGACCTCGGACGGCGCGCGCTGCACGGGGCCGCCCAGTGCCTCCGGCGCGCATCGCGGATCAGCGACTACTGCACCCGGATCGGGGCGGCGCGCTTCGGTGTCGTCCTCACCGAGACGGACGAGATCGCGGCCATCAACTTCGTGGAGCGGGTCCGCGAAGCCGTCCCCCGCTCGATGCCGCGCGGCACCGAGGACGTGCGGTTCAGCTTCGGCTGGGCGAGCCCGAAGCCCCTCGAGGCCCCCGACTCCCTCGTCCGGCGCGCCGAGCGCCGGCTGGTCGCCGAGCTGACTGGGCGGGCCTGATCGCTCGGTCCGGGGCTCTGCCTCGGGTCAGTGCGCTGCGATGCGCTCGGCCAGGCTGCGGCCGGTCGGTGGCCGTCCGGTCGCGGCGGCCCGCTCGTCCAGGCGGCCGATCGCCCACTGGGCATAGCGGACGCCGATCCAGCGGAACGGCTCGATCTCCCAGTCCGGCGACCGGTGGTTCACGACCGGCAGCTCGGTCAGCGGGCTGCGGGTGCCGGTGATGAGGTCGGCCAGCGTGCGGCCGGCCAGGTTGGTCGTCGAGACGCCGTGGCCGATGTACCCCCGGGCGGTGGCGATCCCGGTGGCGGGGTCGAACGCGATCGTGGGGTGCCAGTCGCGGGGCATCCCCAGCGGGCCGCCCCACTCGTGGGTGAACCGGACGTCGGCGAGGGACGGGAACCAGTCGCGGACGAAGCCCTTCAGCCGCTCGTGGGTGGGCGCGTGGCGGTCGTACTCGGGGCGGATCGGCGAGCCGAAGCGGTACGGCGCCCCGCGGCCACCGAACAGGATCCGGCCGTCCTCGGTACGCGACAGGTAGTCCACCGACAGCCGGGTGGAGGCCACGATCTCGCGGCGCTCCCAGCCGATCTCCGCCCAGAGCGCGTCGCTCACCGGCTCCGTGAGCACGATCAGCGACCACAGCGGGACGAGCTGGCGATGGAGGGCGGGCAGCTCAGCGAGGTACGCCTCGCCGGCCAGGACGATCACCGCGGCCCGGACGTCGCCGCGGGGCGTGACGAGCGTCGCCGGCCCGCCCGCGTCCCTCGGCCGGAAGCCGGTGACCGGCGTCCCCTCGACGATCCGCACGCCCGCCCGCTCGCCCGCGCGCGCCAGCCCGCGCACGAGCCGGCCAGGGTGGACCACCGCGCCCTCGTCCGAGGCCAGCGCGCGGACGGCGCCCCGGATGCGGACCCGGCGCGCGAGCTCCCCGGCATCGAGCAGCCGGTACCGCTCGCCGAACCCGAACCGGCGGTACTCCCCGAGCGAGTCCACCAGCGCCGGCTCGCCCTGCGGGCCGCGAGCGACGATGAGCTCGCCGCCCTTGTGGAAGCCGGCGTCGATGCCCGCCTCGGCGCAGGCGCGGCCCACCTCGTCCACCGCGTCGTAGGTCGCCTGCTGCATCCGTCGGGCGGCGTCCTCGCCGTGCAGCCGCGCCAGCCGGCTCATCGAGATGTTGAGGTCCGGGGCGCACCACGCGCCGTTGCGACCCGACGCGCCGAAGCCCGCGATCTCGCGCTCCACGACCACGATCCGCAGCGACGGGTCGCGCCGCGCGAGGTACCAGGCGGTCCACAGGCCGGTCATCCCGGCGCCCAGGATCGCGACGTCGGCGTCGGTGGACCCGTCGAGCGCCGGGCGCGGCGCCAGGTCGTCACCCGAGGTCTCGAGCCAGAAGGAGACGGCAGCGTGGTCGATCACGGACGCGATGGTAACGGGGGCGGGTCCCGCCGGGCGGGCGTTCCGGGGCGGGCAACCCGGCTATCCTCGAGCCCGTCGGCCCACCCCGAGGAGCAGTCGTTGAACGAGCCCGCGCCCACGTCGATGGACGAGTCCGCGCCCACGTCG
>MGOE01000056.1:2998-6574 GCA_001797035.1 Chloroflexi bacterium RBG_16_72_14
GAGCGCGCCCTGGGCTCCGTCCTCGCCGAGCGGGAGGTCGCGCTCGAGTGCGTGGTCGCCGACGACGCCTCCACGGACGGCACGCCGGACCTGGTCCAGGCGCTCGCCGATCGCGACCCGCGCGTCGTGATCGTGCGCGCGCCGGCCAACGAGGGACCCTCCGCCGCCCGCAACCGGGCCCTGCGGGCGGCCCGCGGGGAGTGGCTCACGTTCCTCGACGCCGATGACCGGCTGCTGCCCGGTGCCGTGCCGGCGCTCATGGGCGCGGCGGCGTCCACCGGGGCGCTCGCCGTGGTGGGGCAGCGGATCTGGACGGACGGCATCGACACCTGGGTCTCGGCCGCGTACGACCGGCCGGATATCCGCCGGCCCGGGCGAAAGTCGCTGGTCCGCAACCCCGGGCTCCTGTACTACGCGTCGGCGACCGGCAAGCTGTTCCACCGGTCGTGCACCGAGGGCCTGTGGTTCGAGGGCCGGGTCTTGGGCGACCAGCCGTGGACGATCCGCGCGCTCCTGCGGGCCGGCGACCGGATCGAGGTGATCGGGGACGTGGTCTACGAGTGGTCGCGGCCGCGGCCCGGGAACGAATTCGCATCGATCACGGCCGCCAAGCACGGGTCCGCGAGGCTGGCCGCCGAGGCGGCCCGGGTCGCGGTCCTGGCCCTCGCTCAGGTGGCGGAGGAGGCCGGGCGCACGATCCCCGATGCCGGTGACCGCCACGGCCTCGTCGTGGCCTACCTCGACCGCCTCGTGGCCTCGGACCTCGCGGGTCCCGTGGCCCGGGCGCTCGCCCGCCGCGACGACGGCACGGACGAGCTGTTCGCCGCGGTCGACGGCTTCCTCGGCGCAGCGCCGGCCGTGGTCCTCGACGATTCGCGCGCCGTCGTGCCGCACGTGCTGCGTCCCCCCATCGAGCGCTGGTGGCGCCTGCGACCCGAGCCTCGGGCGGCGGCCTGGACGATGCTCCACCGGTGCCTCGCGCGGAACCCCGCGCTCGAGAAGGAGCTCCGCCGCGGGCTCCTCACCCGCGCGACGCTGCGGATCGCGGACCCCCGCGACGGACGGGTGCCGCGGGGCCGGGCCCACGTCGCGCTCACGCTGGCGTCGCTCGCTCGAGAGCCGGTGCGCATCTGTCGCGGCGCGCTGCGCCGGGTCCGTCGCCGGCTGGCCGGCAACCGGGTTCGCTGACGACGATCAGCCGGCGGGCGGCCGGGCGGGCGTGACGTCCGGGCGCGGCGCGTGCGTGATCCGTGCCGGCCGCTCGGCGAGGATCGGGCCGATCGTGCGCAGGATCTCCTCGACCCTGTGCCCGAACGTGTGCCGGGCCAGCACGGCCGCCTGGGCGCGCGCCGCGTGGTCGGCGCGGGCCTCCGGGTCGCCCAGGAATCGGTCGACCGTCGCCCGCAGGTCCGTGGCGTCGGTGAACGTGACGACGCCGCCGTCGAATTCGTCCCCGATCCCGGCCACGTGGTCCGACACCACGAACGCGCCGCACGCGGCGGCGTCGTACAGCCGGTTGGACATGAACCCGAGGTCGGCCATGTCCAGCCAGTGGTCGTTGAGCACGATCGCGGCCCCGGAGTAGTAGGCCGCGAGCTCCTCGTTGGGGATGTGCTCGCCGAGCACATGGCGGGGGTCGATCAGGTCCGGGGTCCAGCTGCGGCCGTAGACGGCGAGGTCGTGCTCGATCGGTGCCAGCCCGTCGATCACGCGCCGCCGGACGCCGCGCGAGTTGGCCACGAACAGCAGCTCGTGCGGAGGCCCTCCCGGCGTCGGACGGAACCGGTCCTGGTCGGTGGCCTGGTGGAGCGGGATCGCCTCGATCCCGGCCCGCTTCGTGAGCTGCGCGGCGAACATGTCCGAGGCCACGAACACGACGTCGTGGCCGGCGACGACCTCGTCGCTGGCAAGGTCCGGGTGGCTGATGATCCACAGGACCGAGAGTTGGCCCTGGCGCACGCGCGGAGTCGACAGCCCGAAGATCCCGATCGTCACGTCTGCGCAGCCGGCGGCCGGCGTGTCCCAGGCGGGGCGCAGCAGGAGGCGCGTGCGGACGTCGTGGCGGTGGAGCGCGCGCTGGAGCGCCCGGCCGAAGCTGTAGTCGCCCCACATCGGCGCGACGTCCCAGCTCGGCGGCGCGATGGCCACGTCGATCCGCGGCTGTCCGGCCCACGCGACGAGGGCCTCACGCAGCTCGGCGGCCCGGCGCGCGTACGTGTGACGCTCGAGGACGACCGCCCGCAGCCGCTCGGCGAGGCGCCCGCTTCCCTCAGGGTCGGCGAGGTGCCGCTCGGCCAGCCGGGCGAGGTCGTCGGGGTCCGCGGCCGCCGGCAGGTCCTCGCCGAACAGCTCCCGCGCTCCGGCGACGTTGTCGGTGATCACGAGCGTGCCCGCGGCCAGGGCGTCGAACACGCGCGAGTTGACCGCGCCCCAGGGTAGCGTCGGCGTCGCGGTGTCGTCGATCACGAGCGAGGCGCGGGCGTACGCCGCGGGCAGGTCGTCGTATGCCAGGGGGCCGCGCGCGACGGCCGCCATGGCCGGGGCCCGCTCCCAGCCCTTGCCGTAGACGGCCACCCGGCGCCCGGTGGCGGTGAGCCTGGGCACGACCGACTCGACGCCCCGCGCCTGGCCCCAGCGGTTGGTCGTGAACACGACGTCGAGCTCGGGCTCCGGGCGCGGCTCGGGCGACCGGAACCGGTCAGGGTTGGTGGCCAGCGGCATCAGGCCCGCCACGTGCACGCTGCGGGCGTCGATCGCCGCCTTCGACACCTTGCTCGACGTGAGCACGATGTCGTACTCGTCGAACCACGGGTGCGACAGCCAGCGATCGGTCCAGTTGCGGACCCACGCCACGCGCACGACCCCCTCGGGCAGCCGGCGCACGTCGATCGCGTCGATCAGCGCAATGACCACGTCCACCGACGGATCGGGCGCATACCAGTGGTCGTGGTGCCGCTCCAGGTAGGACACGCGCCAGCCGATCGCCGCCAGCGCGTCGCCGAGCTCGTGGGCCGTGTACCAGTCGCCCCAGCCTGCCGCCGGGTCGTCGCGGGTCAGCGTGATCCCGACGTGCAGCGGACCCGCCGCCCAGCCCCGCTGGCCGCGCAGCTTGTCGAGCAGGACCTGGCGCGCGATCCGCGGCCCCCAGCGGTCGGAGAGTAGCGTGCGGTTGGCTGCCTGCCGGGCGCTGCGGCTCGCCCTGGCCTCACTTCGCTGGGTCGCGGACTCGTGGTGCCAGAACGTGGCCTGCGGCTCGTACACGATCCGCCCGCCCGCCTCGCGGAGCTTGAGGCACAGGTCCACGTCCTCCATGCCGTAGTCGTAGCCCAGCTCGAACCCGCCCACGTCGTCCAGCGCCGCGCGCCGGACGAGCAGGCACGCGGCGGTGGCCGCCTGGACCTCGCGGGCCTCGGACGCCTCGGGCCCCAGCGGGTCCTCGCCGCCGCCGATATTGCGGGCCAGGGGGAGGCCGTCCTGGGTGACGAACGCGACGGCCCGGTGCTGGAGCGTCAGGTCCGGGGCGACGGTCACCGGGCCGCTGCGGGGGCCGGCTCGTCGCGGGTAGACGAGGCGGCT
>MGOE01000056.1:6583-11926 GCA_001797035.1 Chloroflexi bacterium RBG_16_72_14
GCCACGGACTGGTCGCCGGCCAGGCGCTCCACCATGTGCCCCAGGACGTGCAGGCCACCGGGCTCCGTGTCGTTGTTGAGCAGCAGGACCAGCTCGCCGTTGGCCACCGCGATCGCCTGGTTGTTGGCCTGCGAGAACGAGCGGTTGACATCGTTCGAGATCAGGCGCAGGGGGAACCTGGGCTCGAGGCCGCGCAGCCAGGCCACCGTCCCGTCACGTGAGGCGTTGTCCACGACGATCAGCTCGAGGTCGCGGTACGCGAGGGCCTCCAGCGAGGGGATGAGCCGCTGGAGGTGGCCGAGCCCGTCGCGCGTGAGCACGACGACCGAGACGAGCGGCCCGGTCGTGGTGGCGCAGGGTCGCAGGGCCGCCTCCAGCCGCTCGCGGACGGCGGCCTCCTCGGCCGGTGTCGCCCGCAGCCGGTGGCGGAGCTCGGCGTCGCGCGCGGGCAGCGCCAGGTGGCTGAGCTCCCGCAGCCGCGACCGGCCTCGTCGTGCGGCATTGCGGGCGGCGACGATGACGCTGCTCGCGGCGAGCCCCGCCCGGACCACGCGCCGGCGCTGCAGCGCGGCCAGGTCGTTTGACGTCCGCGACAGCTCCGTCCTCGTGGCCCGGAGCTCCTCGGACAGGGCGGCGATCCGCTCCGACCGCTGGGCCAGCTCCTCCTTCGCGCGTCGCAGCTCGGCCGCGACCGGGTCCTCCGCCGGCGGCACGAGGTCGCCGGGATCCCGCCCCGGGCCGGCCTCCTCGCCGCCCGGCGGGTGTCCCTCGTGCGTCACCGGGACCCGCTCACGCGGCCCCGACGTCCGACCAGCCGGCACCGAGCCGGAGCACCTGGCGCGGGCGGACCGCGCGGCCGGCCGAGCTGTTGACCGTGTCCACGACCAGGTCCGCCTGCCCGTACACGTGCTCCCAGTCGACCGCGTGGTGCGCGGTCACCACGAGGATCGCGTCCGCCCAGTGGAGCAGCGAGTCCAGGCCGACACCCGCATGGTCGCGACCCGCGTCGTCGCGGAAGCGCTCGACGTGCGGGTCGTGGTAGCGGACCTCCGCCCCGCGCTCGGCGAGGCCCGCCAGCACCGCGCCGGCCGGCGAGTTGCGCGCGTCCTGGACGTCCGGCTTGAACGCCACGCCGATCACCCCCACCCGGGCGCCCTTGAGCGACCGCGAGCGGTCGTTGAGCGCCTCGGCGGTGAGCTCCACGACGTGCCGCGGCATCGCGAAGTTGATGTCGCCGGCGAGCTCGATGAACCGGTCGGTGAAGTCGAACTCGCGTGCCCGCCAGGCCAGGTAATACGGGTCCACGGGGATGCAGTGGCCGCCCACGCCGGGGCCGGGCGTGAACTTCATGAACCCGAACGGCTTGGTGGCCGCGGCGTCGATGACCTCCCACACGTCGAGGCCCATCCGCTCGCACAGCAGCGCCAGGTTGTTGACGAAGGCGATGTTGATGTTGCGGAACGTGTTCTCGAGCAGCTTCGCCATCTCGGCGGCGTCGGGGCATGACATCTCCACGACCCGGTCGTTGATCCGCCGCAGCAGCGTCGCGGCGCGGGTCGTCGCCGCGGGGGTCGAGCCGCCGACCAGGCGCGGCACCCCCTTGCCGGAGCTCGCCGGGTCGCCGGGGTTGACGCGCTCGGGCGCGAAGGCGAGATCGAAGTCGGCGCCCGCCCGCAGTCCGGTCTCCTCGAGCACGGCACCGAAGGGCCCGGTGGTCGTGCCGGGGAAGGTCGTGGACTGGAGGACGACCAGCTGGCCGGCGCGCAGGTGGTCGCGGATGAACCGCGCCGCGGCCAGCACGGGCTCGAGGTCCGGGTCCTTGGTGCCCGTGATCGGCGTGGGCACGCATACGAAGATCGCGGCCGCCTCCTCGACCCGGGCGACGTCGGCGCCCACGACGCGGAAGCTGCCGTCAAGGGCGGCGGACAGCCGCTCGTCCGTGATGTCGTCGATCGGCGAGTGGCGGTCGTTGAGCTCGGCCACGCGCCGCGGCGACCCGTCCACGCCTTCGACGTCCAGGCCGGCCTCGGCAAACGCGATGGCAAGCGGCAGGCCGACATAACCGAGGCCGATGACGGCCACGCGGGAATCCTGAGTCATGGCCGTCAGGATAGTCCACGTGGCGCCCTGGTCAGGTAGCGTTGCCGCGATCACGCCGCCCGAGGTACCCGCGATGACCACCGAGCCCGCGACGCTCGCGGAGCTGTTCCGCTCGCTGGAGCTGACCCTCACCGTCCGTGCCGCCGCCGACGAGGACGAGGCGTGGGCGTGCACCCTCAGCCGCCCGGACGGCCGGAGCTTCGAGATCGAGTCCGTCTCGTTCTTCGACGTGGACCCGGACACGGGCGACGAGTGGATCGTGGAGCCGGGCCCGACGCGCGTGCTCGGGGTGCTCGCCGGTGGCGACGTCGAGACCGAGGACGAGGCCGGCGAGGGCGCCGCCGGCGACGCCGAGGCTGCGGCCCGCGCATTCCTCGGCGACGAGGCCTACGAGCTGCTGCTCCGCCTCGACGAGGAGGAGCTGGGCCGGGACAACTAGCCCTGCCGGGCCCGGCGGACGGCCGGCGGCCGGGGACATGCCTGCCTGGCAGGCGTCCGGATGAGCATCTTCGCGATTCGGCCTGTCCGGCAGGCAGAACCGCGAAGGACCCGGCGCATGTCCGCGATCCTGCCTGTTGAGCAGGCACGAGGATGGGATCTCCATCCGGACGCCTGCTGGGCAGGCGGGCGGGGCCAGGGCCAGGTGCCGGGCCGGCGGACGGCCGGCGGACGGCCGGCGGCCTGGGGGCATGGCCGGCCGGTCGACGCGTGCCATAATCCAGACCCGGACGGGCGCCCGCCCTCCCCCGGTCCCGATGGCTGCCGGGACGCCGCTACCGCAGGAGCCGCGTGGCAACCAGGACCGCTCTCATCACCGGCATCACGGGCCAGGACGGCGCCTATCTCGCGGAGCTGCTGCTGGCCAAGGGCTACATCGTCCACGGCATCAAGCGCCGCTCGTCGATGTTCAACACGGCGCGGATCGACCACCTGTACCAGGATCCGCACGAGCCGGACCGCCGGATGATCCTCCACTACGGCGACCTGACCGACTCCAGCAGCCTGCTGCGGATCGTGAACGAGGTCCAGCCCGACGAGCTGTACAACCTGGCCGCCCAGAGCCACGTCCAGGTCTCGTTCGAGGAGCCGGAGTACACGGCCAACTCCGACGCCCTGGGGGCGCTGCGCCTGCTCGAGGCCATCCGCATCCTGCGCATGACCGACCGGGTCCGCTTCTACCAGGCGTCCACCTCCGAGCTCTACGGCCAGGTCCAGGCGACACCCCAGAGCGAGGCCACGCCGTTCTACCCGCGCTCGCCGTACGCCGTCGCCAAGCTCTATGCACACTGGATCACGGTGAACTACCGCGAGTCGTACGGGCTGTTCGCGTGCAACGGCATCCTGTTCAACCACGAGTCGCCGATCCGTGGCGAGACCTTCGTGTCGCGCAAGATCACGCGGGCGCTGGCCCGGATCAAGGTCGGCCTCCAGGACTGCCTGTACCTGGGCAACGTCAACGTCAAGCGGGACTGGGGCCACGCGCGCGACTACGTGGAGGCGCAGTGGCGGATCCTGCAGCAGGACGCGCCGGACGACTACGTGATCGCCACCGGCGTCCAGCGATCCGTGCGCGACTTCGTGGCCGCGGTCGCGGGCGAGCTGGCGATGGACATCCACTGGGAGGGCACCGGCCTCGACGAGGTCGGGATCGACGGCGACGGCCGGGTCGTGATCCGGATCGACCCCCGCTACTTCCGGCCGACCGAAGTGGAGACGCTGGTCGGCGACGCGCGCCGCGCCCGGGAGAAGTTGGGCTGGGTCCCGACCACCAGCTTCGAGGCCCTGGTCGCCGAGATGGTGCGCGAGGACCTCAAGACCGCCGAGCGCGACAGCCTGGTGAAGCGCCACGGCTACGTCGCGCACGACTACCACGAGTGAGGGACCGGCCCACGGAGACCCGCGACCCGGTGCGCGGCCCGCGGCCAGCCCCAAGGAGTGACCGATGATCCCGGAGATCCGGATCGGCAATGCGGTCGTCCGCGACGGCGGCTCGCCGTTCGTCATCGCCGAGATCGGCGTCAACCACAACGGCGACCTGGACCTCGCCCGGCGGATGGTCATCGCCGCCCGCGATGCCGGCGCGGACTGCGCGAAGTTCCAGACGTTCCGCGCCGAGCGCGTCGCGACCCTGGCCGCCCCGAAGGCGCGCTACCAGCTCCGGAGCACCAGCCCGGGCGAGACCCAGATCGAGATGCTCCGCGGCTTGGAGCTCGCCGAGGGGCACCACCGGGAGCTCATGCGGCTGTGCGACGAGGTCGGCGTCGTGTTCCTCTCCGCGCCGTACAGCGAGGAGGACCTCGCGTTCCTCGTGAGCCTCGGCGTGCGGGCGCTCAAGATCCCGTCCGCGCTGCTCGTGGAGCCGGCGATGATCCGGGCCGCCGCCAGGTCCGGGCTGCCGGTGATCGCCTCGACGGGCATGGCCACGCTGGCCGAGGTGGACGAGGCGGTGACCACCTTCCACGCGGCGGGTGGCCGCGACCTCGTGCTGCTCCAGTGCACGACCGACTACCCGGCACCGGTCGGCGACGCGAACCTGCGCGCGATGCGCCTGATGCGCGAGGCGTTCGGGGTGCCCGTCGGGTACTCGGACCACACGCCGGGGACGGCGGCCATCGTCGCTGCGGTCGCGCTCGGCGCGTCGGTCCTGGAGAAGCACTTCACGACCGACCGGACGCTGCCCGGCCCCGACCAGGCGACCTCGTCGGATCCCGCCGAGTTCCGCGCCATGGCGGACGCCGCGCGGGACGCGTGGCGCGCGCTGGGCAGCGGGCGCAAGGAGCCCGCGCCGGCGGAGCTGCCGAACATCGTGGGCATGCGGCGCAGCCTCGTGGCCGGCGTCGACATCCCCGTGGGCACGGTCCTGGCGCCCGGCATGCTCGTCGCCAAGCGCCCGGCGACCGGGATCCCGCCGCGCGACCTGGACCGCGTCGTCGGGGCGCGGGCACGGGTCGCCATCGCGGCCGACACGATCCTCGAGTGGTGGATGCTCGACGTGGCCCCCGGTGGGCCCGCGTGACCGACGGGGCCGTCCGGCCGGTCCACGTCTCGACGACGGGGTTCCGCGACCGCGACCTGCGGGCGATCCTGGATGCCTGCGCCACCGAGGCGTTCGACGCGCTCGAGCTGAGCGACGTGCGCAACCCGGACCTCGCGCTCCTCGAGCCGCGGCCCGATCGGCCGCCGCTGCCGAGGTTCCTCCTGCACAACTACTTCCCGCCGCCGTCGGAGCCGTTCCTGCTCAAC
>MGOE01000056.1:12187-12423 GCA_001797035.1 Chloroflexi bacterium RBG_16_72_14
GCGCGGGGCGTCCGGTTCCTGCTCGAGAACCACGTCTGCTCGTCGCTCGGGGGCGAGGCCGGCCGCCGCCTGCTGCCCGCCTGCACGCCGGACGAGATCGCCACCCTCATCTCGGCGGTCGACCATCCGTCGTTCGGGATCCTGGTGGACACGGGGCATGCGATGGTGTCGGCCGCGACGCTGGGCTTCGACGCCGAGGCGCTGCTCGAGGCGGCGGAGGGGCACGTCGGTGGCCT
>MGOE01000056.1:12467-14057 GCA_001797035.1 Chloroflexi bacterium RBG_16_72_14
TCGGGCCGGACGCCTGGTTCCTGCCCTGGCTGCGCCGCCTGCCCGACGCCACGCTGACCGCCGAGCTCGCGGCCGCGGTTCCGGCCACGCTCCATGCCACCATCGACGTGATCCGGGAGGCCGCATGACCGTCGCCATCGATCGATTGCTGGTGCCGGTGACGGCCTCGATCCGCGATGCGCTCGCGATGCTCGACGCGGCCGGCACGGGGTTCCTCGCCGTCGTGGACGCGGATGGCCGGCTGACGGGCGTCGCGACCGACGGCGACGTCCGGCGCGCCCTGCTGCGGGGCGCCGGGATCGACGACCCGATCGCCTCGGCGATGCGGGCCGACTGCGTCTCGCTGCCCGTCGACGCGACGGACGCCGCCATCCACCGGGTGCTCGGCGGGGCGATCTCGTTCGTGCCCCTGCTCGACCCCGACGGGCGGCCGGTCGACTGGGCGGGTCGCGGGCGCCATCACCGGCTGCCGGTCATGGAGCCGCTGCTGGACGGCAACGAGCTCGCCTATGTCGAGGAGGCCGTCCAGACGGGCTGGATCTCGTCGCAGGGCCGCTTCGTGAGCCGGTTCGAGTCGCAGTTCGGCGAGCTCCACGACGCGCCGCACGCGCTGGCGGTCAGCAACGGCACCGTGGCACTCCACCTCGCGCTCGTTGCACTCGGAATCGGGCCCGGCGACGAGGTCATCGTCCCGGACTTCACGTTCGCGGCGACCGCGAGCGCGGTCGTCCACGCCGGCGCCACGCCGGTGTTCGTGGACATCGATCCGGCGACCTGGACCGTCGACCCGGCCGCCGTCGAGGCCGCCGTGACGCCTCGGACCCGGGCGGTCCTCCCGGTCCACCTCTACGGCCATCCGGCGGACATGGACGCCATCGGCGAGATCGCCGCCGCGCGCGGCCTCATCGTGATCGAGGATGCCGCCGAGGCCCTGGGCTCCCGGGTCCGGGGCCGGATCGTCGGCGGCCTGGGCGATGCGGCCTGCTTCAGCTTCTTCGGCAACAAGACGATCACCACCGGCGAGGGCGGGATGATCCTGTTCCGCGACCAGGCGGTGTTCCGCCGGGCGCGGATGCTGCGCGACCACGGGATGTCGCCCGAGCGGCGGTACTGGCACCTCGAGCCGGGCTTCAACTACCGGATGACCAACCTCCAGGCGGCGATCGGCGTGGCGCAGCTCGAGCGGGCGGCGTCCATCTTCGAGCGCAAGCGCGACCTGGCCGCCCGCTACGACCGGGCCCTCGACGGCGTGCCGGGGATTGAGCCCCGCCCGGTCGCGGCCTGGGCGGACCCGGTCTGCTGGCTGTACACGGTGTCCGTGGGCGCCGAGCTCGGGCTGTCGCGCGATGAGCTGGGGACACGCCTGCTGCAGACCGGCGTCGAGACGCGTCCCGTGTTCCACCCGCTGTCCGCGATGCCCGCCTTCTCGCGCTGGGCCGGCGGCCCGCCGCGGCCGGTCACCGGGGCGGTCTCGGCGGGCGGCCTGAGCCTGCCCTCGGCGGTCACCATGCGGCCCGAGGACATCGACGGCATCGTGGATCGGATCCGGGACATCTCGGAGGTCCGGCGCCTGGCGTCGGCCTCGGGCTC
>MGOE01000057.1:0-187 GCA_001797035.1 Chloroflexi bacterium RBG_16_72_14
GCCAGCGGACGGCGTGGCGCCGGGCCTGCCCGGCAAGCTGCCTGCGAAGCAGCAATCCCAGGGCAGCGATGGCGTGATGCTGCTCCAGGGGCAGCAATCGGCATCATCAGGGCCCGACTCGCCCCTCGAAGACGTCGCGATGCTGCTTCCGAAGCAGCATTCCGACAGGGGTATGCCGAATCTGCGG
>MGOE01000057.1:199-3418 GCA_001797035.1 Chloroflexi bacterium RBG_16_72_14
CAACCGTGCGGCGCCAGGCCCCGATCCCAGCTCAGCCGTCGCTGAAGCGGTCCTCCTTCCAGGGGTCTGCGCCGTTGCTGTAGCCGTAGCGCTCCCAGAAGCCCAGCACGTCGTGGGTCAGGAACTCCATGCCCCGGATCCACTTCGGGCCCTTCCAGAAGTAGCGCTTGGGGACGATCAGCCGGAGCGGGTAGCCGTGGTCGGGCTCGAGCGGCGCGCCCTCGAACGTGTCGGCGAGCAGGACGTCGTCGTCGTCCAGGACCTCGAGCGGCACGTTCGCCGTATACCCCTGCTCGGCATGACCCACGACGAACCGGGCGGACGGGCGGAGCTGGGCCAGCTCGAGGATCGTCTGGATCGCGACGCCCTCCCAGTGCGTGTCCAGCTTCGACCAGCGCGTCACGCAGTGGATGTCGGTGGTGACCTGCTTGCGCGGCAACGCCTGGAACTCGGACCAGGTGAGGCGGATCGGGTTGTCCACCTCGCCCCAGACCCTGAAGTCCCACGTGGCGAGGTCAACCCTGGGCACGCTGCCGTAGTGCAGGACCGGGAACTTCTCGGTGACGTACTGGCCGGGCGGGACGCGGTCGGCGAGGGCGGGATCGGTGCTGCGGTTGCCGAACAGGCGGTCGAACATGGACGCGGTCTCCGGTACGGGCCTCGGTGCCCGTGGTCAGGGTGCCAGACTCAGGACGGCAAACGATACCCGTCATTCGTGACGGGATCGCGACGCGGCGTTACACCCGACCGGGACCATCGGCGCATCGTCGCCCGGTGCGCGGAGGCACTACCCTGTCGCCATGCCGGACCAGCCGCGGGTCGTGATCGTCATGCCCGCCTACAACGCCGCTCGCACCCTGGAGCGGACGTACGCGGACATCCCGCACGACCTCGTCGACCACCTGATCCTGGTGGACGACGTGTCTCGGGACGAGACCGTGGAGGTCGCGCAGCGGCTGGGCCTGGAAGTGATCGTCCATCGCCAGAACCTGGGCTACGGCGGCAACCAGAAGACGTGCTACGACCGGGCGCTCGAATGGGGCGCCGACGTGGTCGTGATGCTCCACCCCGACTACCAGTACGACGCGACGCGCATCCCGGCGCTGGTCGCGCCGATCCTCGATGGCGACAGCGACCTGATGCTCGGCTCGCGCTTCCTGGGGGATCCGCTGGCGGGTGGCATGCCGCGCTGGAAGTACCTTTCCAACCGGTTCCTGACCGGCGTCGAGAACCTCGCCTTCGGCCTCCGGCTGTCCGAGTACCACACCGGCCTGCGCGCCTACAGCCGCCGACTGCTGGAGACGATCCCGTACCGCCTCAACTCGGACGACTTCGTGTTCGACCAGGAGCTGATCGCCCAGGTCGTGGCCGTGGGCGGGCTGCAGGTCGGCGAGATCGCGGTGCCCACCCGCTACTTCGAGGAGGCGAGCTCGGTGAACTTCCGCCGGAGCGTCGTGTACGGACTGTCCACGCTCCGCATCGTGCTCCGCTTCCTCCTCCACCGGACCGGGGTCCGCCGGTCATCGAAGCTGCTCCCGCGAGTCTCCGCGCGCGAGCCCGGCACCGCCTGACATGCGCCTCAGCGGGGGCCTCGGACGTGCGGCCCTGGGGGTCGCGATCTCGCTCGTGGCGCTGGCCCTGGTCGTCCGCAACGTGGACCTCGGGGCCGCCTGGGACACGCTCCGAGGCGCACGGCCGCAGTGGGTCGCGCTGCTGCTCGCGTTCGTGGTCGCGGACGTGCTCCTGCGGGCGGTGCGCTGGCGGGTGCTGCTGGCGCCGCTGGCGCCCGTCCCGCTGCGGGCCACGCTGGGCTCGCTGCTCGTCGGCTACCTCGCCAACAACGTGCTGCCGGCCCGGCTCGGGGAGATCGTGCGCAGCCACGACCTCGGGGAGCGGACGGGGGTCTCGAGGTCCACGATCCTGGGCACGATCGTCGTGGAGCGGGTCGTGGACACGGTGGTCGTGGTCGCGATCGCGGCCGTCGCGATCCTCGTGCTCTCGGTGCGCGGGATCGTGGCCTCGGCGGTGCTCGTGGGCCTGGCGGTGGCGGCGCTCCTGGTGGTGGCGATCGCGGTGGGGATCGCGGCCCACCGGTTGCCGGGCGGGCAGCGCCTGGCGGCGTTCGTCGGCCGCTGGCCGCGGGTCCACGACATCCTGCGCAAGCTGCGGACGGGGCTCTCGGTCGCCAGCGACGCGCGCACGATGGCGGCGGCGGTGGCGCTGTCGGTCGGCTCCTGGTCGTTCACCGTGCTCGCGTTCGCCGCCGCGGCGCAGGCCGTCGGCGTGGAGCCGACGATCGGGCAGGCCGCGCTGCTGGCCGCGGGCACCAACCTCGCCACGGCGATCCCGGCGGCGCCCGGCTACGTGGGTACGTTCGAGCTGGCGGCGGTGACGATCGCGCGCTCGGTGGGGATCGCGGTGGCGCCGGCGCTCGCCTTCGCCGTGCTGGTCCACGCGGCGACGCTGCTGCTCACCTCCGTGGGCGGCGCGGTCGCGTTCGCGCTCGGCGGACGGCGGGCGGGCGTGGGGGCCGCCGAGGAGCTCGTCCCGGAGCCGGATCGATGACGACGGCGCCCGCCGCGCGCCCGTGGCCCGGCGCGCTCGAGTGGGGCGGCGACTGGCTGGCCGATGCCACCGGCGAGCTCGCGCACCTCGGGTTCGTCCTGCGCGACGGGCTCCGGGCGGGCACGGTGCCCGGGCCCCGGCTGCTGGTGGCGCTCCGCGACCGCCCCACCCTCGAGCATTTCGATCCCGAGGAGGTGACGTTCTGGGTCGTGCGCGACGGCCGCGGCCGCGTCGCGCAGGTCGCCCGAGACACGCCGGCGCCCATCGGCCGCGACTTCTCGTGGGGCCACGTCAGGGTGACCGATCGGGTCCCGGTCTCGAACGAGTTCCTCACCTTTGGCGGGACGCTGCTGGGCGCCGCTCTCGACGAGCACGAGCTGGTGCTCGCGTTCACGTCCCGGGCGCCGATCGTGCGCTGGGCGGGCCACTCGCAGGGCGTGGACCCGTACGCCGATGAGATCGGCTCGTTCTTCGCCCGCCTGATGGTGCCGATCGACTACCAGGAGGGCGCCGAGGCGCGGATCGCGGCGGCGACGCCCGAGGCCCTGTACGCGACGTTCCTGCGACACGCCGGCCGCCGGCTCCGGCCGGGCGGCGCGCTGCGGGAGTCGGAGCCCGCGATGGCGTCGTTCGTGGACCACGAGTGCCACCGGC
>MGOE01000057.1:3424-9503 GCA_001797035.1 Chloroflexi bacterium RBG_16_72_14
TCGACGCGCCGGCGGCGTGGCGCGAGGGCGAGGCGCTGCTGGGCTGGCTGGAGCTGGGCTAGGGCGCGGTGGCCGCCACGATGCGGAGGTCTAGCGCGCCGCCCAGCGGTCGAACGAGCCCACGAATACCGATCTCACTCGCTGACCGGTTGACCCGTGCGGTCCGGGGCCCGTCCAGCGCACGGATGCTCCGCCGGGCGGACGAAACCGCACGCGATGCGCCGGTTCAACCGCCGGGCGAGTGCCGGACGTGGACGCAACAGGGCGCCGGGCCAGGGAATCGCGAAGGCCCCGGCGGAACCGGGGCCTTCGACGGGTGTGCGCGAGTCGCGCTCGGTTACGGCGCGGGCTTGGCCAGGTCGCTGATCGTCGCCAGCCCGTACTTGGACGCAGTCTCCGATGTCACCACGAAGCCGTTCTGGTCCGTCGCCTCGGCCGGGTCGAGGGCAGTGAGGCCCTTGTCCTTGAGGCGCTCGGCCAGCTTGGCGGCGGTCGCGGCCGCGTCGGTCGACGCCTCGCCGGCGCCGCCGTTGACGAACTCGAGCGCCGTCGCGGCGTACTCGGCGAGGATGTCGATCTCGCCCGCCTCGAGGGCCGGGAAGACGATCTCGCGGTTGCCCAGCTGGAACTTCCGCTCCACCTGCCAGCCGTTGTGCTCGAGGGCCTGGGCGAACAGCTCGCCCAGGATCTCCTGCTCGTAGAAGTTGGTGGAGCCCACGATCACGTCGCCGCGGGCCATCGAATCCACCTCGCCCAGGAAGTCGTTCGCCTGGAGCCAGGCGCCGGCGGCGTCCGCCGCGGTCTGCTCGTCCACGATCACGGCCTTGTTGAGGCTGGTCAGCTCCTCCTGGGACAGCTTGGCCATGATCCCGTTGAGGACCTCGGCCATGAGCGGGTCCGCATCGAGCACCTCCTGGCGCACGACGGGGATGAGGTTGTCCGCGAGCTGGAGGCCCTTGTCGTCCTCGAGCAGGACGAAGCCTTCGGCCGCGATGGCCGGGTCGGACGTGAACAGCAGGCCCACGCCGATGTTGCCGTTCTTGAGCGCCTCGACGGTCAGCGGACCACCGGCGTCGAGGGGCGTGAACTCCTTGAACTCGAGGCCGTAGGTGTCCTGGAGCCCCTTCAGGCAGAAGGGACGCTCCGGGCACTCCGGCGGCCCCCCGAGCACGAGCTGGCTGGCAACGGACGGGCCGGTGCCGGCCGACGTTGACGGGCTGCTCCCACCCGACGAGCAGGCGCTCACGACGAGCGCCAGCACCGCCGCCCCAAGAGCAGCGCTGCGGCGGATCCGCATGGGTCCTCCTTCCATGTGCTTGCCGCGCCACCGGGCGCGGCGCGTCCGGGCATCCTACCCGAGATAGGTGTTCGAACCTGTCAGGTATCCGGATCTCCGGCGGGGGCGACGTCGGCCCACTCAGCCTGGCCACGCGGCCGGCGCCGGCGGCGCCAGGTCGGCCGGGGACGGGCGACGCGTGATCCCGCGCAGCCCCGGCGACACCGCGCGATCCTCAAGCAGCGTCATGAAGCGCTCGGTGATCACGGCCAGCCCGGCGACCAATAGCGCGCCGGCCACGAGCTGTGGCCTGTCCTGCTGCGCGAAGCCGTCCGCGATGAACCGGCCCAGCGCGCCGCCCCCGACCAGCGCGGCGAGCGTCGCCGTGGCCACGACCTGGACGGCGGCGACCCGGACGCCGGCGAGCACCACCGGCAGCGCGAGCGGCAGCTCCACGCGCCGCAGCAGCTGCCACTCGCGCATCCCCATGCCGCGCCCGGCCTCGACCATGTCCCGGTCCACCTCGCGCATCCCGGCGTACGTGTTGGTCAGGATCGGCGGCAGCGCCAGCAGCACGAGCGCGACGAACGCGTTGGGAAACCCGATCCCGAGCACCGGCACGAAGATCACGAGCATCGCGTACGAGGGCACGGCCCGCCCGAGGTTGCCGACCGCGATCGTCGCGACCGCGCCCCGGCCCGTGTGGCCGATGAACAGCCCCAGCGGAACGGCGATCGCGGCCCCCGCCAGGACGGCGAGGCCGGACAGGACGACGTGCTCCACGAGCCGGTTCGGGATGCCCGACGACCCCGTCCAGTTGGCGGGGTCCAGGAACCAGGCGACGATCGCGTCCATCGTTCAGGCCGCCCGGCGCCGGGTCCAGGGGGTGAGCAGCCGCCCGGCGAGCACCAGCAGCAGGTCAGCCGCGATCGCCAGCCCCACCATCACCACGAGGCTCGCGTACACGAGGGCCCAGTTGCGCAGCGAGAACCCGCGCAGCATCACCTGTCCGAGGCCGCCCTGCCCGATGACCGCGGTGACCATCACCAGCCCGATGGTGGTCACGGTCGCGA
Organism: Chloroflexi bacterium RBG_16_72_14; assembly: GCA_001797035.1. GTDB lineage: Bacteria > Chloroflexota > Limnocylindria > Limnocylindrales > CSP1-4 > CAIXZV01. The sequence goes on from MGOE01000057.1 coordinate 5,774, forward strand.
TCCGCAGCCCGGCCACGATCAGGGGCAGGGCCAGCGGCAGCTCCACCCGGACCAGCCGCTGGAACCGCGTGTGGCCCATCCCGTCGGCCGCCTCGACGACGTCGGGCGAGACGCCGTCCAGCCCGGCCAGGATGTTGCGGACCAGGATCAGCAGCGTGTACGAGACGAGCCCGATCTCCGCGGACACCAGAGACAATCCGGTGACCGGCACGAGGAACGCGAACAGGGCCAGGCTCGGGATCGTGTACAGCGTCCCGGCGACGGCGATGATCGGCCCGGCCAGGCGGCGGCTGCGCACGATCAGGAGCACGAGCACGAGGCTGAGCGCGAACCCGACACCCACGGCGATCCCCGTCAGCACGAGGTGGTCGACGAGGCCATCCGCGAGCATCCCGCCGTTGCGGCGGAGCAGCTCGGCCATCTAGCGGTGCGCCCCGGTGCCTTGCTCGATGCTCCGTTCGGCGCCCTCCACGGCGGTGTCGCGCATGAAGGCCATCACCTGCTCGATCGTCAGGAGGCCCAGCAGGGCGCCGCGCCGGTCGACGACCACGCCGGCCTGTACGAGGTCGTCGAGCAGCATCGAGAGAGCGTCCTTGAGCGTCGTTCGGCGGTCGAGCAGCGGGGAGCGCGAGTCCACGTGTCGTGCCTCGAGCAGACCCTCGCCGGGAATGTGGTCCTGGTCGATCCAGCCCAGCGGGCGGTCGTCGGCGTCGAGCAGCAGCAGGTAGGGGAACGGGTCCACGAGCGTGCGCCGGCGGGCGTCCGCGGCGTCCGTGCCGACGCGGGCGGTGACCGCAGGGCTGAGGGCGATGTCCGCGACCCGGGTCAGCGACAGCCGCTTGAGGCCACGATCCGCGCCCACGAAGCGGGCGACGAAGTCCGACGCCGGCGCGGCGAGGATCTCCGCCGGCGGGCCGTACTGCGCCAGCCGTCCGCCGTCCTGCATCACCGCGACGAGGTCGCCCATCTTGATCGCCTCGTCGATGTCGTGGGTCACGAACAGGATCGTCTTGGCCAGCTGCTCCTGGATCCGCAGGAACTCGTTCTGGAGGTGTTCGCGCACGATGGGATCCACGGCGCCGAACGGCTCGTCCATGAGCATCACCGGCGGGTCCGCGGCGAGGGCGCGGGCGACGCCCACCCGCTGGCGCTCGCCGCCCGAGAGCTGGGCCGGGTAGCGGCGGGCGTACTGCGCGGGCTCCAGCCCCACGACGGCGAGCAGCTCCTCCGCCCGCTCCCGCTGGCGCGCCTTTGGCCAGCCCAGGAGCCGCGGCACGGTGGCCACGTTGTCCTCGATCGTCTGGTGCGGGAACAGGCCGGTCTGCTGGATGACGTAGCCGATGCCCCGGCGGAGCTCGGTCAGGTCGCGCGTGGCGGCGTCAACCCCGTCGAGCACGATCCGGCCGGACGTGGGCTCGATCAGCCGGTTGACCATCTTGAGCGAGGTCGTCTTGCCACAGCCCGACGGACCCACCAGCACGCAGATCTTCCCGGCGGGGACCGCCAGCGACAGGTCGTTCACGGCGCCGGGAGTGCCGGCCTTTGCCGCCCTGGCGTCGTAGGACTTGGTGACCTGGTCGAACTCGACGGTGGCGGCGCGGGCGGTGGCGTGGGTCATGGGCCTGAGGGTTCCTTGCAGGATGTGCCCGAAACCCTACCGCAGGATCAGGCCCGGTCGACGAGCGGCTTCACCTGGCCGATGAACCGCTCGAGGGTCTCGTCGTCGTAGGGCGCCGGCTGCTCGGTGATCGCCGTCCGGAACCCGAGCTCCACGTACCCGGCCAGCCGCTCGGCGATCTGCTCCGGGGTGCCGTTCCAGAACGTGTCGTCGCTGTCCACGTCGGCGAGCGGCGTCCGGTTGTGCTCCATCGCCGCCTTCCAGACCCGGACCGCCTCGGCCTCCGAATCGCGGATCGTGACCTTCACGCCGAGGGTGAACTCGATCTCGCCCGGGTCCCGTCCCACTTCCTCGCAGTGGCGCCGCAGGACGTCGACCTTGTGGGCCATCACGTCCAGCGGCCCCATGGCGTTCCACATGTCCGCGTAGCTGGCGACCGTCCGCAACGTCTTCCGCTCGCCGCTGCCGCCGATCATGATCGGCAGCCGCACCTGGATCGGGGCCGGGGCGTGGCGCAGGTCCCGGAACCGGTAGTGGCCGTCGGCCGCCGAGGTGACCGTTTGGCCGTCGAGCAGCGCCCGGCAGGCAGCGACCGACTCGTCGAGCCAGTCGAGCCGCTGCCCGAAACCGGCGCCGAACTCGATGCCGTGGGCCTCGTGCTCGAGCTCGTGCCAGGCGCCGCCGAGACCCAGGATCGCGCGGCCACCTGAGACGTGGTCGAGCGTGGCCGCCATCTTGGCGACCAGACCCGGGTTCCGGAACGTGTTGGCCCCCACCAGGAGTCCCAGCCGGGTCCGCTCGGTCGCGACAGCGGCGGCCGAGAGGCTCGCCCAGCCCTCGTAGATCGACTGGTAGGGGTCGCCGAAGATGGCGTACAGGTGGTCCCACGCCCAGAGGTGCGCGTACCCCAGCCGGTCGACGCGCCGGACGGCCGCGAGATACGACGGCCAGTCCGTCGCCTGGTTCCAGAGCAGGACGCCCAGCTGCATGTCATTCATCCCCCGATCGTCGCACGCCTCACGCGCGAAGGCCAGTCGCGAGGCCGGATGGCACTTGGCCCCGCCGGCCTCGTGGCGGACCATGCCGGCGCGACCCTTGTTCGACGGCGCGTCCCGTGAGGCGTGCGTCGGGACCGGTCGCGGAGGTGCCCCGATGGTCGACGTGATCCACGCCCACCCCCGGCAGCCGGACGCCCGGCCCTCCATCGCACGCAGCCTGCCACTCTCGGTCGGCCGCGCCGTCCTCGAGCTCCGCGAGGTCGCCCACGACCTGGTTGGACGCCCGGAGCACGACGAGCTCTCCGCCGACGAGCGGGCGCGCCTCGAGCTGGAGATCCGCGAGGCCGTCGGGGCCGTGATGGCGCACCCGGCGTCTGCCCCGACGGGCGCCGCGACCATCGCGCAGCGGCTGACCGCCGAGCTGTCGCCGAGGGTGGAGGCGCTGCCGGTCCACCTCCGCGTGGCGCTGGCCAACGCCCGGCGGCGCGCTCTGCTTGGCGTCGACTGACCCGCTTCAGGCCGGGATCGTCGCCAGGTCGCCCTCGATCACGGACCGGTCATCCGCCTCCGCGACCGCCTCCAGGGCCGAGCTCGCCCGCATCTTCCACTCGGCGGCCCCGACACGGTCACCGGAGACCGCCAGCGCCCGCGCCATCGCCTCGGCCGCTGCGGCCGCGTCCCAGTCCTCGATGCCCTCCCCGCCGGCCGCCACGATCTCGTTCGCCCGCCGGGCGTGGTGGACCGCGGCCTCTCCTCGCCCGAGCACCGCATACACCCTGGAGCACAGCCAGTGGCCCCGCGCCGCGTTGGCAGCGTTGCCCACCTGTCGCCAATGCCAGGCCGAGGCGTGGGCCGTCTCCACCAGCTCGTCGTCCTGGGCAGGGGTCCGGTCTTCGATCTCCAGCAGGTCCCAGGTCCGGTTGTACAGCCCGGCTCCCAGCGACCGGTGCGTCTCGGGGGACAGAGACGGGGGCGGCGGCGGGGTTGGCACGGAGATCTCCTTGCTGGTCGGGTCGGCGGCGGACAGGACGTTGAGCCGGTGGAGGGCTCGCTGCAGGCGGGCGGTCCGTGCTTCGAGGCGCGCGCGCTCGTCGCGGAGGATGGCGCCCCGGAC
>MGOE01000058.1:0-4050 GCA_001797035.1 Chloroflexi bacterium RBG_16_72_14
CCCGGCCCGGGTCAGCTCGCGGCGGACTCGGGCGCGGACCCGGCCGCCGCGCCGCCGACGGGATCGGCCGGCTCCCCCTCGGCCGAGCGGACGCCCCTCGCGCGCGCGTCGGCGAGCGCCTCGCCCATGAGCTCGAGCGGCGCCGGCTGCCCGGTCCACAGCGTGAACGAGGCCGCGCCCTGGTGGAGCAGCATCTGCTCGCCGTCGGCCACGGTGCAGCCCGCCGCCTCGGCGTCGCGCAGGAGCCGGGTGCGATCGTAGATCAGGTCGAGCACCAGCAGCTCGGGCGGCAGGATCGCAGCCGGCAGCGGCGTCTCGTCGGCGGTCAGCCCGATCGAGGTCGCGTTGATGAGCACCTTCGTCTTGGCGAGCTCCGCCTCGATGATCGACTCATGCCAGGGCATCGCGCGCAGCTCCATGTGCGCGGCACTGCGCCCGAAGTGCTTGACCAGCGATTCGGCCCGGTGGAGGTGACGATTGAACACGATGATCCGCTGGAAGCCCTCGCGGATCAGCCCGTAGACGACCGCGCGGGCGCCACCGCCGGCGCCGAGGACCACCGCATGGCGCGGCATCTTCTGGCGCCCGACGAGCCGGTCCAGCGCCACCTTGAAGCCCGGCACGTCCGTGTTGTGCCCGACGAGCTTCTTGCCCTCCCTGGTGATCGTGTTGACCGCACCGGTGACGTGTGCCTCCTCTGTCAGGCGGTCTACCAGGGGCACGACCCGCTCCTTGTGCGGGATCGTGACGTTGGCACCCAGGAACTCGTCCGCACGCAGCTCGGTGATGGTCTCAGCGAGTGCGATCGGGGCGCGGTCCCACAGCTCGTAGCGGGCGTCGATGCCGAGCTTGTCGAAGGCGGCCTGCTGCATCGCCCCGGACAGCGAGTGGGCCACCGGGTGGCCGATGAGGACGATCCGCTTCGTCATGCCCGCACCCCTTGGAGTTCCGCGAAGAAGCCGGGGTACGAGATCGCCGCCGACCCGGGTCGGCGCACGATGGTCTCGCCCTCGGCGATGAGGCCGGCGATCGCGAACGTCATCGCGAGCCGGTGATCGTCGTGTGTCTCGGTGACGGCCCCGGCGAGACGCCGGCCGCCGTCGATCTCGATGTCGTCGCCCGTGACGCGGACCCGCGCCCCGAGTGCCGTGAGGCCGTCCGCGATCCCGGCGATGCGATCGGACTCCTTGTGCCGGAGCTCGCCTGCGCCCCGGATCCGCGTCGTTCCCGTCGCGACCGTCGCGGCGAGCGCCAGGACCGGGATCTCGTCGATCGCCGCCGCCACCTCGGCGGGTGAGAGGTCGACGGATCGGAGCTCGCTGGACCGGACGACCAGGTCGGCGAGGGGCTCGCCGTCCGGACCTCCGGTGCCCGGCACGTCGTGCTCCTCGATATCGGCGCCCATGCGCCTCAGGATGTCGATGATGGCACGTCGGGTAGGGTTCGTGCTCACGCCGTCGAGCAGCAGCTCCGCGTCCGGGTGGATCGCGCCGGCCACCAGCCAGAAGGCGGCGGCGGACGGGTCCGCGGGGACGGTCTCAGCGACGGCATTCAGCGCGGCGGGGCCCGCCAGGCTGACGGTGTGCCGGCCATCGGCGAGGGTCTCCTCGGGTACGGCCACGCCCCGGGCGCGCAGCATCCGCTCGGTGTGGTCGCGGGTGGTGACCCCCTCGGTCACGCTCGTCTCGCCGTCGGCGGCGAGGGCGGCCAGGAGGATCGCGGACTTGACCTGGGCGCTGGGCACGGGCGTCGTCCAGGCGATCGGGGAGAGGCGGGCGCGGCCGCGGACCTCGAGCGGCAGCAGCGTCGCGCCGGCGGGACCGGCGAACGAGGCACCCATCGCCGTCAGCGGCTCGGTCACCCGGCCCATCGGGCGCCGGCGGAGCGAGGCGTCACCGTCGAGGGTCGCCGCCAGCGGGCGGCCGGCGAGCAGCCCGGCCAGGAGCCGGGTCGTCGTGCCGGAGTTGCCGCAGTGCAGCACCGCGGCGGGCTGTTGCAGCGCGTCGCCGCCGGGCGAGACCACGCGGTAATCCACCCGGCCGCCGCGCTCCCCGACGCGCTCCACGGTTGCGCCCAGCGCAGCGACCACGCCGGCGGTGGACCGGACGTCGTCGCCGTCACCGGCCGCGGTGATCCGGCTCTCGCCTTCGGCGAGCAGCGCGAGCAGCAGCGCCCGGTGGGAGATCGACTTGTCCCCGGGCAGGCCGGGCCGCCCGCGCAGCCGCGTCGCCGGCCGCACGACCAGGGCGTCACCGGTCGCCGATCCCGTCGTCATCATGCGCCGCCCGTCGGCCCGCCGCCGTTTGCCCCGCCGCCGTTTGCCCCGCCGCCGTTTGCCCCGCGGACCAGGTCGCCGTGGAGGTCCCTGACATGCTCGTGGACGGCGGTGACGGCGTCCATCATCGAGGCGAAGGCCGGGAAGTCCAGCTGCTGCTCGGCGTCGGACAGCGCCTCGTCCGGCCGCGGGTGGACCTCGACCATGATCCCGTCCGCGCCCACGGCCACGCCGCCGATCGCGAGCGGCTTCACCAGCCAGCGCTTGCCGGTAGCGTGCGAGGGGTCCACCACGACCGGCAGGTGCGTCAGGTGGTGGACGACCGGCACGGCCGTGAGGTCGAGCGTGTTGCGGGCATACGTCTCGAACGTCCTGATGCCCCGCTCGCAGAGGACGATGCTCGGGTTCCCGGCCGAGGCGATGTACTCGGCCGCCATCAGCCACTCCTCGATCGTCGCCCCGAACCCGCGCTTGAGCATGACCGGACGCCCGGCTCGCCCGCACGCGAGCAGGAGCGAGAAGTTCTGCATGTTCCGGGTGCCGATCTGGAGGATGTCCGCGTACTCGGCGACGATGTCGACCTGGCTGGGCTCCATGACCTCGGTGATCACCGGCAGCCCGGTCCGCTCGCGCGCCTCTGCGAGGTAGCGCAGCCCCTCCACGCCCAGGCCCTGGAAGCTGTACGGGCTGGTCCGGGGCTTGAAGGCGCCGCCCCGGATGACCGTCGCGCCGTGGGCCGCCACGAAGTCCACGGTCTCGAGCAGCTGCTCGCGGCTCTCGATCGAGCACGGCCCGGCCATCACGGTCAGCGACCCGTCGCCGATCACGGCGTCCAGGACGCGGATCACCGTGTCCTCGGGGTGGAACTCGCGCGACACGAGCTTGTAGGGCTTCGAGATCGCGGTCACGGTGGCGACGCCCGGCGTGGCCTCCAGGCGAGCCTTGAGCTGCGGCCGCCGGGCGCCGATCTCGCCGACCACGGCGATCACGACCCGGTCCGCGCCGGCGTTCTCGAACGGCGTCAGGCCCTCGGCCAGGATCAGGCCCTTGACGCCGTTGACCTCGGCATCGGTGGCTCCGGTCCGCATGACCACGAACATGTCGTCTCGGTCCTTTGTCGGTTGGTCGCGGAGGAACAAAAAAGCAGAGGTCTGGGACCTCTGCTCACCCGGCACGACCCGCTCTCCGGGGTCTCAGACTCCGGGATCGGTCATGCCGGGCAGGTAAAGCGATAGATGGCGCACATCGGTGCCCGCGACGGTATCCCGTGCGGGACCGTGCGTCAACTTGCGGGCCCTCGCCGGGCAGCGCCACGGTCGGTCGGCAGCCGGTCGGCGGTCGGCCGGTCCGATGCCGGATGCTAGAATGCCCCGCGCTGCCCGGAGAGGTCGCATAGCGGTCTAGTGCAGCGGTTTGCTAAACCGCCGAGTGGGGTAACCTGCTCCGAGGGTTCGAATCCCTCCCTCTCCGCCAGAATCCTCCGGCCGACGGCTCGCGGGAGCGTCGCCTCGGCCGTCGGAGAGCACCGCGCCGGATCGGCGCAGCAAACGGGCGCCCGTAGCTCAGTGGATAGAGCGTCAGGTTGCGGACCTGAAGGCCGTGAGTTCGAGTCTCGCCGGGCGCGCCACCCCTCCACTGTACGTGCCTTGACCTGGCGCGCCGCAAGAGGCGTTGGCTGACCGAGAGCGGCCAATCCCGCGGTCGAGCCCGTGGTCGGCGCGCGGCGACCGTTGCGCGAATGAGCTTCGTGCGCCAGGCCGAGCGCCACTGACCTC
>MGOE01000058.1:4161-5532 GCA_001797035.1 Chloroflexi bacterium RBG_16_72_14
CGACCCACCGAACCTCCCGAACCGCCCTTGTCGTATTGACCCCAGTTTGCGGCCCCCCTGTGGCCTCGATCCTCGGCGCTCTCACCGCATTGTGGATTGCACTGTGCAACAGGAGTTTCGCCACGCCCAGATGACGAGGAGGTGAGACCGGCAGGACGGTTGCATAGGTGCGTGGTAGGCGCATCCGGCGTTCGGCTGCAGCACGGCGTCGCCGGAGCACATCGAGGACCAACGGCATCTTGACCGGCGCGGCACCGCCATTGACGATCGTGCCGTCGGCGACAGCTCGGGAACCGACACGCAGCGGGGGAGGGGGCCATGAACGCAGAGGGCATCTACGCGATCACGAAGCGAGCGCCCGGACGGTGGCGCGTTTGGACCGCGTGCTTCCTGTTGACGTTCGACGTGTTCTTCCTGCCCTTCTGGGTCCTTGCGGTGGTGGCCGAGCTCTCGGGCCACCATTCGCAGATCGACATTGGAGGCCAGGTCGTCCCGCTGTGGTTCGTCTTCGTCTGGGGCGTCATGTCGATCCTGTCGGTCGTCGGCATCGCCGCCATCGCGCTTCAGACGAACGCCCTCGGCTTCCGCATCGTCGTTGCCGTCGCAGTGGGGTGGGTCGTCTTCTTCACCGTGGCATGGCTCGCGGGCGTTTGGGGCGTGTCGGCCGTGGTCGGTCGGCTCGTGATCCTCGGTCTGCTGATCTGGGGACGGGGACCGTTCCTTCCGCAGCGGGCGGCCGGCAGCGCCTCGGTCGCGTGAGCCTCGTAGATCGGGCTGGTCACGCGCCCGTGCGGAGAAGACTTCAGGCACCGCCGGAGTGTCGCGTCCGCGAGCGGCGGCGCGACGCTTCGCATCGCCGCGCAGCCCCGACCACCGCCCTTGTCCTTCTCGTCAGTCGCCTGCCCGCGCTTGTTCCAGAACGAGACGACCGACCCCTCGTGGGGCTCGGGCAGCACGAACTCCGCCAGCGAGGCGGCCTAGGCGTCGCACGGTCGGTGCCTGGGCGTCGGAGGCGCTCATGCGCCGCGAGCTTGGGCCGGACGCAGGCGGCCGGTATCTCGACGGGGCTCTGACCGGTCCGGCTCTGCTGGTGAGACGAATCTCAGTCCGACCCGTCTCCACAATCGGGGGAATGGAGGAGGACCATTCACTGTCTGGGTTCGCAACCGACACCTACCGGACGTCGTCCGACCTCACCAGTCGAGGACCGGCGGACCATGCCTACGGTTCGGGCCGGTATGTTGCTGCCCGGTGAACGTAAGTGGTGGTCAACGATCTCGGACGATTCCCGCCTCCAGACCGACACGCAAGGGATGACCGTGCCCCGCACCCGTCCCGTCGCACCGCCCGAGACCGAGCTCTACGCGCCGG
>MGOE01000058.1:5693-6270 GCA_001797035.1 Chloroflexi bacterium RBG_16_72_14
GATGCCGTGTACCTCGCGGTGGGCGCGTGGCCCGCGCGACCCGCCGAGACGCGACGGCTGTGCCGGCGGCTGGGGCTCGGGCTGATCGTCGTGACGCACGGCCGGGCGGAGGTCGTGGTGGACCCGGCCCCCTACCAGCCGCGGAGGAGCCGGCGGCGGACGGCCGCGCTCCTGGGCGAGCACCGGCGTCGGATCGGCGATCCGACCGGCGGTGGCGCGACCCGCCGCCCGATCATGACCGCCTACCGCCAGGAGGCCATGCGCTGCGCCGCGCTGCTCGCGGCCGGCCCGATGGCACTCCGCGCGATGCGCGCGGCCGGCGACGTCCCAAAGGCTGGCCGGATCGTTCGGGACAACGTGTACGGCTGGTTCGAGCGCGTGGACCGGGGCGTGTACGCGCTGACGCCGCGCGGCGTCGAAGGGCTGGACGGCGGCACGGGAGCCGAACCCGGCGCGGGCGGATCGGGCGACTGAGCCTCCGCCCGCCCGGACGCCGGTGCCTTCGTGCTCAGGCCGGTCGCACGACGGGCAGGCCGATCGAGCGCGCGGCGTCGGCGAGGCGGTCGTCGTAGGTCAG
>MGOE01000058.1:6415-6678 GCA_001797035.1 Chloroflexi bacterium RBG_16_72_14
TCCGCTCGAGCACGCGGTCCCGGTGCGCCGGGTCGTCCCCCCGACGCGAACACGCCCGGACGGTCTCCACGACGCCGACGCGGCTCGTGGCCACCCGCTCTGCCTCCACGAACCGGCGATGCAGCGCGGGTGACTCGGGCTCGGCGAGCACGAGCTTGACCAGCGCGGAGGCGTCGGCATAGGTCAGCCCGCTCATCGATCGTCCTCGTCCCGCATCTCCCGGAGGATCTCGCTCAGCGGTCGACCCGGGCTGCTCGGCGGCA
>MGOE01000059.1 GCA_001797035.1 Chloroflexi bacterium RBG_16_72_14
GAGAGGCACAACCCGGCCTCGCCCTTGCGCGCCACGGCACCCTTGCCGTCGTCGTGGGCGTCATGGATGGCCCCGGTCGGCGGGTCGTTGGTCGTGAAGTCGCAACGGGGGTAGGCGGAGCACCCCCAGAAGACGTTGCCGGTACGCCGCGCGCGACGGGCCGTGAGGATGCCGTCCGCATGCTTCGGGCACACGACCTCGAACGGCAGCTGCTCTGGGGGAGGCGGACCGTCCCGGCGGATGTAGTCGCAGTCCGGGTAGCGCGAGCAGCCGACGAACGCCCCGAACCGGCCGCGCCTCGTGGTGAGGGTGCCCTCGCCGCACCGCGGGCAGGCCTCGCCGTCGCCCTCCAGCCGCGGCGCCTCGTCACCCGGGAGCGGACGCGTCTCCTTGTGCTCCGGGTACGTGGAGCAGGCAAGGAACTTCCCGTTGCGGCCGAGCCGGATGACCATCGGGTGGCCCTCCGAGCACACTTCGTCCGTGGCTTCGGTGGTGAAGTCCCGCCGCTTTAGCTCGCGGCGCTTCTCGTCCACGCGCTCCTTGAGCGGGCCGAAGAACGCGCGCAGCAGTGGCACCCACTCGCGCTCGCCGCGGGCGACCTCGTCGAGCTCCTCCTCCATCCGGGCCGTGAACGCGAGGTCCACGTACTCGCCGAAGTGGGCAACCAGGAGGTCGGTCACGATCTCACCGATCTCCTCGGGCAGCAGACGTCGCTCCTCGACGCGCACGTAGCCACGCTCGAGGATGGTCGAGATCGTCGCCGCGTACGTTGACGGGCGACCGATCCCGTGCTCCTCGAGGGCCTTGATGAGGGTGGCCTCCGTGTAGCGGGGCGGCGGCTCCGTGAAGTGCTGGGTCGAGGTGACGTCGAGGACGCGCGTCGCGTCGCCCTCGCGCAGCGGCGGCAGCGTGCGCTCCGCCTCCTCGGCAGCGTCGTCGGTGCCCTCGGTGTAGACGCGGGCAAAGCCGTCGAACAGCGTCCGGGTCGCCGAGGCGCGCAGGCGGTAGTCACCGGCCGTGAGCTCGACCGTCGTGGTCTCCAGCTCCTTGGGCGCCATCTGCGAGGCGATGGCGCGCTGCCAGATCAGGCGGTAGAGCCTGAGCTCTTCCGCCTTGAGGTGCGCCCGCATCGAGTCCGGATCGCGCCGGAAGGACGTCGGCCGGATCGATTCGTGCGCCTCCTGCGCGCCCTTCGCCCTGGTCTTGTGGACCCGGCCCTTGCCCGTGCCGTACCGATCTCCGAAGCGGTCCCTGATCACGGCCTGGGCCTCGGCCATCGCCACGCCCGCGATCGCCGTCGAGTCCGTCCGCATGTAGGTGATCAGGCCGGCATGCCCGTCGGGCGTGTCCACGCCTTCATACAGCCGCTGCGCGATCGACATCGTGCGCTTGGGGCTGAAGCCGAGCTTGCGGCTCGCCTCCTGCTGGAGGGTGCTGGTCGTGAACGGCGGGGCCGGGTTCCGCTTCGACGGCCGGGTCGCGACCGAGTCCACGACCGGGCGCTGGGGGCGCAGGGCGGTCGCGTGGCGCCGCGCCGTGTCCCCGTCGCCGAGGTCGAGCGCCTTGCCGGCGATGCGCACGACGTCCGCCGTGAACCGGGTGCCGTCCGGGGCCGCCAGGAGCGCCTCGAGGGTCCAGTACTCGCGGGCGACGAACGCCCGGATCTCGCGCTCGCGCTCCACGACCAGCCGCACGGCCACGGACTGCACGCGCCCGGCCGACAGGCCGCCACGCACCTTGCGCGACAGGAGCGGGCTCAGCGTGTAGCCGACCAGGCGGTCCACGATCCGGCGCGCCTGCTGGGCGTCCACGAGGTCGAGGTCGATCTCGCGCGGACTGGCGAAGGCCTCGCGGATGGCCCCCTCGGTGATCTCGCTGAAGGTCACCCGGCGCGCCTTGGACGCCGGGACGTTCGCCGCCTCCGCCACGTGCCAGGCGATCGCCTCGCCCTCGCGGTCGAGGTCCGTCGCGAGATACACCGCGTCCGCCGACCGGGCGGCCTTCTCGATCGCGGATACCTGCCTGCGGCGGTCGTCGGTCACCACGTACTCGGGCGCGAAGTCGTGGTCGACGTCCACGCCGAACTTGCCCTTGCCCGGGTTCTCCGGCAGGTCGCGGACGTGGCCGTACGACGCGAGGACCTGGTAGTCGCCGCCGAGGTAGCGTTCGATCGTCCGCGCCTTGGCGGGCGACTCCACGATCACGAGGTGCTTGGGCATGGCGGCCGGGAGTGTAGCACCGGCCTCCTTGCGCGCCGCTTACCGGCGCCGCCCTCAGATGTCGCGAATCCGCTTGAGGAAGCCCTCGTCGATCTCGAGCTCCACGTCCCCGTCGGCGTCGTCCGCGGCGTCGTCGGGGCTCGCGACCGGGACGGGCAGGCGCAGGGCGGGGAGATCGGCGAGGTCGTCGGTCAGGACGGCGCTTGCTGCACCCATCGACCCGTCGGCACGGCCCGGCGTGCCGGGGCTCCCTGTCGCGGCCGATTGCCCGTCGAGGGCGCCCTCGGGGATCTCGATGAAGCGGATCACGTGATAGGGGAAGAAGAACGTGGCCTCGATGGTGTCGATGAACACCGGGCGCTTGCCGTCCATCATCCGGACGTTCGTGCACAGCAGGCCAGCGTCGGCGGCGGTGGGGATGGCGTACAGGTCCGCGAGCAGCGGCTGTTCGTTCTGGACGTGGATGCACACGTTGCGGATCACGGGGGCATCCTCGCGCCCGACCCGTCGCGCGTCACCCGCCCGATGGTCCCGCCCGGCCCGGAGACCGGATGGTCAGGGGTGGTAGAAGTCCACCACCAGGCGGACCCGCCCGCCGGAGACCCAGACCCCGATCCCGGCACGGTCGTAGTCGGGGTTCATCAAGTTCCGGTAGTGGCCGCCGTTGTACGGCTTTTCGCTCTGGAAGAAGCGGTGGGACGCGAGAACGGCGGAGTACGGGTTGCCTGAGCGGCAGCCGAGGTTCTCGGCCCAGCGGTAGCTCGTGTAGCCGGCGCGGCGGAGCCGGTCGCCCGGGTTGCCGCCGATGAAGTGGCTGCACTCGCCGCGGGTCGCCAGCAGCTTGGCGTAGGGCCGGGAGACGTTGTCGCTGATGCCCGAGCTGAGCGCGAGCGCCGCGACGTCCCGGCCGCCCGGCGACGAGCAGTTCCCTTCCGACGTCACCCAGCCGCCGGTGCGGGTGCAGTTCATGAGCCGCAGGTAGTACGACTCGACGCCTCGCCAGCTGCCGGACACGGCGCCGCCGCCACCCGACTTCGTGATCGGCCGGGTCGTGGGCCGGGTGATCACCGGCCGGGGCTTGGGCTTGGGCTGGACCGTGAAGGTGCCGGTCGCAGCCGCTGCCAGCGGAACGCCAGCCCTCGATGTCGCCCGGGCGTCCACGGTCACCGTGACCGTCGCGCCGTAGGGCAGGGCGGCCTTGGGCTCGAACACGAGGACGGTGCCCTTCTCGGCCCACGCGACGCTGCCCGCGACCGGCTTGCCGGCGGCCGACACGCGGAACGCCGCGGCCGTGGTCGTGCGGTCCATGCGCTCCGTGAAGCGGACGGAGATGGCGTCGGTCCGGGCGACGTTCGTCGTGTCGTCACGGGGACGGAAGCGGACCACCGCGGGCGCGGCGGTCGTCGTGACCCGGAGCTCGGGCAGCGAGGCGAACGCGACGCCGCTCGCGTCCGAGAGGCCCTCGAGCCAGATGCGGTACGTGGTGCCCGGCATCAAGGCCTCGTACGGCCGGAACAGGAACTCGCCGGGAATCTCACCCGCCGCGAGCTCGCCGTTGATGTACGGCACCACGCGAAGGGCGGCCAGGACGTCCTCCGCCGCCAGGTCGCGGTTCGTGGTGACCCGGAACGCGGTGTCTAGTCGCACCTGCTTGCCGACCATGCCGGTCGCCGCGAGGCGGGCGGAGCCGGCCCGCTCGGTGAGGACCAGGGCGCGCAGCGGCCGCTCGAGCGTGCCGCCCATGACCGCCCGGGCGGTCTCGGCGACGGTGACCGAGTACAGGGTGTCCGGGAGCCAGTGCTCGACCGGCGAGATCGAGAGCGTGGTGCCGGCCCCGTCCCAGGCGAGCGAGACCGCGCCCTCCGGCTCGATGCGCAGGGCGGCTGCGACGGATGCGGCGTCCATCGGCGCCTCGAAGCGGACGGTGAAGCTCGAGGTCAGGCCGTGGCCCGTGCGGACGGCGTCGAGCAGCTCGGCGCCCACCGGCGCAGGCTTGCCCGAGGCGGGGCTGGCGGTGCTCGGGGACGGCGGCAGGCTGGCAACGACCACCAGGCCCACGATCGCGAACGTGGCGATGCCGGCGCCGATGCGGCTCGCGAAGCTGCGGCGAGGCAGCGATCCCAGGTAGAGGGCGACGTAGACGGCACCGACCACCGGGATGGCGAGCGCAAGCGCTCCGAGCTTCCGCAATAGATCTCCTCCGTCCGCGCAGCCGGCCGGCCACTCGGGATGGCCGCGACCTCCGCAGGGCGATGGAACCTGGGCTGCGGCGGGATCGGAGGTCGCCGCGAGGGTAGCACCGGGTCGGCGGGTCCGGCAACCTCGGGCGAGGCCGGGGCTTCGGCTCAGGCGGCCGGGGCTTCGGCTCAGGCGGCCCGTCCGCCGCGCGCCGCGGGCACCGGGACGACGACCCGGGCACGCTCGCCGGCCCGCGCCAGCGGGCCGGCAGGACAGTAGCGGCCGAAGGCCTCGAGGACCAGCCCCCGCACCTCGAGCGAGGTGAGGACGCCGAGCATGGTCGCCCCGGAGCTCGCGGTCGCGGCGACCAGCTCGTCCACTGTCCCGGTGCCGGCGAGGATCTCGCGGGCGATCGACCGCTCGGCGGGCCCGAGGGTGGCCATCAGCGCATCGAGGGCCAGCTGCCCGGGTCGCGGGGCATCGCCCGCCCCGCCGCCTGGGGTCCCGTTCGCCTCGCCGTCGCCCGCCGCCCCGGCCTCCGGCGGGTCCAGCAGGCCGAGGTCCTCCAGCAGCTCCGGGACGCCGGCCACGATCCGCGCCTCGGGCGACGCCTCGCGCAGGAACGCTAGACAGCCGGCGACCGCGGGGTCGCCCACGCGGCCGGGCACGACGTGCAAGCCCCTCCCCTGCTCCAGCGCCCAGGCCGCGGTCGTCAGGGCGCCGCTCCGCGCGCCCGCCTCGACGACGACCGTGGCATCGGCGAGCCCGCTGATGATCCGGTTGCGCCGGGGGAAGGTGCCGCGGGTGGGGATGACGTCCGGGGCGAACTCGCTGACCACCGCCCCGCCGCCGGCCACGATCGCGTCCGCGAGCCCCC
>MGOE01000060.1:0-91 GCA_001797035.1 Chloroflexi bacterium RBG_16_72_14
CCGCGACCACCCGCGGCAGGTACGTGGCGAGCTCGGCGGCCGCGGCATCCGGCGCAGCGTCCACGACCAGGCCGAGCGAGCTGCCGCCGCC
>MGOE01000060.1:171-452 GCA_001797035.1 Chloroflexi bacterium RBG_16_72_14
CGAGGATCACGGGCGGCATCAGATCAGCCTCCGGTCGGCGAGGAAGTCGGCGAGCTCGCGGGCAGCGTCGGCCGGCGGCGCCTTGACGACGCGCCCGGCGGCCCGCGCCGGCGGCTTCTCCGCGGCGACGACGCGGGTCGTCCACTCGCCCCCGCCGGACACCAGGCCGTCGCCCAGGTCCGCCAGCGAGCGCGACGTGATCTCGCGCGACCGGGCGGCCATGATCCCCTTGAGCGACGGGTAGCGCGGCGCGCCCAGCGCCTGGGTGCACGACACGACGG
>MGOE01000060.1:463-925 GCA_001797035.1 Chloroflexi bacterium RBG_16_72_14
GCCTCGATGACGTCGTAGCCCCTGGCACTGATCCGACGCACCCGCACGCGTCCGGCGGCCTCGTCCGGGTCGATCGAGGCGGCGTTCGAGAGCAGCGGCAGCCCGAGACGCGCGGCGACGCCCGCGGCCACCGCCCCGCCCTGCCCGTCCGACGTGTCGAGGCCCGCCAGCAGCAGGTCGAACGACTCGGCGGCCGCGGCGGCGGCGAGGACCCGGATCGTGGTGGGCAGGTCGGCGCCCTCGAGCGCCGGATCGGTCACCAGGACGCCGCGCAGCGCGCCCATCGCGAGTGCCTTGCGCATCGTCTCGACCGCGTTGGCGGGGGCCATGGACAGGATCGCCACCTCGCCGCCGTGCGCCTCGACGAGCTGGAGGGCGGCCTCGAGCGCGTACTCGTCGTTGCCGTTGACGACGGTCGGCGAGGCCGCCCGGTCGAGGCGGAAGTCCGGGCCCAGGCGCTCG
>MGOE01000060.1:943-4752 GCA_001797035.1 Chloroflexi bacterium RBG_16_72_14
GCGGGATCCGGGACGGGCTTGGTCAGGACGAGAATTCGCACGCGGTCACTGCTCCTGGGTCGGTGGGCGCCGGCCGGTCACGAGCCCCTGGCGAGCAGGGCCCGGGCGACGATCAGGCGCTGGATCTGCTGGGTCCCCTCGTAGAGCTGGGTGATCTTCGCGTCGCGCATCATCCGCTCGACGGGGTAGTCGTCGATATAGCCGTAGCCGCCGAGGACCTGGACGGCGTCTGTGGTCACCCGCATCGCGGCGTCCCCGGCCACGAGCTTGGCGATGGCCGCCCAGCGCGCGGCGTCCGGTGAACCCGCCTCGATCTCGACGCACGCGGTGTACAGCAGCTGCCGTGCCGCCTCCGTGGAGGCGTCCATGTCCGCGAGCATCGCCTGGACCATCTGCAGCTCGCCGATCGGCTTGCCGAACTGGCGGCGCTCGGTGGCGTAGCGGGCGGCCACCTCGAGCGCACCCTGCGCGATCCCCACGGCCTGGGCCGCGATCCCGGGTCGGGAGCGCTCGAAGGTCTGCATTGCGATCGGGAAGCCATGTCCCTCCTCGCCCAGCCGGTTGCCGACCGGCACGCGGACGCCGTCGAACGCGAGCTCCGCCGTGGGCGAGCCCCGGATGCCCATCTTGTGCTCGAGGCGGGTGACCCGAAAGCCCGGCCGGTCCGTCTCGACGAGGATCGCCGACAGGCGCCGGCTGGGCTTCTCGGCATCCGGGTTGGTGACGGCGAACACGACGACGTACTCGGCCACGCTGCCGTGGCTGATGAACCGCTTCGAGCCGTCGATCACGTAGTCGCCGCCGTCGCGCACGGCCCGGGTCCGGATGCCCGAGGGATCGGAACCGGCGTCCGCCTCGGTGAGGCCGAAGGCGATCAGCTTGTCGCCCGACGCGAGCCCGGGCAGCCAGCGGTCCTGCTGCTCGGGCGTGCCGGCCACCTGGATCGGGATCGCGCCCAGCGCCTGGACCGCGAGGATCAGCCCCGACGTCGCGCAGTGGCGGCTGATCTGCTCGATCGCCAGGCACAACGTCAGCAGGTCGCCACCCAGCCCGCCGTGCTGCTCCGCGAACGGGATCGCCAGGATGTCGTGGTCCGCCAGCAGGCGGCGGACATCCTCGGGCCACTCGGCCGCCCGGTCGATCTCGGCCGCCCGGGGCGCGATCTGCTCGTCGGCCAGCACGCGCACGGCGTCGCGCAGGAGGATCTGCTCCTCGCTGAGGCGGACCGAGCCGTGGACGGGCAGTTGCGTGGTCACCGGGGCCATCCTAGCAGCGTCCCGGTGGGGCCAGATCGTCAGGGATGACATCGGCCGGTCGCGGCGATACGCTGCTCGTGCGCCGTCGCGGGAAGAGAGCCGGCCACCGGGGGTCCGGCCCGCCCCGCATCGAAGGGATGCGCCATGGACCAGACCTACATCCTCCTGCTCGGCCTCGCCGCGCTGGTCGCGGTCGTCGCCGCCGTCGTGATCCGGAAGCGGATGCAGCAGGACCAGGACGAATCCACCCCTGCCGACTCCCCGTACGCCACCTCGACCGAGGGCGAGAAGCGGTGCCCGAAGTGCGGCATGGGCAACATGTGGACCGACCGCCAGTGCATCGCCTGCGGGGCCGCCCTCAAGGGCTGAGCGCCTGGACGCGACCCTAGACCACCGGGAGCCGGCGTCCTTCCGGGACCTCGCGGCCGCCGAACGGGACGATCGCGGCCGCCAGCAGCTCGCTGATGTCCTGCGCGGTCACCGGGTCCGCGGCGTCCGCGCCCCGCCCGGCGTCGGTCAGGCCGTCGCGGAGCATGACCATGCAGAACGGGCACGCGGTGGCGACGGTGTCGGCGCCGGTGGCGAGGGCCTGGCGCGTGCGCTCGGCGTTGATCCGCGTGCCGCGTGTCTCCTCCATCCACATCCGGCCGCCGCCGGCCCCGCAGCAGAACGTCTGGCGGCCATTGGCGTCCATCTCGCGCAGCTCCACGCCCGGGATCGCGCCCAGGACGTCGCGCGGCGCAGCGATCACGCCGTTGTAGCGGGCGAGGTAGCAGGAGTCGTGGTAGGTCACGCTCCGACCGGGCAGCCCGTCCGGGCCGATCCGCAGCCGACCATCCGAGACCAGCGAGGCGAGATACTCCGAGTGGTGGCGGATGGTGAACCGGCCGCCCAGCTGGCCGTATTCGTTGCCGATCGTGTTGAAGCAGTGCGGGCACGCCGTCACGATCGTCCGCTCCCCCATCGCGTAGCGGTTGAGCGTGTCCACGTTCTGCGCAGCGAGGATCTGGAACACGTAGTCGTTGCCCATCCGGCGCGCGGGGTCGCCGGTGCAGCTCTCCTCCTGGCCGAGGACAGCGAACGAGACGCCCGCGGCGTCGAGGCACGTCGCCACCGCCCGGGCGACCCGCCGGTTGCGGTCGTCGAAGGCCGCCGCGCAGCCGACCCAGTACAGGGCCTCGAGCGCATCCAGCTCGCCCGCGGCCTTGACGGCGGCGACGGTCCGGACCTCGAACGGGAGTCCCCTCGTCCAGTCGAGGCGCGCGGACGGCGGCTGGCCCCACGGGTTGGCGACGCTCTCCATGCCCCGGAACGCGCCCGCGAGCTCGGCCGGGAAGCGGCTGTCCTCCAGCACCAGGTTGCGCCGGATGCCCACGATCTTGTCGACGTGCTCGATCGTCACCGGGCAGGCCTCGACGCAGGCGCCGCAGGTGAGGCAGTCCCACACGGCGTCGTAGCTGATCGCGGCGTCCACGAGCGGCCGCGCCATGGCCTCGGGCTTGAGCGAGTCGTCCAGGCCGAAGGCGGCGCGCACCGACGGTGCGTTGGGGAGCAGCGGCAGGCCCGCCTCGGCCGCGACGGCCTCGTGGCGGATGCCCATGATCAGCTCCTTGGGGTTGAGCGGCTTGCCGGTGAAGTGCGCGGGGCAGGCCTCCTGGCAGCGCCCGCACTCGGTGCAGGTGAAGCCGTCGAGCAGGTCCTTCCACGACAGGTCGGCGACCGTGCGCAGGCCGAACACCGCGTCCTCGGCCTCGAGGTCCATGGCCGGCAGCTCGCCCCGCGGCCCGAGCTTGCGCAGCAGGATGTTCGGGATCGCGGTGGCGATGTGGAGGTGCTTGGAGAACGGCAGGTAGGCGAAGAACGCCGCCACCAGGAGCATGTGCGCCCACCACAGGACGGCGAACACGCCCCCGGGCAGGCCGCCATCGAGGCCCCGCAGCGCCCCGCCCAGCGCGTTGGCGACGAAGGCGCCGGGCTCGTCGCCGTGGGCCGCGACCTGGAACACCTGCGCGCCGAGCTCCGCGGCCACCACCCCGCCGATCATGCCCAGGATGAGCAACGCGTCGCGGTTGAACGTCAGGCGCGCCGGCCTCGTGACCAGGCGGCGCCAGTACGCGTACGCGATCGAGGCCAGCACGACCAGCGCCACGACGTTCTGCATCGCGTTGACGGCCGCCCACAGGATGCCGTCGGACGGGATCGACACGATGGCCTGGACGAGGCCGCCGGTGGCGATGTTCGCGGTCCCCACGGTGAGCAGGACGAAGCCCCAGAAGATGCCGGCGTGGAGCAGGCCCGCGCGCAGGTCGCGGAACATGCGCGTCTGGACCAGGCCGTAGCGGACCGCGCCCCACAGGCGCGTGCCGATGCGATCCGTGGGCGCGGCCGGGCGCGCGGCCGCGAACACCCGCAGGTGACGACCCATCGCAAGCGCGAAGAACCCCGCGGCGCCCCAGAACAGCGGCAGCACCAGCGGATAGGCTGGGACGTCGGCGAAGGGCTCGAACATCGATCAGGCCTCCTCGGGGGTCCCGGGCGGGGGGTCGCCGCGGC
>MGOE01000060.1:4789-6319 GCA_001797035.1 Chloroflexi bacterium RBG_16_72_14
GGCGATCGTCTCGAGGGCGTGGTCGAGCAGCGGGATCACCGTCTCGAGCGACTCGATCGCGCCCTTGGGCGAGCCCGGGACGTTGACGATCAGCGTCCGGCCGCGGACGCCCACCAGGCCGCGTGACAGCACGGCGAACGGCGTCGAGCGGCGCCCGTCGGCGCGCATCGCCTCGGCGATCCCGGGCACCTCGTAATCCAGGACCGCCGCCGTCGCCTGGGGCGTGACGTCGCGGGGCGTGAGGCCGGTGCCACCGGTCGTCACGATCAGCGGGTGGGCCGCGGCCCCGGCGACGAGCGCCTGCTCGATCGCCCGCCGGTCGTCGGGGACGACCTGCCGATCCACGAGGAACCCGAGGCCGGTCAGTCGCGCCTCGATGAGGTCGCCCGAGGCGTCGGCGCGCGTACCCGCGGCGCTCCGGTCGCTCGCCGTCAGGACGAGCGCCGACCGGGTTGCGGGGACGGGCGCGTCGCCGCTCAACCGGCGCCCTTGCGCTTGCGGACGCGGCCGGCCATCCGCTCACCGGGCTTGCGCCGGGGCCCGGGCGCCTCGTCCCCCGCCGGCCGGTGCCACTCGCCGCTCCTGCCGCCGGTCTTCGACACCAGGCGGAGACTCCGGATCTCGACCCCGCGCTCCACGCCCTTGACCATGTCGTAGACGGTGAGCGCGGCGACCGAGGCGGCCGTCATCGCCTCCATCTCGACGCCCGTGGGACCCGTGGTCGCGGCCTCGGCGCGGATCCGGAGCACGCCCGCGGCGCGGTCCGGGGTGACCTGGACGACGAGGTCGGTGAGCGACAGCGGGTGGCACAGGGGGATGAGCTCGGCCGTGCGCTTGCCGCCCATCACCCCGGCCAGCTCAGCCACGGTGAGGACGTCGCCCTTCTCGCCGCCGCCGTCGATGACGAGGCTGAGCGTCTCGGGGGACACCGCGACCTCCGCCTCGGCGACGGCCCGGCGCGCGGTGGGCGGCTTGGCGGACACGTCCACCATGCGCGGCCGACCCCGGCGATCGACGTGGCTGAGGCGGCGGCGTTCGGCACGCGGGGCGTCGCTGCGGTCCATGGATCCTCCTGCTCGCCCCGATGCTAGCGGGTGCCGCGGCCCGCGTGGACCCCGGGTGCGCCGGGTCGCTTCCCTCCCCCCGGTCGAGCCAGCGAAGCTCCACCTCGAAGCCGGCCTCGGCGCGCTCCAGCGGCTCCGGGATCACCGCCAGCGCGTCGGCGGCGGCGAGCGCCGACAGCACGTGGCTCCCCTGCCCCCCGGCGAGGCGGACGCGGACCCGGCCCGCGGCGTCGCGGAGCGGCGACCCGTCCGCGTCCCGCAGCGCGGTCACCCGCTGGAACCCGCGCCGGCCGACGCTCTTGGACACGCCCTCCTCGAGCACGGCGCGCTCCACGGGGCGGTGGAGCCGCGGGTGCCCGGCCAGGCGCCGGATCACGGGGCGCACGAACAGCTCGAAGGTGACGAACCCGGACACCGGGTTGCCGGGCAGGCCGAACAGCAGCACCGGGGTCGCCCGGCCGGGCAC
>MGOE01000060.1:6329-6616 GCA_001797035.1 Chloroflexi bacterium RBG_16_72_14
CGGCCGAAGGCGAACGGCTTGCCGGGCTGGACGGCGACCCGCCACAGGTTCATGTGGCCGACGTTGTCGAACGCGGTCCGCACGACGTCGTAGGGGCCGACGGAGACTCCGCCCGAGACCACGACGAGGTCCGCCTGGGCCAGCCCGCGGCGGAGGCGGGCCTCGACCTCCTCCACCCGGTCCTCCGCGACGCCCAGGTCGATCGCCTCGGCGCCGGCGTCGCGCACCAGCGCCCGCAGCCCGGGCCCGTTCGCGTCCGGAATGCCGGCGTCGCCCAGCGGCTCGCC
>MGOE01000060.1:6631-7280 GCA_001797035.1 Chloroflexi bacterium RBG_16_72_14
TCGTCGCCGGTTGCGAGCACGGCGACCACCGGCCGGCGCCACACGGCCACGGCCGCGACACCGGCTCCCGCCGCCAGCGCCACGACCGCGGGCGTGACGAGGTCCCCGGCCGCCGCGACGGCCGTGCCGGCGACGACGTCGTCGCCGGCGGTGCGGACGGCGTTGCCCGGTCCGACCGCGACGTGCACCAGGCACGCGGCGGGCAGCGGCCCCGTCGCGTCGCGGCCCCGAGGTCCCGGGCTGCCGCCCGCGTCGAGGGGCGTCGTCAGCTCCACGGGCACGACGGCGTCGGCGCCCGGCGGCAGCGGCGCCCCGGTGGCGATCCGCACGGCCGTCTCCTCCAGCACCCGGACGTCCGGCGCCCGGCCGGCGCGCACCTCGCCGACCACCGTGAGCCGGACCGGCCGCTCCTCGGTCGCGGCGGCGACATCCGCGTGGCGGATCGCGTAGCCGTCCATCGCCGAGTTGTCCCACGGCGGCAGCGACGTGGCCGCAGCAACCGGCTCCGCCAGCACCCGGCCGAGGGCCAGCTCGGGGGCGAGCAGCTCGAACTCCGGCGGCGGCTCGACCCCCGCGAGCACCGTCGCCTGGGCCGCCTCGACGCTCAGGAGGTCGGTGCTCATCGCGTCGGCGGCCGCGACCGCGCCAC
>MGOE01000060.1:7299-8202 GCA_001797035.1 Chloroflexi bacterium RBG_16_72_14
T
Source organism: Chloroflexi bacterium RBG_16_72_14 (assembly GCA_001797035.1). Lineage (GTDB taxonomy): Bacteria > Chloroflexota > Limnocylindria > Limnocylindrales > CSP1-4 > CAIXZV01. The sequence continues at coordinate 7,301 of MGOE01000060.1, forward strand.
GCTCCGTGCCGTCATCCGGCGCCGCCCTGCTGCGCCGCCATCCGGTCGCGGACCGCCGTCGACAGGCTCCGCCGCGTCAGCAGGCCTGCGAGGCGCCCGTCCTCGGCCACGGCCAGGCCGTCGAGGCCGGACTGGTTGACCAGGTCCAGGGCGCCCCACAGGTCGTCGTCGGGGGCAAGCACCGGGACCTGCGGCGGCGTGGCCATGATGTCGGCGACGCGCGTGCTCGCGAACTTGCGTCGTCCCAGCCGCTGCAGGCGGCGCAGGCCGAGGACGCCGACGACCCGCTCGTCGTCCACGACGGCCATCGCGGACACGCCGTTCTCGCCCTCGAACCTGTCGGCGAACGTGTCGATCGTGAGCTGCGGCCCCACCCACGCGACGTCGCGCTCCATCGCGTCGCGGACCGGCATGCCGCGCAGGAGCACCTCGAGACCCAGCCGCCGGTCCAGCGTCCGCGCGCCGGTGGACAGGAACCAGCCGAGTGCGAGGACCAGCAGCCCCTCGGTCGTGCGGTCGAGGAAGGCGATCGCGATGCCGACCCCGATCGTCGTCCAGCCCACGATGCGCCCGATGCGCGCCGCGAACCGGGTCGAGCGGTCCGTGTCGCCGCTGCGGGCCCACGCGATCGCGCGAACGATCCGGCCGCCATCGAGGGGGAAGCCGGGCAGCAGGCTGAGCAGGCCGAGGACGACGTTGAGGCCGCCCACGACGATCAGCGCCCCGGCAACGGCACCGAAGCCCGGGTCCGCCATCCCCACCGCCGCCCCCGCCGCCAGGACCACCGCGCCGATCCCCAGCGAGAGGAGCGGCCCCGATGCGGCGATCGCGAGCTCGTCCACGCGCTCGTCGCCCGGCGGCGCGGGGTGCCCACGACCTCGATCGTGCTGGGGTTCATCGGC
>MGOE01000060.1:8276-12737 GCA_001797035.1 Chloroflexi bacterium RBG_16_72_14
CCGCCACCGCCCCGCCGACGACCCATTGCATCGCGAACGGGATCCCGGGCGCCGTCACCGAGGCCTGCTCGGCCCCGATCAGCGCGATCATCGCCAGCAGCACGGCCCAGATGACCGACACGCGGATCTCGATGCCGAACAGCCGCCCGATCGGCAGTCCCTCGCCGATCATCGGACCGGGACCGCGTTGAGCGTCGCGGGAGTGCCCGCCGTCTGCCGCTCGATCGCTGCCGCGCGCCGCCGGCCGACCCAGGCCAGCACGAACCCGAGGACGACCACCACCACGCCCACCGCGACCGAGGTCTCCACCCAGAACCGCTCCGGGAACAGCTGGACGAGGCGGTCGGTGGCCGGGTCGAACTGCCAGTTTCCCTGCGGGAAGAACACGCGGTGGAACAGCGCGAACGCGGCGTCGAAGAACACCAGCGCCAGGAGCCCGCCGGCGACGGTCACGAGCGCGATCATGAGGCCCGACCGCGACAGGCGGCGCCACAGGCGGGCGCGCGCCCGGCCCCGCGCGAGGGCGAAGGCGGCGACCAGGACCAGCGCGCCGACCGCCGCCGCCAGGTACAGGCCCAGGAACACCGTCCGGACGTCGCGCATGTGCCCGCGCTCGGCTTCGTTGAGCACCGGCTGCCCGGCCAGGCTGACGTCGAAGTCGGGCGGGCCCAGCACGAGGTCGGCCAGGATGGCGTCGGTCACGGCGCGCAGGTCCGCGGGCGCGAAGGCCGTCCAGGCCGCGGCCTGCGCCCGCTCCTGGGCGAAGCCCACCCACACCGGGTTGAGGAACGGGAGGATGGCCAGGGCCAGCACGACCAGCACGCTGGCCACGCCGACGGCGAGGGCGGCCAGGCCGCCACGGAGCGACTGCATCAGGCGGCGATGGTACCCGCTGCGGGCCCGGCGGCCCCGCGGCGGGACGGCAGGCGGGCGGCGATGGCCCCGTGGCGCGACGGCGCACCGGCGGCTACGCCTCCGCGAGGGTCCGCGCCTGCTCCCACCAGGTCTCGACCATGAGCTCCGGCGGCGCCTCCCAGTTGAGCTCCGTGGCCGCCCGCCCGAGCCGCGCCTTGAGCCCCTCGAGGTCCACCGCGAGCAGGTCGCGCAGCCCCTCGATGCCCGCCTGGACGAACAGCTGGTGCTCGCGGGGGCCGAAGCCGGCGAGGTTGAGCATCAGCGCCTCGTCGCGCCACGCGGAGACGTCGTCGATCGTGGCCCCGACATGGTCGGCGAGGTACTGGAGCCGGGTCGGCGTCTCCGACACCTCGAGCAGGATCCCCGTGGTGAACACGCCCTGCTTCTCGAGGCGGGCGAGGTGGACGGGCTCGATGCGGGACAGCTCGGTGATGGGCGGCACAGGCGGCACGGGCCTCCGGGTGTCGGGCGGGTCGTCAGGGCCGCATTATCGCGGGTCGGGCGGTCCGGCGCGGGAGCGTGCCGTGTCGCGGACCGGGGGCCGTTGGCCCGATCGGGCAACAGGTCGGCACGACGGGGCACCCACCGCCCGGCGGTCGCCGTCTAGGATCGGGGCGACACGACCCGCACGAAAGGGGGCAGATGAACGTCCGCCACGACTCCGCCGGCCCGCTCGACGAGCAGGCCGGGGCCGGTGCCCGCGTTCACCACCCCGAACCCGCCGACGGGCCGGCCCCGGAGGCGGCCCCGCCGCTCGTCCATGGCACGGACCCGCGGCTCGCCCATGCGGGCTCGGCGGCGCCCGGGCTGATGGCCCTCCAGCGGTCGGCCGGCAACGCGGCCGTGGTGGCACTCGTGGCGACCCGGCCGGCCGTCCAGCGCGACGTCGAGATCGACGAGATCACCACCGAGGTCGGCACGACCGGGCCAGCCCCCACCGGCGGCACCTCAGGCACCGGCGGTCCGGTGACGTCGGACGGATCGAACACGACGGTCAGCGGCGGCACGATCACCCTCGCCGCTCCGCTCACGATCGCCAGCGGCATCCTGCGCGCGGACACGATCATCGCGGACTCGGTGATCGCCTCGAACTACACGCCCGGTACCGGCAACGTCTGGTGATCCTCGAGCCGACGGTCTGACCGGCCGCCGCTACCGCTCGAGGGGCCGCGACTCGAGGACCACGTCCCAGTGGGCGTCGAGGAGCGAGAAGCGGTGCGCCTCGTCGGCCTTGAACGTCTCCTGGTCCGGGTACAGCCGGCGCGCGATCTCGGCGTCGCTGTGCTCCTGGATCGCCGCCCAGTCGCGGTACGTGATCGACACCAGCACGTCCCAGTCCGCTCGGCCCTCGCCGTGGAACCGGGGCGTCCACATTTCGACGTTCGCGTACCGCCCGTCCGCCAGCTGCTCGCGCAGGATGGGCCAGTGGTTGCGGCGGAACAGGTCCACGAACTCGTCGTGGGCGCCCCACCTCGTGCGGTAGAAGTACAGGACCTCGATCGGCTCGGACATCTCGATCTCCTCGTGCGGACGCGCCCCGGGGCGCGTCAGGCGTCCAGGCGGGCGGCCTCGCGCCGGAGCAGCGCCCACGCCCGCTCGACGTGGCGGGCCTCCGTGCGCAGGTTGCCGATGGCCATCCGGATCGTGAACCGGTCACCCAGCCGGGTGTGCGACAGGAACACCTCGCCGGTCCGGTTGACGGCGTCCATCAGCCGCGTGTTCAGGTCGTCGAGCCGGGCCCGGACCTCGGGCTCGTCCTCGCGACCGACGAGCGCAGCCGGCCGGTAGCGGAAGCAGACGGTGGAGAACGGCGCGGGGGCGAGCCGCTCCCAGTCCGAGTCCTCGTCCACCCAGCGGGCGAAGTCCGCCGCCTGGTCGAGGTGAAAGGCGATCCGCCGGCGGAGCCCGTCGAGCCCGAACCAGCGGAGCTGCATCCACAGCTTGAGCGCGCGCATCCGGCGGCCCAGCTGCGGCTGGTACTCGGTGTAGTCGAGGACGGGGCTCGCCCGGTCGAGCGTGCGCAGGTACTCGGGCACGAGGCTGAACGCCGCCCGGACCTGGTCCATCCGCCGGGACAGGAGCAGCGAGGCGTCGAGCGGCGTGAACAGCCACTTGTGGGGGTTGACCACGATCGAGTCGGCACGCTGCCAGCCCGCGAACGGCCGCCAGTGGTCCGGCAGCAGCGCCACCACGCCCGCGTAGGCGGCGTCCACGTGGAGCCACAACCCCGCGCGGGCGGCGATGTCCGCGATGGTGGCAACCGGGTCAACCGAGGTGGACGAGGTCGTGCCGATGGTGGCCACGATGGCGATCGGTCGGCGGCCGGACGCCCGGTCGGCGGCGATCGCGCGCTCCAGGGCGGCCGGGTCCATCTCGTACCGCTCGTTGATCTCGACCTTGACCAGCGCGGCCCGGCCGAGACCAAGCGTCATGCACGCCTTCTCGACCGAGCTGTGGGCCTCCGCCGAGGCGTAGACTCGCGGCTCGCCGGCCAGCCCGCCACCCGCCAGGCCCTTCGCCGCCGCGTCGAGCCCCGCGGCCTCGCGCGCGGCGGCGAGCGCGATCAGCGTGGACGTCGAGGCCGTGTCGGTCAGCAGCCCGGCGAAGGCGTCGGGCAGCCCCAGCGCCTCGCGTAGCCACCGGACGACCACCGTCTCGAGCTCGGTGCCGATCGGCGACGTCCGCCACAGCATCGGGTTCTGGCCCAGGGCGGCGGTGATGAACTCGCCCAGGATCCCGGGCCCGGACGCGGTGGTCGCGAAGTACGCGAAGAAGCCCGGGTGCTGCCAGTGGGTCGCGTTGGGGAGGATGAGCCGGTCCACGTCGGCCAGGATCGCGGCCAGGGGCTCGGGGTGCTCGGGGGCGTGCTCCGGGAACAGCGATCCGATCGAGCCCGGCTCGATGGGCGGCAGGACCGGGTAGGACTCGACACCCGCGAGGTAGTCCGCGATCCGGTCCACCACCGCGTGCGCGGCTGCCCGGAACGCCTCCGGGTCCATGTCGTTGAGCCCGGTCAGCTGGGCGGCGTCGAGCTCCCCGTGCGCGCGATCGTCCACCGCGCCAGTGTAGGCCCGGCCCCGGGCCCAGGATCAGACGGACTCCCCGACGGCCGACAGGATCGCCGACACCTGGCTGCCCAGGAGGATCAGCGCGACGATCGCGATCAACGGCACGAGCACCAACAGCAGGACCAGCACCAGGCAGGCCACCGCCGGCGTCGAGGCGGCGATCGGCTGCACGATGGCGGAGTTCGCGATCCGGTCGTGGACACCCTGCCGGGTGGGGCTGACCGCGGTGCTGATCAGCAGCACCAGCGTCCACAGGCCCGCCAGGCCCGCGATCGCCGCCAGCTGGGGCACGAAGCCCGTCGCCTGGAACGGCAGCCCCAGCGCGAGCCAGCGGGTGACCGCCTGGGTCATCGTCAGCGTCCTGCCGTCGAAGGCGTTGCCGATCTGGAGCTTCATGAGCCGCATGCCGAGCGTGGCCCGGCTGGAGCTGGTCCACAGCCCGACGAAGTACAGGAACTCGATGCCGATGTACACGACG
>MGOE01000060.1:12796-13017 GCA_001797035.1 Chloroflexi bacterium RBG_16_72_14
CACGATCGAGGCCACGATCGCGATCAGGATCACGTCGATCCAGTACGCGACGACGCGGTGGAGCGTGCCGCCGAAACGCAGGCCGGGGGCGCCCGGGACCTCGAGACCGGTGGGCGCGTACGCCGTGCTGGGCGGCGCCCAGGCGACCGGCGCGCCTTGCGGGGTGCCGTAGCCGGGCTGCGCGGCGCCGTAACCCGGTGGCTGGGCCCCGTAGCCCGGTG
>MGOE01000060.1:13131-13422 GCA_001797035.1 Chloroflexi bacterium RBG_16_72_14
GTGGGGAGCGGCTCCTGCGTCCCCCCGGTGAGGCCGGGCCAGTCGGTCCGCGTCTCGTCGTCGGCCGGGCCATCGCCCGCGTTGTCGCCGGGGGTCCCGGATCCCTGCCAGGTCATCGCGCTCCCTCCTCACGGCCGGACGGCCGATGCCGACCATCCTACGGCGCCGGTCGGCCCCGCGGGACGCCTCTCCGCCACGGAGCCCCGTGGTCAGGCCTTGATCCGCAGCCGCTCGGGGTCGTAGAGCGGCCGGATCGACGCCCGCGCCAGGTGGCGCACGCCCGCCACGTCC
>MGOE01000060.1:13496-13958 GCA_001797035.1 Chloroflexi bacterium RBG_16_72_14
CCCACCGCCGCCCCGAGCGTGTGCCCGTACGCCCCGGCGCGGACGTAGCCGAACCAGCGGCCGTCCCGGAGCACGGGCTCACCGTGATAGAGCAGCGGCTCCGGGTCCTCCAGCAGCACCTGGACGAGGCGCCGCCTGGGTAGGCCGTCGTGGCGCGCCCGCAGGAGCGCGTCGCGTCCGACGAAGCCGCCCGGCTTGTCCCAGGCCACCGTGAACCCGAGGCCCACGTCCAGCGGCGTGTCGCTGTTGTCGATGTCGACACCGAAGTCGCGGTAGGCCTTCTCGAGCCGCAGGCTGCCCATCGCGCCCAGGCCCACGTTCGCGAAGCCGACGACGGCGCCGGCCTCGTGGAGCGCGTCGAAGACGGTGAGCGCGAGGTCCGCGGGCACGTGCAGCTCCCAGCCCAGCTCGCCCACGTAGGTCACCCGCATCGCGAGCACCCGCGCGTAGTGGAGGTCGATC
>MGOE01000060.1:14047-16885 GCA_001797035.1 Chloroflexi bacterium RBG_16_72_14
GACGGTGAGCAGGGTCGTCCCCGCGGTCACGTCGGTCACCGTCGCGAACTCGCCGTCGGCGATGTGGCGCTCGATCCAGGGCGCCATCCGGCGGTGGATCAGGTCCGTGACCACGAGCAGGAACCGGTCCTCGGCGAGCCTGGTCACCGTGAGGTCGGCGATGATCCCACCCGCCGCGTTGAGCCACTGCGTGTAGACGATCCGGCCGATCGGCACCGACACGTCGTTCGTGCACACGCGGTTGAGGACCCGCTCGGCGTCCCGGCCCTGGACCAGGAACTTGGCCATGATCGACATGTCCAGCACGCCCACGGCCTCGCGCACGGCCCGGTGTTCGGCCGCCTGGTATTCGAAGGCGGCGTTGCGCCCCCAGCCCTGGGGCAGCTCCGGGTGCGAGCCGTCGGCGTCGAACCAGTCCGGGTACTCCCAGCCGGACGACACCGAGAAGTGCGCGCCGGCGGCGGCCAGGCGGTCGTGGATCACCGAGCGGCGCACGTTGCGCGCCGACCAGGCGTGCCACGACGGGAATGATGCGTCCCCGAACAGGGCGCCCAGCTGCTCCACGGCGCGATCGCGCCGGAAGCGCCGCGTGGTCTCGAACACCTGCGTCCGGTCCACCGTCATGCCGCTGACGTCCACCGGCGGCACCCCGTCCGCGATCCAGCGCGCCGTGAGGCTGCCGACGCCCCCGCTGAGCAGGATGCCCAGCGAGTTGAGGCCGCAGGCGACGAAGAAGTTGCGCAGCTCGGGAGCCTCGCCCAGCTGGGGCATCACGTCCGGCGTGAAGCTCTCCGGGCCGCAGAACATCGTGCGGATCCCGGCGTCGCGGAGGGACGGGAACCGCCCCATCGCGCCGTTGAGATAGGGGCCGATCCGGTCCCAGTCGGGCGGCAGGCTGGCGAAGGCGATCTCGGCCGGGACGCGGTCCAGCGACCACGGCGCGGCCTTCGGCTCGAACAGGCCCACGAGGATGCCGCCACCCTCCTCGCGGTAGTAGCCGTAGCGGTCCGGGTCCTCGACGATCGGCAGGTCCGGGTGCGCCCAGTCCACCGTGTCCGTGATCAGGTAGTAGTGCTCGGCGGCCTGGAGCGGGACGGACACGCCGGCCATCTCGCCGACCTCGCGGCCCCACATGCCGGCGGCGTTGACGACGTACTCGGCCCGGATCGGCCCGTGGTCCGTCTCGACGCCCGTCACCCGGCCGCGCGCCCGCGTGATGCCGGTGACCGTGACGCCCTCGACGATGCGGGCCCCGCCCATCCGGGCGCCTCGCGCGTAGGCCTGCGTCACGTCCGCGGGGTTCGCCCGGCCCTCGTCGGGCACGTAGAACGCGGCCAGCACGTCGTCCGTCCAGGCCGCCGGCCACAGGCGCCCGAACTCGGCCGCGGAGATCTCCTCGTTCGTCACGCCGAAGCCGCGCACGAAGGCCGCCTCACGCCGCAGCGTCTCGAGCCGCTGCGGCGTGGTCGCGAGGTGCAGGTGGCCGATCGGGCGGAAGCCGGTGGCCTGACCGGTCTCGGCCTCAAGCGTCGTGCACAGGTCCCGCGTGTAGCGCGCCATCCACAGCAGCGTCTCGGTGGCCATGCCGGCGGAGGTGATCAGGCCGGCGGCATGCCAGGTCGTACCCGCGGTGAGCTGCCGGCGCTCCAGCAGCACGACGTCCGACCAGCCGAGCTTCACCAGGTGGTACGCGATGCTCGCGCCGATGACGCCGCCGCCCACGATCACCACGCGGGCCTGGTCCGGGACCTGCCCCTTGCCGATCCGCTGCGGCTCGTCCATCCGAGTCTCCCTCCGGTGTGCACGCGCACGGGTCGGCGGGACGGCCGACGACGGCCTCGATCCTAGCCGCTCAGCGCCACCCGTCGGGGCCCCGTCGCGCGAGGCATCGCGTATGGTGGCGCGCAATGATCGAGACCTTCGAGCAGATCGTCGGCCGGATGGTCGGCGCGGCCGTGACCGATGGTGCCCTGCCGCTGCTGGATGCCGGGAGCCTGATCGCCGCGGACGACACGATCACGGCGCTCGACGGGGCCTTCCTGGTTGCCCTGTGTGGCCCGGACCATCCCGCGCACGATCGGGCGATGGCCACGCTTGACCGGGCGCGCGACGGCGCGGCCGGCGAGGTCGCGGGGTTCCTGCGGCGAGCGGTCGACCTGGTCCGCGACGAGATCGCGACGCGTGGTGCGGCGAGCCCGGCCTTGGCCGCCCGGATGGCCACCACGGCGGCGCGCCTCGCCGACGCCGGGATCGGCGACCGAGAGGCGACCGAGGCGCTGTGGTCCGTCTTCTTCCCGGAGGGCGTGGGCATCGTCGGTTCCGAGCCGGCACGGGAGGCGGCGCTCCGCGCCCGGCGCACCGTGCAGCTCGAACGCCCCAACCCCGACCCGATCGTCGATCCCGGCCGCGAGATCCTGTTCACCTCGAACGTCCTGCTCACGGTCCCGGCCTCGTCCCGCCCGATCGAGTCGCTGCCCTACCCTCCCGGGCTGCTGCGCGACCTGGCCGCTGCCGCCGGCGAACCCCAGCGCCAGTGGTTCGACCACCCGATCCAGGTCGGCGTCGAGCCGGGTGCCAACGAGCTCCTCTACGGGCTCCGCGGCCTCGACGACGCGCTGGCGTTCGAGGACGCGCGCCGCCCGGGTGGTGGGCTTGGCACGGTGCCCTGCGCGCTCTCCGTGACGGTCACCCACGATGGCCTCCGGCGCGCGGCCCGGCCGTACATCGAGGCGGAGCTGGCCAGGTCCGGCGGCCTTCGCCATCTCGCGGTCCATGCCTTCACGGAGGCCGACACCGGCAGGCTGATCCACGACGTGCTCGCCCCGGCGGCCGGCGGGG
>MGOE01000060.1:16925-21569 GCA_001797035.1 Chloroflexi bacterium RBG_16_72_14
GGGCCGTGTTCGGCGTCGACGGCGCGTACGGCCGCCACTACAGCTTCCTCAAGGCCGTGGCCGCCCTGTGGCACGTCGTCGTCGACCCCCACGTCCGCGGCACGTTCAAGATCGACCTCGACCAGGTCTTCCCGCAGGCGGACCTCGTGGCGGCGACCGGCCGGTCCGCGTTCGAGCACCTCACCACCGCGACCTGGGGCGCGCATGGCGTCGACGCCAAGGGCCGCCCCGTGGAGCTGGGGATGATCGCCGGGTCGCTCGTCAACGAGCGTGACATCGGCCGCGGGCTGTTCACCCCCGACGTTCCGTATCCGCACGGACCGCCGGCGATCGACGAGCACGTGTTCTTCAGCCGGCTGCCGCAGGCGCTCTCCACCGCGGTCGAGATGGCGGAGCGCCGCGCATCGTGGCCGCGCGACGGCGGCACGGCGTGCCTCGAACGGATCCACGTGACGGGCGGCACCAACGGCGTGCTCGTGGACTCCCTTCGCCGGCAGCGCCCGTTCACGCCCGGCTTCATCGGCCGGGCCGAGGACCAGGCGTATCTCCTCTCGGTGCTCGGACGCACCGGGCCGCGCCTGGCCTATGCCCATGCCGCCGGCCTGGTCATGCGCCACGACAAGGAGGCGTTCGCCGGCGAATCGATCGCCGCGGCACGGATCGGCACGCTGGTCGGCGACTACGTCCGGGTCCTGGACTTCTCGGCCTGTGTCGACGCGATCTCCGGTGACGGGGCGGACGGCGCGCCCGGTCCGGCCGACGTCAAGGATCTCATCGATCCCTTCACCGGCTGCTTCGTGTCACACCTGCCCGTCACCGTGACGCTGCTCCGGTTCGGGCTGCGCCTCGCGCGCTTCGTCACGGACGGCGACCTGGCAGCGGCCCACGAGTTCGCGCTGGTCGGCGCCCGGCGGATCGGCGAGGCTCTCGATCGGACGCTCGACCGGTCGCGGGTCCGCGACGAGATCCGCCGCGAGCGGGCGGGCTGGAACACCTGCTTCGATGCGCTCGATGCCCTGGAGGCGGGCATCCGGCAGGGTGATCCGGGGGCACTCGCGCTCCGGGATCGTGGCCGCGAGATCATCGCTGGCTGCCGGGTGGGAGCGAGCCGGGCCCCGCACTAGCGGCGCGGGGCTGGGGCACGACGTCCCACTGGCGGACCGAAGCGCAACACCTCGCCGGTCCATGCGTCGTCGGAACGGAAGCGTCCCGGAGGCGGAGGTCATGGACCACACGCACGGCGGTCACGGCGGTCACGGCGGTCACGGCGGTCACGGCGCGAGCACCCCGACGACCCGGCTCGCATCCCTCGCGGCAACGCTGCTGATCGCGGCCTCGTGCGCGACCGTGGCGCCACCGGGCACCCCGTCGCCTGCCGTCACCCCGACTCCGTCCCCGACGGCCGTCGTGTCCCGTACGCCAGCGCCTGCGTTCACGCCGGCGCCCTCGTCCACCCCGGCGCCGACAGCCACCCCGCAACCGTCCCCGCAGGTCCCCCAGGCCAACGACGACGCGCTGGCGGACGTCTACGCCGCCCTGCGCCCCGAGAACCTCCGGTCGGCGGCGGGCCCGCGGGTGTTCGCGCGCGGCGAGGCCATCGTCGTCCGGTTCGAGATGGTCAACCGAGCGTCGCGCCCCGTGGTCGTGCCCCTGACGACCGCGTTCGACCGGCCGGCGAGCTGGTACGGCGTGATCCAGACGTGGATCGAGCCGCTCGGCAAGCACGTCGACCTCGACGCCTGCCTGCCGTCGGCCGGGCGCAAAGGCCGCTGGTACGCCACCGGCGGCCGGTCCATGGCGTTCGGTGGTGCGGCGACCGCGCCGATCCGACCCGGCGATGGGACGACCGTCTCCTACGGCGTGTCGGCCTTCGAGACGGCTTGCCTCCCGGCCGGCCGCTACCGCTACCACCTGGAGTACAAGCGGCTCGACGCCGGCGTCGAGGACGTGATCGGCGGCCTCGCGCTGGACCTCGAGCTCCGCGACGCGACCGGGTGGACCCTCAGCCTCCCCTCTCCCGATGGCCCCGGCGCCCGCGCAACGCTGCGGCTCTCGCGCGGCTCGACCCGTGTCACGAGCAACATCACGCTGACCGGTCTCGTGCCCGGCTCCAGCTTGACGGTCGAGGTTCGCGCCGGGGGGTGCGATCCCGAGGGCGCTGTCATCGTCCCCTCCAGGACCCTCGCCGCCACGGCCGACGGCACGATCACCGATCGCACCCGGATCAGGCTCACGGCGGGCGCGCGGAGGGCGATCGCCGCCGGCGAGCTCCCGGGCCTCCGGCTCGGCGAGGGATGCAGGGCGTACATGGCGCTGCCGATCGCGTTCGCCGCGAACCGGGCGCCGACGACCTGGGGCGGCGGGCTGCTGCAGGAGGAGACGGCCGACGGCATCGTCCTCACCGCGTCGTCCGATTCGTTCTACGGCACGCTGGTGCAGGCGGCCGACGGGGTGGTCGACAACATGTGGAACTCGGGCGGCTACCCGCCCGCCTGGATCGAGCTCGACCTCGGGCGCGACACCCGGCTCACCGGCATCCGCCTCCTGCCCTCGCAGCTCCCGAACGTCGCGGACACGCTGCATCGTGTGTACGGGCGCAAGGACGGCAGCCGCACCGAGGTGCTGCTCGCCGAGCTCAAGGGAACGACACGGGACAACACCTGGATCGACGTCGCCTTCCAGAAGAGCCAGCACATCCGCTACGTCCGGGTGGCGACGCTCCGCAGCCCCTCGTGGGTGGCGTGGCGCGAGATCCTGGTCCAGGGCCCGGACATCGCGCCGCCGAGCGTGATGCCGCAGGGCACCCACGACGGCTCGCTCGACCTCGTCGCGCACGGCGACCGCTGCTACGCCAACGGATGGGCCAGCGACCCCGACGACCGGTCGCGGCGCGTGACCGTCCGGGTCCTCGTCGACGGCACGCAGGTCTGGAGCGGACCGGCCTCCGAGTCGCGGCCGGACGTCGCGGCCGCCGGCTTCGGCGACGGCAGGCAGGGGTTCTGGGTGCGGCTGGATCGCATGCTGGAGCTCAACGTCAGCCACGAGATCCGCGTCCAGGCGTTGGACGCCGAGACGGGCCGCTGGGTCGACCTCAACTCGACGCCGCGGACGCTGACCTGCAACTGACCGCGGGCGCGCTCGGATCAGATCGACTGCTCAACGTCAGGCGGGATCGGAACGGCCCCTGGGCCAGTCCCAAGGGCCGTTCCACGTTCAGACGACTGGTCGGGGCGGAGCGATTCGAACGCTCGACCTCCTGAACCCCATTCAGGTGCGCTACCAGGCTGCGCCACGCCCCGAGGGCGACGAGTCTACCACCCGGCGCTCCGCAGGCCGGCCGCCCAGCGGTCGTAGTCGGCGAGCTCGTCCTTGGACTCGCGGGCCAGCAGGTCGATCAGGCAGCGCTTGACGCTCTTGCCCTCGAACAGGGCGCGGTGGACCTCGCGCGCGATCGGCATCTCCACGCCCAGCTCGGCGGCCAGCGCGAGCGCCGCGTCGACCGTGTAGGCACCCTCGGCGACGCCCGGCAGGGTGGCCTCGATGTCGGCCCAGGCGCGGCCCTTCGCGAGCTCCACGCCCAGCCGGTGGTTGCGCGACAGCGTCGAGCCGCAGGTGGCGATGACATCCCCGATGCCGGCCAGGCCGGCGAACGTGAGCGGGTTGGCGCCGGCCGCGATGCCGAGACGGGTCATCTCGGCCAGGCCGCGGGTCATGAGGCCCGCCTTGCCGTTGTCGCCGAAGCCCAGCTGCTCCGCTGCGCCGGCCGCGATCGCGATGATGTTCTTGAGCGCGCCGCACAGCTCCACGCCCAGGATGTCGCGGTTCACGTACAGGCGGAACCGGCGCCGACCCAGCCGGAGCTGGATCCGCGCCGCGAGCTCGAGGTCCTCCGCGCCGATGACGGCCGAGGCCGGCAGCCGGCGGGCGATCTCGAGCGCGAGGTTGGGCCCGGACAGGGCGGCGATCCGGGCGGGGTCGAAGCCCCCGGCTTGGGCGATGACGTCGCTCATCCGGAGGTGCGTGCCGCGCTCGATGCCCTTGACCACCGACAGCAGGTCCGCCGAGGCCGGGACGTGCGGGGCGATGCCCGCCACGGTGGAGCGGAGATGCGCGGACGGAACGGCGAAGATCACGAGGTCCGTGGCGTCCGCGAGCGCCGCCGGGTCCGCGGTGGGCCGCAGGCTGGCCGGCAGGTCCACGCCCGGCAGTCGCGGCTCGTTCCGCCGGCTGTCGGCGATCCGTGCCGCCGTCTCCGGGGAGTGGCATACCAGCGTCACGGGCTCGCGCTGCGCGACGATCGCGGCGAGGGTCGTCCCCCAGGCGCCGGCCCCCACGACCGCGACGCGCGCGGGCCCGGGATCCGGGCCGCGGGACTCCCCTGCCCTGCCCATCAGCCCCGGCGCGCCTTCGAGGGTCGCCTGCGCGGCAGCTTCGCGCGGATCTGCTCGCGGAACACCAGCCGGATCGGCGTGCCGGTGAAGTCGTACGCGTCGCGCAGCCGGTTCTCGAGATAGCGGCGGTACGAGAAGTGGATCGAGGCCGGGTCCGTCGTGAACAGCACGAACGTCGGCGGCGCCACGCCGGCCTGGGTGGCGTAGCGGATCTTGGCGCGCCGCCCGTGGACCATCGCCGGCGGCGTCCGCT
>MGOE01000060.1:21590-23043 GCA_001797035.1 Chloroflexi bacterium RBG_16_72_14
GGTTCAGCTCGCCTGTGGAGATGCGCTTGCGCCGCTCGCCCCACACGTCCACGGCCAGCTCCAGGACCTTGCGGACCCGCTGGCCGGTCTTGGCGCTGATCGACACGATCGGCGCGTAGTCGATGAACGGCAGTTCGCGTCGCAGGTTGGCGACGAACTCGTCGAACGACTTGTGAGTTTTGTCCTCGACGATGTCCCACTTGTTGACCGCGATGATCAGGCCACGCCCCTCCTCGACCACGTACCCCGCCACGTGCGCGTCCTGCGCGGTCAGCCCGTCCGCGGCATCGAGCACCAGCACCGCGACGTCCGCCCGGCTGATCGCCTTGAGGGCCCGGAGCGTCGAGTAGCGTTCCGCCGCCGGACCGGACGCGACCTTGCCGCGCCGCCGGATGCCGGCGGTGTCGATCAGCACGACCTCGCTGCGGCCCCAGGGGATGGTCGTGTCGATCGCGTCGCGCGTGGTGCCGGGCGTGTCCGAGACGATGGTCCGGGTCTCGCCCAGCAGCGCGTTGAGCAGGCTGGACTTGCCGACGTTCGGCCGGCCGACGAACGCGATCGCGGGCGGCTCGTCGTCCTCGGCGGCCATCGCGGCATCCCAGCGCGCCGCGACGTCCTGCGTGGACCCGGGCGATGCGTCGGCCCCGTCGCCGCCCTCGTCCGCCTCGATGTCCTCGTCGTCCTCGTCGGGCGCGTTGGCGGCATCGCCGACGACATACGGATCGGGCCGGGCGCGGGCCATCTCCTTCGCCCACGCCTCGGCCTCCGCCTCTCGGGCCTTGCGCGCGATCTCCGCGTCGCTCTCGGGCGGCAGCGCCCAGACGACGGCGTCGAGCAGGTCCGCGACGCCGCGCCCGTGGCTGGCCGAGATGGCGAACGTGTCCTCCCAGCCGAAGGCGTAGAACTCGGCCGCGTCCAGCTCGCGCCGCTCGTTGTCGGCCTTGTTGGCGGCGACCAGGACCGGCTTCGTCGTGCGGCGGAGCAGCTCGGCGGCATCCTCGTCCCCGGGCATCGGCCCGGCGGCGGCGTCCACCAGGAACACGATCACGTCCGCCTCGCTGATCGCGAGCCGAGCCTGGAGCTGGACCTGCTCCTCGATCGCGTCGCCCGGTGCGATCTCGAGCCCGCCCGTGTCCACGACCACGAACCGGCGGCCGTTCCACTCGGAATCGCCGTACAGCCGGTCGCGGGTCGTCCGGGCCCGGTCCTCCACGATCGCCGCCCGCGCATCGCCGACGACCCGGTTGAACAGCGTGCTCTTGCCAACGTTGGGTCGCCCGACGAGGGCGACCACCGGGAGCCCGAGTGACCTAGCCACGCGACCCTCCGAGGGCCGAGGCCGCCGTCCCCAAGGCCATCGGCCCGAGGATTCGCCCGACGAGGGCAACGACCGGCAGTCCGGCGGAGCGGGCGGCCACCGTCAGCTCGCGCCGACGGGCGCGTGCACGAGGGA
>MGOE01000060.1:23230-24406 GCA_001797035.1 Chloroflexi bacterium RBG_16_72_14
CGAACGGCGTCGGGTCCACCAGGTCGCGGGCGTTCTCGATCTGCATCGCTGGCGTGCCCACGATCCCGCACAGGCGGGTGAGCTCCTTGGTGTTCGCGGAGTGGCGGCCACCCACCACGACCATGAGGTCCACCTCGCGGGCGGTCTCGAGCGTGTCCTCCTGGCGCCGGATGGTGACCGGGCAGACGGTGTTCATGATCCGCAGCTCGTGGGCGCGGGAGACCATGAACGCGGCCAGCTTCTCGAACTTCCAGGGCGGCTGCGTGGACTGGGTGATCAGCGCCATCCGCTTGCGGCGCGGGATCCGGTCCCAGTCCTCCTCCTCGTCCACCACGATCGCGTCGGGCGCGAAGCCGAGCAGCCCGACGACCTCGGGGTGCTTGGGGGTGCCGAGCAGGACGATGGTGTAGCCCTCCTCGACCAGCTCCTCGAGCTGGCGCTGCTCCTGGATCACCCAGGTGCAGGTGCCGTCGATGACCTCGAGGCCGCGGGCTTCCGCGCGGTCGAAGACCTCGGGCTTGACGCCGTGGGCCCGGATCACGACGGCGGCGCCGTGATCGACGTCGTCGAGCGTGTCCACGCTTCGCACGCCGATCTGCTGGAGCTGGCTGATCACACCCTCGTTGTGGACGACCTGGCCCAGGGTATGGGTGGCCTTGCCGGCCGCGGCCGACTCCTTCGCCTTGTCAATCGCCTCGCGGACGCCGTAGCAGAACCCGGTGCGCTTCGCGATTCGGACCTCCAGGACGCTTCCCATACCTGGCCGATGTTCGCACACCCCTGCCGATCACGCCGTCTGGGGTGGGCGGCGCTCAGGCTCCGGGGGCGGCCTCGTCGCTGACGACGCCTCCGTACACGCCGCGGTGCCGCTGGTCGAGGAGCTCGGCGATCCGGCCCATGATCGCGGTCGTGGCGATGCTCTTCGCGGCCCGCCTGTCGCTGCCCGGCGGCACGACGTCGGCGGCCAGGAACGGCTCGCCGATGCGGACCGAGATCGTGTGGCGCGGGAAGGGCATCGGCATCTTGCGCCCCTTGGGCCACACGGCATCCGAGTTGTTGACCCCGATCGGCAGGATGGCCGCCCCGGTGCGCAGGGCGAGCGTGGCGAGGCCGTCCTTGGCCTCCTGGAGGGCGCCCGTGGGGCTCCGCGTGCCCTCCGGGAAGATCATCAGCACG
>MGOE01000060.1:24450-25083 GCA_001797035.1 Chloroflexi bacterium RBG_16_72_14
GTCGCCCGGTCGACCGGGTGGACGCCGCCGTGCGCGGCGATCCAGCCGAAGATCGGCCAGTCGAACAGCTCCTTCTTGCCCAGCCAGTGGATCCGGCGCCGCCGCAGCCCCGGCGTGACCCAGGCACCGAGCACGACCGGGTCAGCGTTCGAGATGTGGTTGGCGGCGAGGATGACGGCGCCGGTGCGCGGAATGCGCTCGAGCCCCTCGACCCGGACGCCGGCGAAGATCCGCGCCCCGATCCGCGAGATGAGCGCGACCACCCGCACGAGCAGGGACTTGTGGTTGTCGAGGCGCATGGCGACGTCGAGCAGCGGATTGCGGGGCCTGGTGGGGGCGCCCGTCGCGGGCTTCGGCCCAGCCGGAGCCCCGGGCTTCCGTCCAGCGGGCGTGGCGGCCTTCGGCGCCCGCCTGGGCTTCGGATCCGGGGTGGTCGCGCGGCCCTCGGCGGCCGCGATGGCGTCGGCGACCAGGGCGACCGTCTGGTCGAGGGTGTTGCCGTCCGTGCGGACATGCTGTGCGTCGTCGGCGGCCCGGAGCGGCGCCACCGGCCGGCCCGCGTCCTGCGCGTCGCGCGCCCGGAGCTGCTCGCGGACGAGCTCCGCCTCGTCGCCCTGCGGGTCCAGTCCGCGC
>MGOE01000060.1:25267-25576 GCA_001797035.1 Chloroflexi bacterium RBG_16_72_14
GGCCGCATCGACCTCGTCCGTGCGAATCCGGTCGGTGGCGTCCTCGCCGTCGAGCAGCACGCGGTTGAGGCGTCCCGAGCCGTCGTCCGCGAGCGCGATCCGGCCCACCAGCGCGACGAGGCCGGGCGCGTCTCCCGTGGCCACGCCCTCGCGCAGTGCCAGCGCGGTGAGCGCCCGGTAGAGCAGGCCGGTGTCCACGAACCGCAGTCCCAGGCGTTCGGCGGCCGCCGCGCCGACGCTGCTCTTGCCCGACGAGGCCGGCCCATCGAGCGCGACGACGATCCGGCGAGTGGCGCGGGGGGCCTGGGA
>MGOE01000060.1:25676-26567 GCA_001797035.1 Chloroflexi bacterium RBG_16_72_14
CCCCGGCTGCTCCCGCCACTGCGTGGACTGGCAGTCCATGAGATCCCGAATCCGGACCATCAACGCGGCGCGATTCCCGATCCTGTGGTCCCAGGGTCCACGAATCCTCGCGAAACCCGCCCGATCGGCCCGAATCCGGCCGAAGATTCACGGTTTCATTGACCCTGGGTCCGCCCGGCCGTCTCGAGCCGCCGCCGCGGGTTGGCCAGGTCGAGGGCCTCGAGCCGCCGCGGCCTCAGCGCCTGGACGACGCGCCACCGACCAGCCGCCGAACCTCGGCCGGGGTCAGCACCCGGACGTCGCCGGCGGCCATGTCCTCGAGGCGCAGCGTGCCGATCCGGACGCGCACGAGGCGCCGCACCGGGGCGCCCACGCCGGTGAACATCCGGCGGAGCTGGCGCTTCCAGCCCTGGTGGATCGTGACCCGGACCCAGGTCAGACGCGGGTCCGGCGGCGGGTCGACGGCCTCCGCGAGGCGCCGGTCCTCCGTGCGCGTCTGGGCGCGAAGGCCGCTGAGAGTGGCGACCCCCTCCGCGAGCTCCACGCCCCGCTGGAGCGCCTCCGCCTGCTCGCGGTCGAGCGGCGCCGAGAGCGCGACCGCGTACTCGCGCTCGACCTCGTACCGCGGGTGCAGGACGTGCTCGGCCCAGTCGCCGTCGTTGGTGAGCAGGATCAGCCCCTCCGAGTCCTGGTCCAGCCGCCCGACCGGGTACAGCCGCGCCCCGCGGGCGAGGTCGGCCGGCACCAGGTCCAGGACCGTCGTCTGCGCGTGGCGGTCGCGGGTGGTGGACGTCACCCCGGCGGGCTTGTGGAGCGCGAGGTAGATCGCTCGCTCGATGACGGCGCGGACGGGCCGGCCGTCGACCTCGATCGACTGCGTCTCGGGGTCCA
>MGOE01000060.1:26582-26975 GCA_001797035.1 Chloroflexi bacterium RBG_16_72_14
CCGTGACCAGCTCGTCGGCGCTCCGCCGCGACGCGACGCCGGCGGCCGCCAGGACCTTGGAGATCCGATCGACCGGCACGGTCAGGCCTCGCCGGGCCCGGGACCCTCGGGGCCCGCCCCGGACACGTCCTGGCCCGAGGGCCCGCTCGGACCGTCGACCAGCCGCGAGGCGACGTCGAGGTCGAGTGCCGGCAGCTCGTCGAGCGAGGTGAGCCCGAACCGCTCCAGGAACTCGAACCCCGTGCCGTACAGGATGGGCCGGCCCGGCGCGTTGGCCCGCCCGAGCTCCGCGACCAGCCGCCGGTGGAGCAGCGTCCGCACCGTGTAGTCCGAATCCACGCCCCGGATGCGCTCGATCACCGCCTTGGTCACCGGCTGGCGGTAGGCGACGAT
>MGOE01000060.1:27002-28473 GCA_001797035.1 Chloroflexi bacterium RBG_16_72_14
GGCCGGCGACAGCCGGACCGCGTCCGCGCCGACATACCGGGCGATGAGCGCACCCGCATCCGGGGCCGTCGTGAGCTCGACCCGGTCGCCCGCCAGGACGAGCCGTATCCCACGCCCCGCGAGCGAGACCTCGAGGTCGCCCAGCCGCTCGTCCACGGTCTCGCGCTCCACGCCCGCCAGCGCCGCGATCTCGCGGCGCGACAGCGGCTTCTCGGCGACGAACAGGAGCGCCTCGAGCTGGGGCTCGGTGAGCTCCCCCGCGGGCGGCACCTCGTCGGCCACGGGTTCGACCTCGTCGGCCACCGGTTCGACCTCGACCGCGGCGCCGTCCTCGTCCGGCGCGAGCTCGTCGTCACGCGCCGGCTCCTCGTCCGGCGACCCCGTCCCCGTCCCGCTCACGCGAGCGACTCCAGCGACTCGTCCAGCGGCTCCTCGTCGATCAGCGGGTCCACGCCCGCGGCCGCCCGCTCCTCCGCGGTCGTTCGGCGGGCGACGATCGGGCCCCACGGCTCCGCCTGCTCGACCACGATCTCGCGCCGCTTCATCAGCTCCAGCATGGCCAGGAACGTGACCGCGACCACGACCCGGTCATGGACGCCGCGCAGCAGCTCCTGGAGCACGATCACGGGCGCCCCGCGCAGCGCCCGGCGGAGGATCGCCGCCCGCTGGGTCAGGGTGATCGAGCGAGGGATCGTCTCGGGCGGCGGGGGCGGCGGCGGCGCCACGCGCGCGAGCCCGTCCAGCGCGGCCACGAGCAGAGCCGGAGACAGCGGCTCGGCGGCCGGCGGGCGCGCCCCGGCGAGGCCGGCGGCGTGCGCCGCGATCGCCTCCCGGTGGAACAACCCCACGCGCCGCTGCGCCTCGGCCAGCAGGTCGGCGCCGGCGTTTCGGAACGCGCGGTAGAGGATCAGCCGCGCCCGCAGCTCCGCCTCGGGGTCCGGGCCCTCGTCGGCCAGCGGGACGGCGTCCTCGACCACGCGCCGCGGCAACAGCGCCCGCGACTTGATCAGGATCAGCTGGCTGGCGATCGCGACGAACGCCGACACGTTGCCCATCCGGTCGCCCTCGAGTGACGCCAGCGCGTCGAGGTAGGCGTCCGCGAGCGCGCCCAGCGGCACCGTGAGCACGTCCATCTGGCGCGCCTCGATCAGCGCGAGCAGGAGCGCCAAGGGCCCGTCGAACGCGGGCAGCGTGACGCGGGTCGCGGCCTCGTGGCGGCGTCCCTCGCCGAACGCGACCGCAGGTGATGCGGCGAAGGTCATCAGCAGGCCTCGTCCGCGGCGAGCAGCAGCCGCCCGTACTCCGGGTCGCTTGGTGCGGCCTGGTGCCGCACGAGGTCCACGGCCCGCGCCGGCAGCCCGGCCGTCTCGACCAGCATGGCCGAGGCCTCGGCGTGATCCCGGAGCCGGTCCAGTGCCGCGCGCCAGCCCGGCACCCGGGCGGCCAGCGCCACGACCCATGGCCCGAACGC
>MGOE01000061.1:0-390 GCA_001797035.1 Chloroflexi bacterium RBG_16_72_14
ATCGTAGACGAGTTCCCGCCGTCGGCGCCGCTGCCGGTCCGGATCGAGTTCTTCGGCGACGAGATCGACACGCTGCGCGCCTTCGATCCCACCGACCAGCGCAGCGTCGGGCCGGTCCGCGAGGTCACGCTGCTGCCCGCCACCGAGTTCCTGCTGCCGGCGGACGGCGGCGACGCCATCCGCGCCCGGCTGGGCCGGTTCGCCAGCCGATTGCCGGAGCGACTGGCGCAGGACCTGGCGCGGTTCGCCGGGGAGGCGGTGTCGGAGGGCGCCGCCCGCGTCACCGCTGGCCGGGCGCTGGCCGTGGGCGACGCGGCGGAGGTTTGGGCGCGGCTCGTCGCCCCGTCCACGGGTCTCGACCACCTCGATGCCTCGACCCTGCTGATCCTC
>MGOE01000061.1:428-3847 GCA_001797035.1 Chloroflexi bacterium RBG_16_72_14
CTGTGGCGCCAGGCGGAGGAGCGCCACGGGGAGATGGTCGAGGCCGGAGAGCTGCCCCGTGACTGGCCGGCCGGCTACCTGCCACCGCGCGACTGGAAGGCTCGCCTCCACGGCGCGCGGACCCTGGAGCTGACCTGGCAATCGGAGGCGGGCGCGGCGGAGGGGATGGCGTTCGCGTCCAGAAGGCTGACGTCCGGTGACCTGTTCGGCTGGCGCGAGCCGGTCCTGCCGCCGGGCCGCACGGAGCGGCTGGTGGACGGCGTGGAGCACTGGCTGGCCGAGGGTGCGCGGGTCGTGCTCGCGAGTGACCAGGCCCCCCGCCTTGCCGAGCTGCTGGGCGAGTCCGGCCACGCCGTGGGCATCGTCCACCGTGTCACCGAGGCGCCGCCGCCGGGCGCGATCGCGCTCGTCGAGCGGAGCCTCAACGGCGGCTTCGAGGGCGGGCCCGATGGCCTCGCCCTGGTCACCGACCGCGAGCTGTTCGGCAGCGTCAGGGTCCGGCGCCCGAAGGCGATGCGCCGCATCGTGCCGCGGGACATCCTCGAGCGGCTCACGCCCGGCGACCTCGTCGTCCACATCGACCACGGAATCGCCCGCTACGAGCAGATGCTCCGGCGCGGGGACGAGGGCACGGAACGCGACTACCTCGAGCTCTCGTTTGCCGCCGGCGACCGGATCTTCGTCCCCGTCGAGCAGATCAACCGGGTGTCGCGGTACTCGGGCGGCGAGCACCCCACGCTGTCGCGCCTCGGCGGCACGGACTGGCTGCGGACCAAGCAGCGGGTCCGCAAGGCGGTCGGCGACCTCGCGGAGGCGCTGCTCAACCTGTACGCGAAGCGGGAGGCCGCCGAGGGGTTCGCCTACACCGGCGACTCGCCGTGGCAGATGGAGATGGAGGCCTCGTTCCCGTACGAGGAGACGCCCGACCAGCTGCGGGCGAGCGCCGAGGTCAAGGCGGACATGGAGACGCGCCGCCCGATGGACCGGCTGGTCGTGGGCGACGTGGGCTACGGCAAGACCGAGGTGGCCCTGCGGGCCGCGTTCAAGGCCACCCAGGACGGCAAGCAGGTCGCCGTGCTGGTGCCCACGACCGTGCTCGCGGGGCAGCACTTCGCAACGTTCTCGCAGCGGTTCGGCGCGTTCCCGATCGCCGTGCGGCTGCTGTCGCGGTTCGTCGGCCAGCGTGAGCAGGAGGCGACGGTCAAGGGCCTCGCCGCCGGGATGGTGGACATCGTCATCGGGACGCACCGGCTCCTCTCCAGGGACGTCGCGTTCCGGGACCTCGGGCTGGTGGTGGTCGACGAGGAGCAGCGGTTCGGCGTCGCCGCCAAGGAGCGGCTCAAGCAGCTGCGGTCCGCGGTGGACGTGCTCACGCTCTCCGCCACGCCGATTCCCCGGACGCTGAACCTCGCGCTGGCCGGGATCCGTGACCTGTCGGTGATCGAGACACCGCCCGAGGACCGGTTGCCGATCCAGACCCGGGTGGCCGAGGCGTCCGCCGGCCTCGTCCGGGACGCGATCCTGCGCGAGCTGGATCGCGGCGGCCAGGTGTTCTACGTCCACAACCGGGTCGAGACGATCGAGGCCCAGGCGGAGCAGCTGCGCCGGCTGCTGCCCGATGCCCGGATCGTCGTGGGGCACGGGCAGATGGCCGAGGGTGCGCTGGAGCGCGTGATGCTGGCGTTCGCGGAGGGTGACGCGGACGTGCTGGTGTGCACGACGATCATCGAATCCGGCCTCGACATCCCCAACGCGAACACGATCGTCATCGACCGGGCCGACACCCTGGGGCTTGCGCAGCTGTACCAGCTCCGGGGTCGGGTGGGTCGATCGTCGCGGCGGGCGTACGCGTACCTCCTGTACCGGCGCCGGGAGCGGATGAGCGAGGAGGCACGCAAGCGGCTCCAGGCGATCTTCAACGCGTCGGAGCTGGGGGCCGGGTTCCAGATCGCACTGGCGGACCTCGAGATCCGGGGGGCGGGCAACATCCTGGGCGGCGAGCAGTCCGGGCACATGGCGGCCGTGGGGTTCGACCTGTACTCCCGGCTGCTGGCCGAGGCGGTCGAGGAGGCGAAGGCCCGGCGCGAGGACCGCGTACCCGTGCGCGAGGCCGTCCAGGCGGTGGTGGATCTGCCCGTGGATGCGCATCTCCCCGACGACTACGTGCCCGACGAGGCGCAGAAGCTGGAGCTCTACCGGCGGCTGGCCCGAGCGCGCTCGGTGAGCGATGTGGCAGCCTTCCGCCAGGAGGTCACGGACCGCTACGGCCCGATGCCGGCGCCGGTGCTGCGGCTGGTGGAGGTCGCCGAGCTGCGGCTGTCGGCGGAGTCCGCGGGCGTGGCCTCGCTGGCTCGGGAAGAGGGGTGGTTGGTGGTGCGGTTCGGGGCGTCACTCTCGCGCGCGACGGCGATGCAGCTGCTGGCGCCCGGCGCGGCCGGTGGCGCGGCGCCCCTGCCTGGCGTGCGTCCCGGCGACATGACGTTCGCGTCCAACCAGGTCCGGATCCGCCTGCCGAGGGACCCGCTGCGGGGCTGGACCCTCACCCAGGCGGTCGTGTCGCGGCTGGTCGCGGCGGCCGGCGCCGGCGACGCGGCGACCGTCTGACTACGGGCGCGCCGCGACGGGGATCACCAGCACGAAGCTGCCGTCGAGCTCCGCGTAGCGCGCCAGCGGCCGTCGCCAGCGGAGGAAGACGTCCGCGAGCCGGGTGGCCGACAGGCGGGAATCGGGGCCGCGAGTCCGGCCCCAGGCGCCCCGCTCGCGCGGGAACCACGGGTCGCTGACCCGGACGTGCGTCACCCGGAAGTCGTCGGTCCGGGCGGGGTCGGCCGTTGCCTCGAAGCCGGTCATCACCCAGGCGTGCGCTCCGCGCCAGACGAGGAGCCCGACCGGGCGGCCCGTGAGCCGGAGCGCGTGGGCGGCGGTGCGGAGTGCTCGCGCGCGGGTTCGCTCGACGACAACGGCGTAGGGCCCGTACCCGAACCGGTCCAGCGCGGCCGCCCAGCCCTCGGGCTCGGAGCCCGGGCCCCGTAGCCGGGGACTCGACAGCGAGCGTGCGATCCGGTCGAGCCGGCGCTGGGTCGGCCTGGCTGCGTGGTCCCGTCCATCGATCACGTTCATCATCGTCAGGATCGACGCCGGGACGCACCAGTCGACCGTCGCCTGCGAGACGAAGTCCCCGCGCCGGTAGAGGTCCATGGCGAAGCGGCCGGGCTGCGGCAGGGGATCGAGCGCGGGCGCGGGTGCGGGCGGATCGGCGGCGGAGGGAGCGGGAGACGGCGACGCCGTCGCGGGGGCGGGGCTCGGCGATGGGGTCGCGGCGATGCCGGCCGGTGGCAGGGCGGGCGCCACGGCGGTGCGAATCGCGGACGGCGACTCGGGTGCGGCCGGGCCCGTACACGTCGCGACCAGCAGCGCTG
>MGOE01000061.1:3881-5370 GCA_001797035.1 Chloroflexi bacterium RBG_16_72_14
GCGGCGATGAGTGGGGTGGAGACGCATGTGGACTAGCCGGGTCGTCGCGGGCCAGTGTACGCCGCGGCGCGGACGGCCCATACCATCGGCCGATGAGTCCGCCGCTCGACGGCATGCGGCGGCTCCACCTCGACGACGCGGCAACTCCTCGCGGGCGCCGTCGGCGCGTGGCAGCATTCGTGGTGATGGGCGGCGATGGCGGGCACTCGATGACTGGGGTCATGGGCGTGGCGGCGGACGCCCTGTCGCCGATCACGGTGCGCGAGGCGTCGGCCGCGGACCAGCCCGCCGTCGAGGCCTTTCTGGACCAGCACGCCACCGCCTTCGTCGCGCGCCTGGGCGAGCTCGTCGACGCCCGCCTGCCGCCGGCGCTCATCGCCACCGACGGCGAGCGCCTGGTCGGGGTGCTGACCTGGATCGCGCATGCCGACTCATTCGAGGTGCTGACGCTTCACGTCCTGGAGCCCTGGCGAGGGACGGGGACGGCGCTGCTGGACGGGGCGCGGCGGCTGGCGGCATCCCTCGAGTGCCGGCGGATGTGGCTGATCACGACCAACGACAACACCGATGCGCTGCGCTTCTACCAGCGGCGCGGCTTCCGGTTGGCCCGGCTCCATCCGGGCGCGGTCGATCGCAGTCGCCGGCTGCTCAAGCCGTCCATCCCGGAGATCGGCGACCACGGGATCCCGCTGCGCGACGAGCTGGAGCTGGAGCTGGCGCTGGACTCCGGCGGCTGACCGACCACCCGCGCCCGGCGTTGCCGGCGGCGCGGCGTTTACCCGCGATTCAGTTCGGCTCGCGGCCCGTCTGGCCCGCTTGGGCATCCTGGCCGGCGGGCCCCGGCGTGTTGCGGTCACCTGCGCGCTGACTCCGTGGCTATGAGGGCTCGGCCTGGCCGGATCCGCGTGCCCGGGTGCTCGAGCGACCGGCGCTGGAGCGCGGTGGTAGGGTGCGCCAATGAGCAGACCATTGCTTGGCGACGCGTTCGGCCACCACGTGTGGGCGACGCTGCGGTTGATCGATTCGTGCCTGGCCCTGGAGCCGGCGCAGCTGGAGACGAGCGTGCCGGGGACGTACGGCTCGATCCTCGACACGATGCGCCACCTCGTCGGCGCGGACGCCTCCTACCTGTTCGTGCTGTCCGGCGGACGCGTCGCCGAGATCGAGGAGGACCGGATGGACCTCCGCGAGCTGCGGGCGGTGATGGAGGCCAACGGCCCCGCCTGGGCGTCGCTCATCGCCGAGGACCTCGACCCCGAAGCCACCGTCATCCGGCACCGCGACGACGGGTCCGAGAGCCACGCCCCGCTCGGCATCCGGCTCACGCAGGCGCTGCACCACGGGACCGACCATCGGAGCCAGGTTTGCACCGCCCTGACAACACTGGGCCTGGAGCCGCCGGCCATCGACGCCTGGGACTACGCCAACCAGGATGGCCGCCTCAGCGAGACCGCGCCCTCCTCCTGACGGCGCCCTCGGGTGAGGTGAC
>MGOE01000061.1:5385-5468 GCA_001797035.1 Chloroflexi bacterium RBG_16_72_14
TGGCACCTCGCCACACCCGAGTCGGGATGAACGGCACCTTGACCGCGAGCGGCGGCTGCCCGGACGATGTGAGTGCGATGAGG
>MGOE01000062.1:0-8453 GCA_001797035.1 Chloroflexi bacterium RBG_16_72_14
TCGCCTGGCCACGTCAGCCGGTTCGATCGCCTGGCCACGTCAGCCGGTTCGAACGCGGCGGGCACCGCGAAGCGGGCAACTACCCAGGCGAGCCCGATCACGCCCGTCACCGCGCCCAGCAGCACGATCCCCCGGTTCCGCCTCGACGTGACGAGCGCGGCGACCGCGATGGCGGACGCGCTGACGGCCGCGGCTGACGAGAGGAGCGGGTCGCTCGAGAGCAGCGCCACCTCAGCCCCGATCACGGCAGCGACGACCGCGACCGCGATCGCGAGGGCCCACCGCCAGCGGAACAGCGCCAGCGCGACCAGCGCGAGCACCACACCCAGCACGCCGACTGGCCGGGCGCCAGCGAGCTCGAGCCGGTATCCCGGCACGTTGGTGGAGTAGCCGACGGTCCCACCCAGTGACGTCACGAGGGTCAACGTGTCGGCGTCGGTGTCGTCGAGTTCCACGACGAGCTGGCCCTCGCGGATGCCGTGGCGCCAGGCTGGGCCACCCGGCAGCACGTGCTGGACGACCCCTCCGGGAGCATCCGGCTCTACTCCCAGCGACGGCGAGTCGGTCATCGTCATCCCAACCCCGAGCCCCGTGACGAGCAGTGCGCCGGCGAGGATCGCCAGCCTCGTGCGCGCGATCATGCGCGCCGCCATCTGGCCCGCCGAGTAGGGAGAACCCGATGGGCCTCCGCGGGTACCCTCCGCTGGTTCGCCAGGCACCGGCCTCATAGCGTCGTTCCTCGCCAAGTCCGACTTGAGAGGGACGCGAATGCATGCACGGTCGCGGTGGAGCCTCGTCGTGGTCGGCCTGGTTGCGTTGGGTGCGCTCGCGGGCTGGCCCCCGGCCGTGTCGGGCGCCGACATCGTCGCCGATCTCGACGGACGCCCGATTGCCCCGAAGCAGGTAGGAGGGTACTACTGCCACGACTTCGAGTTCCCGCGCATCCACTGCTACTTGACCGAGGGCGAGCTTGACGCGGCCGTCAGCGCCCTGGAGGCCGATCCGCTGGCGGCCGCGGTCACGGGCATTACCTACGTCCGCGTGTATGTCGATGGCGGCTACACCGGCGCCTCAGCCTACCTCTCGCAGGACTATCCGGACCTCGGCGTGATCGGCTGGCAGGACAGGATCAGCTCGTTCAAGGCACTCAACAGCCAGAGCGGGCGCTTCCACGAGCACAACTCCTACCTGGGCTTCCAGTACTCGTTCTGCTGCAACACCTGGGTGACCTACGTCGGCGACGCCTACAACGACAGGTTCAGCTCGGTGAAGAACACGACGTAGGGCGTCCCGTAACGTCGAGCAGCACCTTCCCCCGCAGCACCCGGCCGGTTCACCGTCGGAACTGGACGACTCGATCTACAAGCCGTTGCGTTGTTGCCGTGCGATGCAGATCAGGCAGGCTGGACTCGGGCACCTGACGCTCGAGACTGGTTCGCCGAGCCCTCGCAAACGAACGTTCGCGATCGACCGGGTCCCTGTCCATCCGGCCGGGCGCCGTTCGTCGAGAGGTGAGAGGCTGGACCGGCCAGCCACCACGAGGAACAAGCGATGCCCCGTTACCTGCTCTCCGCCCACACCGTCGACGGTCAGGCCCGCGAGCCAATGACCGACGAGCAGATGCAGCATTCCTGGGCGGAGATCCAAGCCCTGGAGGCGGAGATGAAGTCGGCCGGCGCCTGGGTCTTCTCCGGCCGCTTGCACGACGCCGACACCGCGACCGTCGTCCGTGAGTCTGGCGGCGAGATCCTGACGACGGATGGCCCGTTCGTCGAGGCCAGGGAGCACCTGGGCGGCTTCTACATCATCGAGACGGCGGATCTGGACGCGGCGCTGGGCTGGGCGGCAAAGGTCACGCGCACGATCTCGGCGCCGATCGAGGTGTGGCCGTTCGCGGATACGGCCGGCGGCTGATCCTTGCCCATCGTCGATGGCGCATTGATCGGCCGGATCTTCCGCGAGGAGTCCGGTCGGTCAGTGGCCACGTTGATCCGGATCTTCGGCGACATCGACGTCGCCGAGGACGCGGTCCAGGAGGCCTTCGCGCTCGCCCTTCGGCGGTGGCCGGTTGATGGCCTGCCACCGAACCCGGGCGGGTGGATCACGACGACCGCGCGCAATCGTGCGATCGATCACCTCCGACGCGAGGCGCGAGGTCGCGAACTCAGCCGGTTGGCGCTGCCGGTGGATCGATCCGACGACGCGTCGCCAGGGGAGGTTGGGCCCGTGCAGGATGACCGGCTCCGCCTCATCTTCACCTGCTGCCACCCGGCCCTCTCGGTCGAGGCTCAGGTCGGGTTGACGTTGCGGCTCCTCGGCGGCCTGACAACAGGTGAGGTCGCTCGGGCGTTCCTGGTCGCCGAGCCGACGATGGCCAAGCGGCTCGTCCGCGCCAAGCACAAAATCAAGGCAGCGAACATCCCGTACCGCGTGCCTTCCGAGGCCGAACTGCCCGAGCGGCTCCGTCCGGTCCTCGCCGTGCTGTACCTGACGTACAACGCGGGCACCGGCGGACCGTCCGGCGACGACCTGCGCCATGAGGGCATCCGGCTGGCTCGGATCCTCGCCAACTTGATGCCGGATGAGGCCGAGGTCGCGGGGCTGCTCGCGCTCCTCCTGTTGACCGAGTCGAGGTGGGCGGTCCGGTTCGCTCGAGACGGTTCGCTGATCCTGCTCCGCGATCAGGACCGCGCGATGTGGGACCGGACGATGATCGAGGAGGGCATGGCGATCGTCCGCGCCTGCCTTCGCCGGAACCAGCCAGGTCCCTACCAGATCCAGGCCGCGATCAACGCCGTGCATGCCGACGCCGCGTCGATCGAGTCCACCGATTGGAGCCAGATCCTCGCCCTGTACGACCAGCTCCTGGCGCTGGCACCGACGCAGGTCGTCGCCATGAACCGCGCAATCGCATTGGCCGAGGTCCAAGGTCCGGAGGCGGCCTTGGCGATCATCGACGACCTTGACCTCGACGGGTACCACCTCTTCCACGCCACCAGGGCCGATCTCCTTCGACGGCTCGGGCGTCTCGACGAGGCTGCCCTCGCCTACGCACGCGCGGCGACCTTGGCAGGGGCCGATGCCGAGCGCGCCTTCCTACTCCAGCGTGTGGAGCTGGCGCAGTCTGCCACCGAGAGATGAGCAGGTCGCGGGACGGGTAGGCCGAAGCCGCTCGCGAAGCCCCTTCCCATCCCCCCGACCGGCTCGACGACACCCACGTCCGCCCACGGGGACGCGCGATCCGCGCGCGAGTCGCACCTGCACTCGTCCGACTGCCTCGGCTCGGCGCCCACATCGACGCGTACCGGCACGGGACCGGCCAGCTGGTCAACAGCGTCGGCTCTGACCAGCCGCGTCGGCCCGCGCCGGGCCCATCACGCCGCGGTGCGGAGGGCGAGCTCGCAGGCCTCCGCGCGCCGTCGCCAGAAGGCCCCGACCGGACCCAGGGCGGCCTCCCATGCCTGGTGGCGCACCGCGGTGCGCCGAGCTTCGCCGGCGAGCCAGTCCGCGACTGCACGCGGATCCTGCTCGAAGAGTGACCGGAGCATGAACGCGCGCTCGCCGACTCTCGAGCCCATGCCGAGGTCGACCGCGGTGCGGCGCAGGTCCCAGCGCGTCAGGACGAGGCCGCTCCGGACGGGCGCCAGGATCGCGGCCATCCACGCCTCGCCAGCCGCGTGGCCGTCCGGCAGCCCCAGCGCCGTGCGCAGGTGGAGGGGCAACACCGGTGGCACGCCGGTCGCCCGCGCCTCGGCTTCGAGGGCCTGTCGCAGGAGCACCGCCCAGTCGGCGTAGAACGGGCGCCCGAGCTCGGCCACCTTGTCCAGGAACGGCGGGGTCCACGACAGCAGGTGCTCCCACAGGAGCGCTGCGGTGGAGCGCACGGCAGCCTCGGCGAGATCGCCGTCGCCGGCGGCGTGGTCCTCGCGCTCGATCATGGCCGCGTACAGCCCGAGCAGGGCCGCGACGTGATCAGGCTCCGGCGGTGGGACCAGCCCGAGCGCCCGCCAGAAGCCTGCCACCCGGTCTCGCGCCTCACCCCCGAGCATCCCTTCCGCGCCCACGTACACGGACGCGTACGGGAACGCGCCGAACAGGAAGACCGCCGCGTAGTGCTCAGGGTCGGGTGGGCCGCCGAGACCCAGCGCCTCGGCGATCGCGGCGTGGCCCGCCTGGGGCGGCTCGCCGAGGGTGGCCAGGGCCCGAAACAGGTCGGCCCGGGGTGTCACCATCGATCCGTGCCGGAGTGCACCGGGTCCCCGACGGTCGACGGTTCGCTCGGAGCCTGTGCCGGCCGGGCATCGGGATGACCGTCCTGCCCGGGCGATGGCTCGATGTCGAACGTGCGCTCGAGCACGCGCCCGGCGATGCGCCTGGTCTGCTCGGGCACGTCACGGATCTCGACCTGCAGGCCCGCCTCGCGGATGTCGAGGAGGATCTGCTCCAGCGCGAGCGCCCCCGTGAGGTCGATCCGGCCGAGACCGCCGAGGTGGATCGCCAGGCGGCCGGCATCGGGGTGACGGCTGAGATGCACGAGGAGCAGCCCTTCGAGCTGCGGCGCCGAGCCGAAGTACAGGACGCCGTGCGGCCGGACGTGGAGCACGTCGCCCTCGATCCACGCGTGGCTGTGGATCCGGCCCTCGCGCCAGAGGTGGACCGCAATGCCCATGCCGATGCCGATCATGACGCCGTACTCGACGTGCGGCGCGAAGCCGACGGTGGCGAGGAAGGTCACCAGCGCGACCCCGAACTGCACGCCCGACAGGGAGCGGTAGTGCAGCATGGGCCTCGGGTCGACCAGTGGCCCGACCGCGACGATGACCACGCCGGCCAGGGCAGCGACGGGCAGTGCCTCGAGCAGACCGAGGAACGGCAGCGTGAGCAGGACAGCGACGCTGGTCGCGGCCGGTGCCAGCGCGGTTCGTGCACCCGCCTGGCGGCCCAGGGCGGTCCGCGAGAACGAGCCGCCGACCGGGAAGCCGCCCGATACGGCGGATGCGACGTTCGCTGCGCCCTGGGCGATGAACTCGCGGTTGGGGTCCCATGGCTCGCGGTCGGCCGCGGCGTAGCGGCGCGCGATGGCGGCCGGCTCGGCGAAGCCGACGAGCGCGATGACGACGGCCGGCACGACGAGCCACGGCAACGCCGCCGGGTCGACCTCGAACGCGAACATGTCGTCGAGCGACAGCCGGCCAAGGGTCGGGCCGGCGTAACCGGCGAGGCCCGAGGCCGCCGTCGCGGCGACCAGCGCCGCCAGCGCGCCGGGGGCGAGCGGGCTGATCCGCCGCGCGACCAGCACGACGACGATCACGACCGCGGTGATGGCGGCCGCGACCGGGCTCCAGCTCGCCGGATCGGCCAGGACGGCGGCCGCCGACAGGAGCGGGTTGGCATGCGGGCCGGATGTGCCGAGAGCCGCCGGCAGCTGGGCGGCGATGATCAGCAGCGCGGCTCCGGTCGTGAACCCCACGACGACGGTCTGCGACATCAGGTAGGCGATCCCCCCGACGCGCAGGAGCCCGACGGCGACGCGGGCCGCGCCGACCAGCAGCGCCAGGACGACGGCGAGGGTGACGTACGCCGTCGTGCCCGGTTGCGCAACCGCCGACAGGGCCCCGAAGGTCAGCAGGGCCGTGATGGCCGTCGGCCCGGTCTGCAGGTACCTCGACGAGCCGAGCGTGCCGCCCACCACGGGTGGCAGGATGGAGGCCAGGATCCCGCGCTGCGGCGGCAGCCCCGCGATCACCGCGTAGGCGAGCGACTGGGGCACGAGCACGAGCGCGACCGTGATGCCGGCCACGACGTCCCGGCCGCTCGGCCTCGCGACGCCCCTCGCACGCGGGCCGGGCGAGGGTCGGTGCGACGGGTCCGTGTCCGCGCTCGGCACGGGGCTAGTCGTCTGCGGCGGCGGGCGACGCGTCACCGGCCGGGAGGTCGTACACCTCGCGGGAGGGCTTGAGCGGGCGCATCAGCCAGTACGGCCGCCGCGACCCGTCGGGCGAGACCTGGCTCGCCGGCCGGGTCATGGCCAGCCAGCGTCGATACACCTCTCGCGACTTCGCCGTGTCGACCGCGATGTCGCCATCTGCGTCGCCACGTTCGGCTCGCCGCACACGGACCGCCTGATGCCAGCAGTGCTGCCCCGACACCGGGTCCGGATGGACCGGGAAGGTCAGGTTCTGGTGCACCCCGACATCCGTCCACCAGATCCGCGCGGTGTCCGGGTCGGCGCTGTCGAACGGGCCGCCGCCGGCCGTGCGGCGCATGCCCCAGCGATCCCCGTCATGGTCGAGCGCCACCGTCGCCATGACCTGGCGCTGGCCGGTCGCGCCGAGCTTCCAGCGGCCCATGTGGTGACTGCATGCGACCACGCCGGGCCGAATGCCCTCGGTGACCCAGGCCTTCACCACGAAGTGGCCGATCTCGGTCTCGACGCGGACGAGGTCACCCTCGCCGATGCCCAACCGGCCCGCGTCGCGGGGATGGATCCACAGCGGGTTCGTGTGGGCGATCTCGTCCAGCCACTTCGCGTTGCCGCCGCGCGTGTGGATCTGCACCGGCAGCCGGAAGGTCGAGATGAGGACCATCTCGTCGGGTGCGAGGGCCGCCGGGTGAACGTGGCTGCGAACGTAGGTCGGGAGCGCCAGCTCCGGCCAACCCCAATCGTGGACGGTACGCGAGAAGAACTCGAGCCGGCCCGAGGGCGTCGGGAAGCCG
The DNA here is from genome assembly GCA_001797035.1 of Chloroflexi bacterium RBG_16_72_14. Taxonomy (GTDB): domain Bacteria; phylum Chloroflexota; class Limnocylindria; order Limnocylindrales; family CSP1-4; genus CAIXZV01. The sequence continues at coordinate 6,718 of MGOE01000062.1, forward strand.
CGCCGGACGACGCCGTCGACGAGCACGCCCACCGGGCGCCGCCCGTCCGCGGCAGGCTCGGGCGATCCGGTCGGGGCGAGATTGACCGGCGCCGGCCGGGCCGCGCTCGTGTAGACCCGCCCTGAGGGGTCGACGCGCAGGTCGGCGAGCTCGTCCGCAGGGACCTCCGCTTCGTGCAGGGGGCCGATGCCTCGCCGCACCTCGAACGCGCCGTAGCGGCGCATGAACGCGAGGGGGCGCAGCCCCTCCGCCGCCGCTCGCTCGGGCAGCCCGGGCACCGAGTGGTCGAAGATCCAGCCGTAGTACTCGTCGACGCCCAGCCGCTCGCCGGGGCGAGCCTTCGACTCGTGGAACCGGCGGATGCCGAGCGCGCCATCGGGATCGATCCGCCACGACAGCTCGATCCAGAACTCGTTCTCCTCCCAGACCTCGCCCGGGTTCACCTCGCGGGTATCCGTGACGACGTCGCCCGTCCGCTCCCGGGCCGCCCGGAGCACGGGCTGCCGGAACCCGATCCACTGGCCGTCGTACTGCTCGTAGCTGTGCAGATCGTGGCGCTCGGAACCGAGGCCCATGGGCAGCACGTAGTCGGCGAAGAACGCGGTCTCGTTCCAGGTGGGCGTGAGCGCGACGTGCAGCCCGACGCGCGACTCATCGGTCAGCGCCTCGATCCACGAGAAGCCGTCGGGGTTGGTCCACACCGGGTTGTAGACGCGGGTGAAGTACACGTCGAGCTTGCCGCGGCCCTCGTTGAGGAAGTGCGGCAGCAGGAACGACAGCTCCATCAGCGCGAGCGGGTACTCGGGAGGCCACGTCAGGTCGTTCCAGGTCCGCGGGTGCGGCGGCACGTGCATCGGCGGTGGCACGAACTTGTTCCAGGCATTGGGGTACGTGCCGCCGGGTGTGGCCACCGCGCCGGTCAGGGCGTTGAGCAGGAACAGGCAGCGTGACACCTGCCAGCCGCCGAGGTTGCCGGCGGCCGCGGACCGCCACGTGTGCGACGACAGTCGCGTCCCCGCGCCGGCCACCAGGTCCGCGACCTGGGCGATGATCGACGCCTCGACGCCGGACTCGGCCGCCGCGTACTCGAAGGTGTAGTCGATGTACAGCTCCCGGAGTCGCGCCTCGAACCGCTCGAACGTGGGCTCTGCGCCCGGATCGGTGACAGCGAGGTAGTCGTGCCAGTTCCACCACCGCTGTACGAACTCGCGGTTGTAGCGGCCGGTCGCGACCAGGTGGTTGGCGATCGCGAGGAGGATCGCCGGCTCGGAGCCCGGCCACGGCGACAGCCAGTGGTCGGCGTGGGTGGCCGTGTTGGACAGCCGGGTGTCGAACACGACCAGCTTCGCGCCCTCCTGCCGAGCCTCGATGATCCGCTGGGCGTGGGGATTGAAGTAGTGGCCCGATTCGAGGTGGGCGCTGATCAGCAGGATGACCTCGGCGTTGGCGTGGTCGGGGCTCGGCCGGTCGATGCCCATCCAGAAGTGGTAGCCGGCCCTGCCGCCCGACGAGCAGACGTTGGTGTGCGAGTTGTGGCCGTCGACCCCCCAGGACGCGAGGACACGCTCGGTGAAGCCATCCTCGCCCGGCCGGCCGACGTGGTACATGACCTCGTTCGGCCGGCCCTCGGTGATCGCCCGGCGGATCCGCGCCGCGATGTCGTCGAGCGCGTCGTCCCAGCTGACCGGCTCCCATCGGCCGCCCCCCCGCGGCCCGACACGCCGCAGCGGCGCGAG
>MGOE01000062.1:8473-9744 GCA_001797035.1 Chloroflexi bacterium RBG_16_72_14
CCTGGTTGAGCGTCGCCGGGCCCTTGGCGCAGTTCCGACCGCGGGAACCTGGGTGCTCCGGGTTGCCCTCGAACTTGCGGACCTGGAGCGTGTCCCGGTCGACGTACGCCAGCAGGCCGCACGCCGACTCGCAGTTGAAGCAGGTCGTCGGGACGAGCATGTAGCGGCGCTCGCGGCGCTCGGGCCAGGCACGGGAGTCGAGCTCCACCCAGTCATCCCAGCGCTCCTTGGGCGGGAACGCCGCCAGGTGGATCCGCGAGGCCCCCGGATAGAACGTCTCACCTCGCGCCTCGGTCTCGGCGCGGGCCGCGCTGACGCGAGCTGCAATCGCCTCGAGACGTTCCACGGATCCCTCCCCACTCATGCCAGGGGCACCGACTGGCCGGCCTGAACATAGGCGTGCTCGTGGGCCAGCAAGCCCGCCAGCACCGCGAGTGCGAGGACCGGTGACAGGCCCCCGGCCAGCGGCGCCAGCAACCCGGCCGCGACCAGCACCAGACCGACCCGGAAGTAGGTGGCGTACCGGCCCCGGGTCATCTCGCGGCTGGCGAGCCTCGCATGGGCGGTCGGGTGCCCGAGCGTCGTGCTGCCGGCGACGAGCACGAGATGGGCCGTGGCCGTCACCGCCAGCAAGGCAGCCAGCGTCCCGGTTGCCGCCGGCTCGAGCCAGGTCGCGGCGACCAGCGCGGCGACGGTCCCGGCGGCCGCGGTCGAGACGAGGAGCTGCGCGGGCAGCAGCGGGTCCTGCCACAGGTCGCGCGCCCGCGCCTGGGCGAACAGCCAGGCGGTGTAGACGGCGGCGAGGAGCCCAAGTGGGAGCCCTGCCAGGGCCAGGAGCGTGGCGGCCGTCGCCGCCGTGTCAGCGAGCCCGTGGGCAGCCAGGCCCGCCAGGCTGGCCAGGAAGTGCGCCACGAGCACGAGTGCGAAGCCCGTGATGAACACGGCGCCCCGCGCGAGCCAGCTCCGCCACTGGGGCCGCAGGAAGATGAACACGAACCGTGCCGGGTGCTCGAGGTCCGCGAGGAGCAGGAGCCCGGTCAGCGCGAGGAAGGCACCGCCGACGATCGGTGCCATCCAGACCCACAGCGGGCTCGACGCCGGGACGACACCGGCCAGCACGAGCATCAGCGGCACGAGGTAGGCCCCGGCGGCGATGCCCTTGGTCCAGGTGTACGTGCTGACGCGCCAGTCCCACGGCGCGCGATGGGTGATGTCGTAGGCCAGCACGGCGGCCGCGCTGCTCGTCGGCGTCCCGAGGGCGGTCGCGGACG
>MGOE01000062.1:9760-35546 GCA_001797035.1 Chloroflexi bacterium RBG_16_72_14
CTCCACGAGGTGGCCGCCGGAAGGGCGCTCGCTCCACATCAGGGTGGGGCCGGCCGGGCGCCGCGCGGCGAGCGGGTCGATGACTGCCTGGTGGGCACCGCGGTAGAACAGCCCCGGTCTCGTCTCCTTCTCCGGCCGTCGCACGGCGACGGCGTCGCGCTCGACGATCGCAGCGACCCGCGATGTGGGGTCGTGGAGGTCGCCCACCAGGATCGCCTGGGTCGGGCAGACGACGACGCAGGCGGGCTCGAGGCCGCCGTCGATCCGGTGCGCGCACAGGTTGCACTTCTCGGCCGAGTGGTCCTCGGGGTTGATGAAGATCGCGTCGTACGGGCAGGCGGCGATGCACGCCTTGCAGCCGATGCAGGCCGACTTGTCGAAGTCCACGATGCCATCGGCCCGCCGGAACATCGCCGCGGTCGGACAAGCCGCCACGCACGGCGCATCGGTGCACTGGTTGCAGCGGGTGACCTGGAACACGCGGCGGGCCTGGGGGAAGACGCCGACGTCGACCGCCTTGACGAAGGTGCGGGTGACGCCGAGCGGGACCTCGTTCTCCGACTTGCAGGCGGTCGTACAGGCGTGGCAGCCGATGCACCGGGTCTGGTCGATGACCTTGATCCAGCGCGACGACCGCTCGACGACGCCCGTGGCGAACCGGTCGGCCGGCATGGCCACGGGCGTGGTGAGGACGCCATCGACAGCCCCGCTCGAGGCCGTCACCACACGATCGCCCGGCGTGTCATGGACCCCGCTCTCAGATGAACAGCGTGACGTCGGCGTCGGCCGCCCAGTCGAGAAACGCCGTCGCCCCGCACGCGGGCTCGACGCCGTCGATGAACTCCGACTCCTTGTAGCCGAACACGTCCATCGTCATCCCGCAGGGCTGGAGCTTGACGCCCAGCTCCCGCGCGACGTCGATCAGCTCATCGATCGAGGCAACGCCGTGGTCCTTGAACTGGCGCTTCATCATCGCCGAGGCCATGGGGGTCATGCCGGGCAGGGCGGTCAGGAGCTGGGGCATCGGGACCGGCATCGGCATCGCGGGGTTGCCGGTCGTGCCGACCTCGAGCTTGCGGTCCTTCTTGAGGATGCCCAGGCCGTAGAACGTGAAGAAGATCCCGGCCTCCCAGCCGAGCGTCGCTGCCGTCGTCGCCAGGATCAGGGGTGGGTACGCCCAGTCGAGCGTGCCCTTGGTCGCGATGATCGCGAGCTTCTTGGGCTTCGTCGCCTGCTCGGCCGCCCGGAGCGCGAGGACCTCGTCGACCCGCGCGGTGACCATGCTGTCGACGCGGTCACGAATGAGGGCATCGAGGTCGCTGACCGCGCCGGTCGCGCGATCCATTGACTCCACCATGACAGGACGCTCCCTTCCCCGGCTCATGCCGGAAGCTCGACGGCGGTCGCCTTCATGACGGCCGCGACCCAATCACCCGGCTCGACGCCTGGCGCCTCCACCTGGACCCGTTGGCAGTAGCCCTTGACGCGCGCGAGCAGGTCCGCCTCGCCGAGCGTCGAGCCGATCAGCGCCTCCCCGAGCTCGACCGGCACCGTGGACGGCTCCACGGTGAAGTCGCCGCTGAACGCGATGCCGTCGATGTGGTCCTCGCGAACCACGACGATGGCCCGGATGAGCCCGCCCGGTGCCTTGTGGGCTCCCTCCGCGACGCGCACGTCCTCGTGGATCCTGACCCCGTGGCGGCGGAGACCGCCGGCCTCGTGGAGCCAGTCGGCCGATGCGAACCGCTCGTCCAGGCGCTCGGCGAGCGCCACCTCGTCGGGGCGGAGCGCTCCGGGCTCGATCGGACGCCCGAGGGCCTCCGAGCAGGCGGCGATATAGCGGGCGACCACCGTCTCCCGTGGCGGTGGCGCGCCAAGCTCACGGCGCATCGTGGTCATGTACTCGGCCAGCGTCTGATGGACCTTGTCCCGGAACTTCTCCGAGGGGACCTTGAGCACCTGCGCCATGGTGTCCACGTCGAAGTCGAACATGAGGCTGCCGACGACGACCTCGGCGCGATCCATGCGGGCGGCCCCCGTGCCGCCGATCTTGCGACCCGCAACCTGGATGTCGTTGACGGGCCGGTACTCGGCGGCGATCCCGAGGCCCCGGTAGGTCTGGACGAGCGTGTCGCAATAGAGCGCGAACCGCGCCTCGACGGTCGCCGGCAGGCGCGCCGCGTCGAAGATCCACTGCGTGAACAGCTGGTTGCCGTCGAGATAGACGGCACCCCCCCCGATCTCGCGGCGGATGACCGGGAAGCCCAGCCGGGCGCACGTCCCCAGGTCGACCTCGCGATCAGCGTCCTGGTGCCGGCCGATCGAGACGTACGGTGCGTCGGGCGACACGAGCATGATCGTGTCCGGCGATCCCTCGCCCATCGCGTAGCCGACCGCGTGGAAGATGGTCTGCGACCGCAGCGGCGGGAGGGAGCCGAGATCGAGGAGGCGGATCGGTCCGGATTGGCCGTCGGTCGTCATGCTCGGATCCTCCCCTGGAGATCGGTCCGCTGAATGGCGGTCATCAGTCCGCGCACCGGAAGCAGGAGATGCCCAGCTCATCGATGCGCGCCTCGTAATGGGCGGTCGCCTCGGCTCCGGTGACCAGACCCGCCGCGACCGGGTCCCACGCATCCGGCTCCAGCCGGACCAGCCAACCCGCCCGGTACGGATCGCGGTTGGCGACCAGGATGTCCGCCCCGAACGCGGCCTCGTTCGTCGCCGTCACCGTGCCGGCGACGGGTGTCGAAAACGGGCCGGCCCACTTCGCCGTCTCGACCGTCGCGGCGCTCTGGCCCGCGTCCAGGTGGCGACCGGGCTTCTTGAACAGGATGTGCAGCAGCTTGCCCGCCCGGGACTGCGCGAGGTCGGTCATCCCGAGGATGATGGTTCCGTCGTCCGCGGGTCGGATCCACACGTCGCGCGGCACGTCGTACCACAGCTCCTCGGGCACCTCACAGCCTCGGTAGACGGTCATCCGCAGCTGATCCCCTCGGACTCCAGGTACGCCCCGTATTCGTGGACCCCGTGCGCCCCGGTGACCAGCTCGGGTCGCTGGACGGACCAGACCGTGGCCTTGATGCGGGCGATCCAGCCGGTGCCATAGGGATCGCTGTTGACCAGCGTCGGGTCGGTCGCCAGCGCCTCGTTGACGGCGATGACCTCGCCGTTGACCGGCATCGGCACGGGTCCGACCCATTTGCCGCTCTCGACCGTGGCCACGCTCTGGCCGCGCTCGAGGACCTTGCCGACCTTCTTGACCGTCACCGCCACGACCCGGGCCGCGAGTTGCTGGGCGGGGTCCGTGATGCCCACGGTCAGGACGTCGTCACCCTCGTCTCGCACCCAGACGTGCTTCTCGATCCAGTAGTAGAGCTCCTCGGGGAGCTCGCAGCCTCGGACCTGGGTCATGGTGTCCCTCCTGTGGCCGGCTCCTCGACCGCGATGGGCTGGAGCCCGACCCGCTCGGCATGGGACGCCTGAAGATGGTAGAGGAGCAGGTCGAACGACACGAGCGCGATCTCGCGCCGGAACTCCTCGAGGAACCCGGGCTCGCGGCCGCGGGGGTTGGCGACCCGTTCCAGCCCCTCATCGCAGAACGGGCAGTCGAGCGCGAACTTGAGCGTCCCCTTGACCTCGTCCCTGAACGTCCGGACCAGGTCGGGGTGCGCGGCCCAGAGGTGGGCGTGGATGTCCCGGCGCCCGCCCTCGACCTCGCAGTACGGGCAGTTCATCGCTCGCCCACCCCGGCCGGTGTCCCGCCGGCCGGTATCCCGCCGGCCGAGCTGACGCCCGCCTCCAGCGCCTCGACGAGGTCGAGCAGCGCCGTGCCCAGCGGCGTACACGCGACGCGGTCCCCCTCGAGCTCACGACCCACCAGCCCGCCGGACGCCGCGTCGGCGATCCGCTCGGCCAGGGCGACCCGGTCACCGCGTTCGACCCCCAGGTCGTCGCGCCGCAGCAGCTCCGCCATCGGCACGGCGCCGTCCCGGGTGGCCTCCAGCAGCCGCAGGGTGGCCGGGTCCCCGGCGGCACCGAGCAGGCGCCCGATGAAGAACCGCAGGCTGGTCGGTGCCGGCAGGTCGACCCGGGGGCCGCCCTCGCGGAATGCGAACGTCGCGAGACGGTCCTCCGCCCGCATCGCCTGCGCGATCCAGGCACCCAGCCCGGCAGACAGGGCACCGACCAGAGCGCCGTCGTCCGGTCGCGGCCCGCGCGGCGCACTCACGCGTCGCCTCGCCCGGTGGTCGCGGTCAGCGCCGCCATCTCGCCATGCGCCGCCGCGGCGAGGCCTGCCGCACCGGTCGGCCCGTCACCGCCCTCCGCCGTGATCGGCTCGAGGTCGATGGCCGCGGCGACCAGCTCGATCAGGTCCGCGACCACCAGCGAGTCCCCGTTGCCGGTCGCCTTGGCCGCCGCCGTGTACATCGTGAGGTCCTTGGGGCAGGCGGTCACGAAGTCGACGATGCCGCCGAGCGCCACGGCTTCGCGGATCCGCTGCTCGGATGGACGTTCGGCGAGTCCACTGTCGTCCATCCAGACACGCCCGCCCCCCGCGCCGCAGCAGAACGTGTTGGCGCCGTTGCGCGGCATCTCGACCAGCCGGGCACCGATGGCGACCAGGACCTCGCGGGGCGCCCGGGTCACCTCGGCATAGCGCGCCAGGTAGCACGGGTCGTGGTAGGTCACCCGCCGGTCCACGCGTCGGCGCGTCGCCAGGTGGCCGTAGTCGAACAGCGCGGCGAGCAGCTGCGAGTAGTGCCAGACCTCATAGCTGCCGCCGAGTTGCGGGTACTCGAACCGTAGCGTGTTGAGGGTGTGCGGATCGGTGGTCACGATGCGTCGGAACCGGGCCTTCGACAGCTGGCCGATGTTGTGCTCGGCGAGCAGCTCGAACAGGCCCTCCTCCCCGGCCCGCCGGATGTCGTTGCCGGCGTTGCGCTCTCCCTCGTACAGGATCCCGAAGTCGACGTCCGCGGCCTGGAACACGCGGGCGACCAGCCGGGTGGCCTCCTGTACCCGCGCATCGAACGACGCGAAGTCGCCCACGAACCACAGCCAGTCCACGTCCTGCCGCCGTGCGTCGACGATCGGCGTCGGCAGGCCCTCGGTCCAGCGGCCGCGCGTCCTCCCCGACTGGCCGAAGGAGTTGCCCTGCTTGGCGAGGCTCGTGAACGCCGCCTGGAGGCCCGGCTCGACCAGGCCCTGGTCGACCAGCGAGCGACGCATGCCGACGATCGTCGGCACGTGCTCGATGCCCACCGGGCAGGCTTCGACACAGGCGAGACAGGTCGTGCACGACCACAGCGTCGCCGCGCTGATCAGGCCGCCCGCGAGCAGGCCGCCGCCCGGAGCCTGGGCGCCCACCCCAGGGCCGCTGCCACCGTCGGTGCCGTTGCCGCCGGCGTGGCCATTGCCGCCGGCGTGGCCGTTCCCGCCGGGAGCGGCGAGCCCGTACTCGCGGTCGGAGCGGCGCTCGTGGAGCGGCGCGAGGATCGCCCACTCCGCGTCGACCTGCTGGCGCAGGTCGAGCACGAGGTCGCGCGGCGACAGCGGTGCCCCCGACGCCACCGCCGGGCAGGCGGCGTGACAGCGGCCGCACTTCGTGCAGGCGTCGGCGTCGACCAGCTGCTTCCAGGTCAGGTCGAAGGTGTCCCGCAGGCCGATGTGGCCGTCCGCCGTGGCGATGGAGGGCAGGACCGGCAACCGGCGTCCGGCCAGCGGGGACCGTAGACCGAGGTTCACCGGGTCGGCCAGCATGTGGACGGCCTTCGAGAACGGGATCCAGGCCACGAACGCGAGCGCGATCGCGGCGTGCGACCACCAGAGGGTCATCCGGGCCGTCTCGGCGGTGGCGGCCGACAGGCCGACCGTCGCCATCAGGCTGCCGAGGACCCAGCCGACCGGTGACCACACCTCGAACCACGGGAAGTCGTGGGCGACGATCCGGAACGCCTCGAGCATGAAGCCGGACACGCCGAGCAGCGCCAGCCAGCCCAGGAAGATCCAGTCGCCCGCGACGAAGCCGCGCCGGTCGGTGGTGGCGGGGGAGATGTCGACGCGCCGGTAGTCCAGCTGCGGCTTGTGGAAGCGGAGGCGCCGCCAGGCCATCGCCCCGATGCCCATCAGCATCGCGAGCCCCAGCACGTCGAGGACCACGGAGTAGCCGATGTAGAACGCGCCCCAGAAGAAGTGCGCGTCCGGGGCCACGAACGGGATGATGTCGGTGTCGATGGTCAGGATCGCCGTCCCGATGAACAGGACGATGAAGCCCCACATGATCGCCGCATGGGCGACGCCCGCATACGTGTCGCGCTTGCGGACGGTCGAGTTCGCGGCCACCTCGGCCGACCCGCGCAGCAGCCCGCGGAGGAACCCCGCCCGGTCACCGATCCGGTCCTCGCGCCGCCCGTGGGCATACTTGCGGAACTTGAGGCCGGTGCCGACCAGGAACACGAGCGTGGCGACCGCCGAAGCGAGGTAGAACAGGAGCTCGCCGGTGGCGGAAAGCCCCTCGAAGACCTCGCGGCTGACGGTCTGGTCGAGCATCCGGCAGGCGGTCTCAGCCGGCCAGCCGGCGGGTCAGCGCCTGGGCGACGTCGAGCAGGTCCGCCACGGCACCGTAGTGCGCGACCGAGAAGATCGGTGCCCGGGGGTCGGTGTTGACGGCGATGATCAGGTCGGCGCCGCGCATCCCCTCGAGATGCTCCGGTGCGCCGCTGATGCCGAGCGCCAGGTAGAGCCTCGGCTTGACCTTCAGCCCCGACTTGCCGACCTGCCTCGACCGCGGCAGCCAGCCTGCGTCGGCAAGGGGTCGCGACACGGACACCGCCCCGCCCAGGGCCGTCGCCAGCTCCTCGACGAGCTCGAGGTTCTCCTGCTCCCCCACGCCCCGGCCGACGGACACGAGGACCGTCTCACGGGTGATGTCGACGTCGCCGGCCTCGGGCGCCAGCAGCGCCTTGAACCGGATACGGCCGTCGGTCGCCGGCGGCCCAAGGCGCTCGACGGGCGGGCTGCCCGCCGCCATCCCCGACTCAACGGGGAACGACCCGGCAACCACCGTCGCGATGCCCCGTCCGTCGGCGAACCGGACGCGGGCATCGATCTTGCCCGCGTACAGCTGGCAGGTCACGACCGGGGCACCGCCCTCCAGGGCGACCCCGGTCGCGTACGCCGCCAGGGCGAGCCCGGTGGCGGCCGACAGGCCGGATGCGACGTCCATCCCGGGACCCGTGTTGGCCACCAGGACGAGCCGCGGCGACCGGTCCCGGACGATCGGAACGAGCGCGGCCTGGTAGCTGCTCGGGCTGAACTCGGCGAAGGCCGGATCGTCGACCGCGATGACCCGGTCGGCCGCCCCGAGGGTGGCCACGAGCGGGTCGACCCCAGAGCCGAGGACCACGGCGATCGCCTGACCGCCGGTCTCGGCGGCCAGCGCGCGGGCACGGCCCAGCAGCTCGAAGGTCGGGTCCAGGACGGTGCCTGCCCGATGCTCGACCAGGACGAGGATGTCGTCGCTCATCGGACCGCCGCCTTCCCGATACCCCGCTCGGCCAGGATGGCCGCGATGCGCTCCGCGATGGCGTCCGGACTGCCGGCGATCATCTCGGCGGTGGCACTCACCTCGGGCACCGACATGGCCTCGATGACCAGCCCTGCGCCGCCGTCGGCGCTCACCTCGACGGATCCGACCTCCATCGTCTTCATCAGCTGCCGCACGCGGCTCACCGGCGCGTAGCGCGGCGTCTCGCGCGACGTCTGGACCCCGAGGGTCGCCGGCAGGTCGACCTCGAGCTCGGCGACGACGCCGCCCGCGTACTCCTGGTGGACGGTGGCCGTCCGGCCGTCGGGGCCGACGGCGATGTGGGTGACCACCGAGACGTGGGGCAGGTCGAGCAACGTCGCGACGAGCGGTCCAACCTGGCCGTCGAGGTCGTCGATCGCCTGGACGCCGGTCAGGACCAGGTGGTGGGGCATGTCGCGGAGGGCCGCGGCGAAGGCGGCAGCCGCGACGTGCGACGCCGGCTGGCGCTCGAACGAGCCGACCTTGACCACGCGGTCGGCGCCACGCGCGAGACACGTCGCAAGGAGCTCGTCGACGGATCCCGTGTCGAGGGCCAGGCAGGTCACCGAGCCGCCCGCCTGGTCCCGCAGCTGGAGCGCCTCTTCGAGCGCGTACTCGTCCCATTCGCTGGTCACGTAGCTCAGCCAGTCACGGGCGAGGTCGGTCCCGTCCGCGTCGATCTCGAGCTCCTCGGCCAGGTCGGGAACCTGCTTGAGCAGGACGATGAATTCCATGCGCCTCCTTCGTGCGGTCGTGACCGCCCCGGCAGGCCGGCCGTCAGGCGGCCGGCGGCTGCATTGCCTGGTCCAGCAGCTCGATGATGTCGCGGACGACGAGCCGCCCATCGTTCCCGGTGGACTTGACGGCATCCTCGAACCGCGATGGCTCGTACGGGCAGGCGACCGACAGGACGCCGGTGCCGTCGGTGCCGACGGTCGCGACGGCCTCCCGGACGCGGCGCTCCGACAGCCGCTCCGAGACGTGCCCGGCCACCGTGCCGTCGAGCCACATCCCGCCCCCGCCACCACCGCAGCAGTAGCCGTTGGCCCGGTTGTGGGGCATCTCGGCCAATCGGATTCCGGGGATCGCCTCGAGGAGCCGCCGCGGCGCGTCGTACTCGCCGTTGTTGCGGCCCAGGTAGCACGGATCGTGGTACGTGACGTCCAGCTCGACCCGGCTGAGGAATCGCATCCCGTCCACGAGGGGCGCCAGGAACTGCGTGTAGTGGAGGACCTCGCCCTCCCAGCCGAGGGCCGGGTAGCGGTTCCGGAACGCGTTGTAGGCGTGCGGATCCATGACCACGAGCCGCTTGAACTCGTACCTGGAGAAGGCCTTGATGTTCTGCTCGGCAAGCAGCTCGAACAGGCCCGTCTCGCCGGCCAGGCGCGCGGAGTCGCCGTCGCTCCGCTCCTCGGGCCCGAGGATGGCGAAGTCGACGCCCAGGGCGGTCAGCACCCGGGCCATCGCCCGGGCGGCGTCCTGCCCTCGCGGGTGGTAGCTCGTGTAGTCGGATACGTACCACAGCACATCGACGGGCCGGTCGAGCTGGCTGATCACCGGGATCTCGACGCCCGCGCCGGCGATCCAGTCGGCCCGCTTGCGCGGCGACTCGCCCATCGGGTTGCCGGTCCGCTGGAGGTTCCGGAACACGTCGGACAGCTCATCGGGGATGTTGCCCTCGAGCACGGCCTGCTCCCGGATCGCCGGCATGAACTGGATCGGATTGACCTCCTTGGGGCACACCCGGTAGCAGTTGCCACAGGTCGTGCACAGCCACAGGTCGGGGTCGTCGATCAGGCGGTTGCCGCGGATGACCTTGGCGTTGAGCTTGCGCGGGCCATAGTCGCCGACGTGGTTGACGGGGCAGACGGGGACGCACTTGCCGCACTGGTAGCAGTTGCGCAGCGACTCACCGCCCTCGAGGCCGGTGATCCAGTCCATCGCCTCGGTCGGATACTCGGTGATCGAGCGCTGGGTGAACATCCGGTTCCAGTGACCCGAGATGTCGACGCCCTCGACGACGGCGTGCTCGAGTTCCGTGACACCGTCGACCTTGATCACCGGGAGCTCACGCTGCATGGCGCTGCTCACTCGCCGTCGCGGGCGGCGTCGCCGCGGGGCTCGAGGTCGCGGACCCCCAGCAGGCGCCGCACGAGGTCCGGCAGCTGCGGGATGACCCGGTTGAACTCCTGGGTCATCCGCAGGCGGGTCACGGTGTAGAGGTAGATGCCGTAGATCGCGGCGAGGTAGACGTCGACGGCGAACGGGCTGGCGCCCATGCGCTGGAAGCCGAGGTCGCGGGCCGTCGCGATGACCGCCGAGGTCGCGGCTCCGACGCGCAGGTAGACCGCCCCGGCATCGCTGCCAGCGAAGTCGAAGTCCTCGACCATGACCAGCGGCAGCGCGCCGGTCATCGTCGCCGGGTCCCACATCCAGCGGCTCCACAGCCAGTACCGCTCGGGGTCGGAGAAGTGGAGGCACTCGCCCGCCAGGTCGCGGCGGATCGACGCCTCCAGGCCGGCCATGGCATCGTCGAACGCGCGGAACCGGGTCTCGACCCGCCCGGACCCGTGAACCAGCCCGCGGATGGCGTCGGCCAGGACCGGCCCGCCGGCATGGACGAGCAGCTCGTCGGTGCGCCGCCGCGTGGCGAACACGCTGGCCAGGATCGGCCGGACGGCGTCGGCCGTGCCGGCCGCCAGGGCCACCTCGGCAAGGTGCGGCGCCAGGACCTGGCGCTTCCGGGCGAGCAGGTCGGCCACCGTCCCGATGTCGTCCTCGCTGATCTTGACGAGCGCCTCACGCATGAATTCGACGGCGCTCGGGGCGTCGACCGCGTCGACGATCCCGCGCTGGTCGGTGAACATGCCGCCGCCGAAGACGGCCGGACCCCAGGTCATCGCGCCGCAGCAGGCTGGGCCGGCGCCTGGCCGCGAACGGCGGCAACGGCACGAATGGCGGCGGAGCCGGCCATGCCGATCGTGTCCTCGAGGTCCTTGGGACCGGCGGCGGCACCAGCGACGAAGATCCCCGGCACGCTGGTGCTCACCGGATCCATCGGCTCGCCCGGCGTGGCGATGAACCCGTACTTGTTCTGGTCGACGCCAAGGATCCCCGCAACGTCGCGGGTCCCGCGACTCGGCTCCATCCCGACCGACAGGACGATGACGTCCATCAGGACCTCGAGCGGCCGGCCCATGGTGGTGTCCTCGCCCTTCATGAGCAGGCGGCCATCCTTGCCCACGATCTCGGTCACGATCCCGCGGATGTAGGTGACGTTGTACTGCTCCTGGGCCGGCCAGTAGATCTCGTTCTCCCAGTAGCCGTACATCCGCATGTCGATGTAGAAGATGTAGACCTTGGTATCCGGCAGCAGCCGGCGGATCTCGATGGCCTCCTTGGAGGCGACGCCACAGCAGACCTTCGAGCAGTACTCGTTGCCGATCCGCCGGTCACGCGACCCGACGCACTGGATGAATGCCACGTTGCGGGGCGGCTCGCCGGTCGACGGCCGCACGAAGGTGTGCTCCTTGAGCATCTTCTCCGCGTCGGGCAGGGTGATGACGTCCGGGTACTCGTAGTAGCCGTACATCTGCGTCTCGCGGCCCGGGTCGAAGTGCTGGAAGCCGGTCGCAACCACGATCGCGCCGACCCGCTCGGACGACTCCCCGCCCGGCCCCGACAAGCTCACGCTGAAGTCGCCGACCGACCCGCTGCAGCCGGTGACGAGCGTCTCCAGCCGGACGTCGATGGCCGGGTCGGCGACGCCCGCCCGAAGCTCGTCGAGCGCGTCCTGGGCCGAGCCCATCCGCGGCGTCAGGGCCGCGTAGCTCGACTCGTCGGGCGTGCCGCCCAGCACTCCCCGTCGCTCGACCAGGATGGCCCGCCCGCCGATCGCCGCAACGCTCCGGGCCGCCTCGAGGCCGGCCGGGCCGCCGCCGATGACCAGGACCGTCTCAGGCATCCGCGTCCTCCCAGGTCAGGAACGTCTTGTCGTTCCCCTTCAGGCGCTCGAGGTCGTCCTCGAACTCACGCCACCGCTCCCGCCAGTCGATGCCCATCTTCTCGAGCAGCGGCCGGTACTCCGTGTTGTGCCAATGGAGCTGGGCGACCCGGTACGGGTGGGCGCCCATCGCAAGGGCCGCGAACTGGGCTTCCGACATCACGGGGACGCCGACCTTGCGGTCGTGGGCCCGGGCCGCGAACTGGCTCTGGTCGAGGGTCGTCACACAGCCGGTGTCGTGGGTGAGGACGACGTCCGGGTTGGCCTCCTCCTGCATGACCTCGATCTTGCGCAGGGTCGCGAACGATCGGGTGAAGTCCCGCTGGACGAGGATGTGGCGAAAGCCGAAGCCACAGCAGTCGAACCACGTCGAGTAGTCCTTCACGTTCGCCCCGAGGGCCGTCACGACGGCCGACACGACCGCAGTCCGCTGGCCTCCGTAGACGTCGGGGTCGTAGATCGCGTCCTCGACCACGAGCTTGTGGTAGTGGCAGGCCGGATGGACCGTGACGTCGATGCCGGACAGGTCGAGGACCTGGCGCTTCGCGAACTCGTCGCGCATCGCGTACACCCACTCGGAGTAGTGGACGATCTCCTCGGGCATGACGAACGGCTTGCCCAGCTTGTCGCAGATCCGGCGGACCTCGTCACGGAGCTCGGCCGAGTGGACGAGCTCCTCGCGAACCTCCTTGTAGTGCCCATATGACGTCCCGCAGTGGATCATCGGGAAGTAGCCCGACTCGTAGGCCGCCCCGAAGTTGCGCATGGCGACGGCTGCCTGGGCACCCTGGTTCGAGGTCGCCGAGGCGTAGTAGTTCCAGGCCGTGCAGGAGGTCTGGTCCTTGGGGTCGTTGTAGTCGAGGCCGAGCTTGCGGATCAGCCAGAAGATCGACGTGGAGTAGCCCGGGATATGGCCGCACTGGCCGCACGACTTGTGGTGCCAGGTCCGCGCGACGGGGATCTTCTTCGTCCGCCCGTACTTCGTGGTCACGCCGATCCACGGGTCGGGCACCCGCTGGACCAGCCACTCGCCCTTCGCCTCGAGCTCGAACACGCGCTCGCGGACGTCCTCGGTCGGCGGGGTCGCCGGTCCCCGGTCGTCGCGGGCGTCGCGCCGGTTCTCGAGAACGGTCAACGGGATCGGCACCGGGACCTCCTCAATCGGCCGTGTAGCCGGCTTCGTCGAGCAGCTCTTCCATGACGTCGTTCAGGATCATGTGGAGGCCCATGTCGACGCTCTTGATCATGTCGAGGACGCCCGTCATGTGCCAGATGAGGTAGAGCTCGGTCAGCGTCCTGTCGTCGACCTCCCAGGCCGTGGATGTCGTGTGCAGCGTGTCCGGCGGCAGGGCGCGGCGCCACAGTTCGAGGTTGTCGGAGATCTCCTGGACGTGGGGCCCCCAGTCCGGGAAGGCGTTCGGCTGGAGCATGTCGGGCGAGACCTGCGTCCCGGTCGACATGATCTTGTAGACCACCCGGCCATAGCCCTCGAGGGCGTGCTTCGCGGACGACAGGCCGTTGTTGATCGCGACCTCGCGCATGATCGTGATCAGGCCGCCGGGGTTGTTGCCGCGAGGGCAGCGGGTGCAGGAGAAGCATTGCGAGCAGTTCCAGATGTCGTCGTTCAGCTGCTCGTAGAACATCGGCAGGTCCTGGCGGCCTGCCGCCTGCGCGATCTTCCGGGGGGAGAAGTCATAGAACCGGGCCGACGGGCAGGCCGCCACGCAGATCCCGCACTCGTAGCAGCCGTACAGGTAGCTGTCGAAGCGGGCGTCCGCCTTGACCTGGTCGAACAGGTGCTGCTTCGTCTCGAGCGGGACGTCCTCGTAGCGTGCCTGGAGGGCCATGCCGTGCCTCGAACCTGCTAGAAGCAGATGACCTGGTCGGCCTCGAGGGCCATGTCGTTGAACGCTGCGCCGCCGATCATCTCGACACCCTCGATCAGGTCCTCGCGGTTGAGGCCGTGGAGGTCGAGCGACGGCTGGCAGACGTAGAACTTGACGCCCAGGTCGATGGCCTGGTCGATGAACCGTCGCAGCGGCGCACCGGTGCCGTCGAACTTGGGGACGATGAGCGTCTCGGCCGTGCCCCTGCGGAGCAGCGTCGGACCGTTGACCGTGAAGTAGATGCCGACTTCGACGTCCATCGCCGCGGCCGTCGTGGCGAGATAGATCGGAGTCGCGCTTCGTTCCGGGTTGTTCACCCCGCCGGTGTGGACATAGAGCAGCTTCGACACCCGTGGCGTCTCCTGTGGCTTGCCGGCCGCGGATCAGGCGGGTTCAGGCCTTCTGGATCCAGAACCGCATGACGTTGCCGTCGGTCTCCTGGTGAAGCACCGGGTTACCGGTGTTCTTGGACCACGCCCTGACATCGGGGACGGCCCCGGGGTCGGTCGCCTCGAGCAGCACGACCTGCTGCGGCTCGAGCTCCTTGACGAGCTTGGACAGCTTCACGATCGGCATCGGACACAGGAGGCCCCTCGCGTCGAGCGTGCGGTCCGCGGCGGGAGCGTCTGTCATGGCACGACTCCAACAAGAGGTGGCGCTGAACCGGGAAGTGCCATACGACCTTATTGCCGTATTGCGATGGCCCTATATACTCCTCCGCGATGGCAGATGTCAACGCCCAGACCCATGAATCCGCCGGGGCGGACCGTGCGGTAGGATCAACGCCCATGGCTGCCGAACGAACGACCCCGCGCATCGACCAGTCGGTCATGGACCGCGCCGCCCGGGTGATCCGGGTCCTGGGCCATCCCCTCCGCCTGCGCCTGCTCGAGGCCATGGAGGTCGGCGAGCGGAACGTGACCGAGCTCGTCGCCGAGGTCGGGGTGAGCCAGGCGACCGTCAGCCAGCAGCTCGCGATCCTGCGCCTGGAAGGCGTCGTCGGCGCCCGGCGGGACGGACTGCGCGTGTTCTACCGGATCACGGAGCCGAAGGTCGCCTCGATCCTCGCCTGCATCCGTGCCTGCGATCTGCCCGAGCTGCAGGGGCCAGTCGAGCTGACCCTCGTCGACCCGCACGCGTCTCCCCGGGACCCCGCGTAGTCGCTCTGTGGAGTCGCTCCACGGGCTCGTCGCCCAGCTGGCCCTGGTCCTGGCCGTCATCGGCGCCGCGTGGACGCTCGGCCTGGCCGTGGCTCGACGCACCGGCGGCCCGATGCTCTACGGCGAGCTGGTGTGGATCGGCCTCGCGATCGCGGCCGCCGGGCTGATCGGGGTCGTGATCGCCCTCGGCGCTTCCCCACCGCGCGACCCGCTGCACGTCCTGTACGGGCTGCTGGCAGCAGCCGCCCTGCCCGTGGCCGCACTCGTCGTCCGTGACCGACCGTCGCGCCAGCGTCCCGCCGTCCTTGCCATCGCCCTGCTCGTGCTGCTCATCCTCGTCGTCCGGCTGTTCCAGACCGGAGGCTGACCGTTCCAGAGGGTGAGAGCGCGGTCCGGGCCGCCCGAGCTCGCGCTCGACGTTCGCGGGCTCGGCGCCTCCGTCAGACCGCGACCACCTGGTTCCGGCCGCCGCGCTTCGCCATGGCGAGCGCCACGTCGGCCGCCCGCAGCAGGGCCTCCTTCGTCGGTTCTGCCGGATCGATCGCCGCACAGCCGGCCGACACGCGGGCCGCGAGGCGCTGGCCGAGTGGGCCGTCGATGGCGCGACCCTCCAGCGACGCCCGGATCTCCTCGGCAACGACGACGGCGTCGCCCAGGCCGCACTCCTCGAGGATCACGACGAACTCTTCGCCACCGTAACGCGCGACAAGGTCGCTGGAACGGAGGCGCTCGCGCAGGAGCCCGCCGAACGCCCGCAGGACGGCGTCGCCGGCCTGGTGACCGTGCTCCTTGTTGAACCGCCCGAAGTGGTCGAGGTCGAACATGATCGCGGCGAGGCCCGCCTGACCGCGGTGGCGGCGCCAGCGGGCGAACGTGAGGTCCAGGGTCGCGTCGAAATGGCGGCGGTTGTACAGGCCCGTCAGCCCGTCATGGATCGCGAGCTCGGAGACCTCCTGGTGCAGGGCTGCGTTCGCGAGGGCGAGGGCGGCCTGGGCGCCGAGCAGCTCCATCACCTCGCACTCGACATCGGAGAAGGGGTGGTCGAGGTTGGCCCGGCCGACCGAGATGGCGCCGAGCACGGCATCGTCGCGGATGAGCGGGACGGCGACCGAGATCAACGCGTCGGGGCCGATGTCGTCGCGGACCGCGCTCGCATAGTCGGCGCGGTGAAGCTCGATCGGTCCGAGGAACGCGCGCTGCTCGATGGCGCGGCCCGCGGGTCCGTCGCCCGGTCGTACCTCTGCCCCGATGATCGACCGGGCGACGCCGCGCGCGGCGCTGAGGCGGTAGCGACCGGTGTCGCGGTCCAGGGTCGTGAGGGTCATGACGTCGCCCGGAAAGATGCGGGTCAGGGCGTCCATCAGGGCCGGTGCGAGTCGGTCCGGCTCGAGGATCGCGTTCGTCGCCCGCGCGAACTCGCTCAGGGCGCGCAGCAGCTCGGCCCGCTGCGCCAGGGCCTGCTGCTCACGGCCCAGGAGGAGGGCGCTGGCGATCCGCTCCGCGACCGTCTGCGCCAACCTCAGGTCACGCTCGGCGAGTGGCGCGTCGGCCGTGGCCTCGAGGTCGAGGACGCCGATCGTCCGCCCGTCGGCGAGCAGCGGGACGGCGATCTCGCTGCGCACGTCGGGGCTCACCGCGACATAGTCAGGGTCCGTCCGGACGTCGGGAACCCATGCCGGCTCCCCGGTGCGGGCGACCCGCCCGACGATGCCCCGCGCGATCGGAAGCGAGGCAGGCAGGCCGGTCAGCCCGCGCGACGCCCCGACCCGCAGTCGGTCGCCGTCGACGAGCAGCAGCGTGATGTGGTGATACCCCATCCCGTCGGCGAGGGTCGCGACGATCGCGTCGAGCGACGCGTCGGTCGGCCCGTGGCTGGCGAGCACCTGGCCGACGGCGGCAATCCCGCGCAGCGCGTCCTCCGTCCGTC
The DNA here is from genome assembly GCA_001797035.1 of Chloroflexi bacterium RBG_16_72_14. GTDB lineage: Bacteria > Chloroflexota > Limnocylindria > Limnocylindrales > CSP1-4 > CAIXZV01. The sequence goes on from MGOE01000062.1 coordinate 26,304, forward strand.
GCTCCTCCGTGATGTCGGTGCCGGTGCCGATGACGTGGGTCACCGCCCCGGCGTCGTCCGTGAGGCACGTGCTCGACCAGGCGATGAGGCGCCGTCCGCCGTCACGCCGCAGCCAGTGGTTCTCGTAGCTGCTCGGGAACTGGCCCGCTCGCAGGTCGGCGAAGGCCGCCCTCACCCCGCCCAGCTCATCGGGCGGGATCAGCGCGTCCCAGATGGGGCCGCCGATCATCTCGCCGGCGCGGTAGCCGGACAGCTGCTCGCAGGCCGCGTTGAAACGGACGATGGTGCCGGCCGGGTCGAGGACGATGACCAGCGACCCGGCCACGTCGAGGACGCCGTCCACGAAGCGCCGCTCATCGCGCAGGCGGAACTCGGCTTCAATGGTCTCGGTCACGTCACGGCTCACGGACACGCTGCCGACCAGGTCGCCATCGACGAGCCACGGCTTGACCGTGGACTCGATCCACCGCTCCGAGCCGTCGCGCAGGCGGACGGTCCCTTCGCCACGCCACGTCCTGCCGGCCTGGATCATCGCCAGCAGCTGCCGCTCGTCGGCGGCATCGCGCATCCGGAACGGCAGCAGGGCCCCGAACGGCTGCCCGACCGCCTCGGACGCCGAGTAGCCGAACAGGGCGGCGGCCGAGTCGGCCCAATGCGTGATCCGGTTCTCGAGGTCCGTCGCGAACACCGCGTCCGGGATGTCGCCGATCGCGATCTCCCGGCGCCTGCCCCGCCGGGGTTCGGTCGGGGGCCGTAGCTCGCGCGGAGGCAGGACGCGGGGACCGGCCGGACGGCGTCCGCGCTCCGTCGGCTCCCCCCACGAGCCTGGTTCGGGTCGATGCGTTCGCACGGTCATACCAACGACAGGGCGGGGCGCGTGCGCACCCTACCGGTCTGGCAGGGGTGCCCTCAACCACCCTTGGGTCGCCGGGTGCCCGGCGATGGTCCTGGCCCTGTGCATCCGGCCTGATGCCTCGTCAGTCCCGGCCGACCGCGGTGATCTCGACCTCGGCCTCGTCGCCCATGCCGATCCCGGCCGCGATCATCATCGCCTTGCTCACGCTCAGCGCGAGCCGGCCGCCGCCGGCGGGCATGACGCTGGAGGCGAACGCAACGCCACCGAGGGTGCCCCGCACGCGCTGCTGCTTCAGCCCGCCCAGCGCCTGGACGTGCGGCGCCGGGATGTCGGCCACGGCGAGCCCGCTCGACCGCTCCGGGTTCCAGAACCGGATCTGACCCACGAACCGGATTGGCTCCACCGGCGAAGTACAACCGCTCGCGGGCCGGGCTGTCAACGTCGGACGCAGCGCTCGGGCCGGTGTCAGGCGACCGCACGACGGTCAACCGCCGAGGACCTCGATCTCCCTCCAGGCCGGGAACAGGTCGCCGAGGCTGGTGGTCACGACGCGCACGATCGTCACGTCGGACAGCGGCGCCGCCGGTGCGAACACCAGGACGTCGCCGTCGGTGGTCAGCCCGTCGAACAGGTGGAGCCGCTCCGGTGCTCCGCCCGCGCGCCCGACCCACAGCTCGTGGACGCTGGGTCCGCCGGGGTCCTGGGCGACGACCAGCCGGAACCCCGCCACGCGACCGGGCGACGCCAGGGCGAGCTCGATCCACTGCGGCGCCCCGGCGGCGGCGTTCCAATGGGCGTCCGTCCCGTCGATGACGTTCGACGCCGGCGCCCCCGGGAGCTCGCTCGAGGCCGTCACGGTCGCCTCGCGGGCGAGGTTGCCGTCGGCCGGCCCGGACGGCCCTGGCTGGGTGGGCACCGGCGAAGCTGCCGCACCCGCAGGCCCGGGGCAGACCGCCTCCCATCCGACGGCACAGTGCTCGACCCTGCCGCCGATCATCGTCATCAGCGTCTCGATGGCGTTGATCTCCTCGGCCGGCACGGCCAGCGGGTTCGCCGACAGCACCACGAGATCGGCCAGCTTGCCGGGCGTGATGCTGCCCTTGACGTCGTCCTCGAACGCCGCCCAGGCGGCGTGGATCGTGTGGGCGCGCAGCGCCTGCTGGACCGTGAGCGCCTGGTCGAGGAGGTGGGCCGGCGACTGGACGCCCAGGTTCCCGGCGCGCGTCACGGCCTGGTAGACGAGGTGGATCGGGGAGCCGAAGGGCGCGCCGGTCGGCTCATCCACCCACAGGCTCGGGAAGCCGCTGATCCCGGCCGCGGGGATGCCCGCGTCGGCGACGCTCCGCCACGGCGCGTAGGCGTCCGCCGGCTCGCGCGCGATCAGCGCATCGATGTCGGGCTCGCCGACCAGCTGCCCGGGCACGTTGGTGTTGATGGCCGGCACGACGCCCAGGGCCTCGATCGCCGCGATCTGCTCCGGTGTGGCGAACAGCATGTGCTCGAGGCGCACGCGGGCCTCGAGCACGAGCGGGTCGGCCGCCCGCGCCGCCTCGAGCGCCGACAGGATCATCGCCAGCGAGGTCGTGCTCACCGTCTTCACCGCGAGCTGCCAGCCCTCGCGGTGCCGGTCGAGCAGGAACGCGTTGAGGTCGCCCTGGTACCACAGCAGGACCGTGGCGTTGTCGAAATCCGTGAACACCTTCAGCCCCGCCACGCGGACGTGGGGACTGACCCGCTGGCCAGGCTGCCATTCGGTCCAGTACGGATCGAACACCCGGCCCTCCGGGCTGTTCTCGTTGGCCGCCAGGTAGGCGTTGACCCGCAGGCGGAGCATGCCGGTGTCGTCGAGGGCGCGGAGGTCGCCGAGCCGGGCGGCGTCGACATACAGCTCGTGGATCGTCGTGTAGCCCTGGGCGATGGCCGCGTCGACCAGTGCCCGCGGCTCCACGCCGAGCCGCGCCGGCCCATCCCCGATGCGATGCTGGTGGGCGTCGATGAACCCGGGCACGAGCGTGCGGCCGCCGAGGGACACGACGCTCGTCGCCGGGCCGCGGAACGCCGCGACCTCGTCGTTCGTGCCGACCGCGAGGATCGTTCCCCCGGCGATCGCGACGGCCTCGGCGCGCGGCCGCTCGTCGTCCATCGTGATCACGTTGGCGTCGATGAAGATCGCGTCGGCCACGGAGCCCCGCTGCGGGTCGCGTGGTGTCGTGGCCGGCCCGGGGGTCGGCACGGCCGACGGTTGCGGTGGCGTGACGCTCGGGGGACCGCCGCACGTGGCGATCAGGAGGGCGATGACCGCGATGCCGCCGGCCGTGCGGTGGGCCCCCCCGCCTGGGCGCACGGCTCGCTTGCGGTGTCGGTGTCGATCGGTGCGCGCATGCATGCAGGGACGTCCAGCAGTCGTGGCAGACCCCCGCATTCTAGACAGCCGCGCCATCGCCTCCCCGCGGGCGCCGCCCATCGGTCCATGGGAACCCCGCAGAACGTCATGCACGGCCGTTTGCGGGTGCCCTCGCGCACCGCCCGGTCAGCACGCGTCCAGGCACGGCCCTTGACACGGTGGGCGGCCATGGTACCGTAACGATACCGTATCGTTTCGATACTTTCGCTGGAGCCCGTGACATGCACCCCTTCCGCGCCTTGATCCACCGTCGCGAGGCCAGGGCGGCGCTGGCCGTCCTGGTCGGCCTCCCGACCCTGTTCCTGTTCTTCAACCTCACCCTGGCCGTCGACCCGGCCGCGAACGTCGACCGGCTCCGTCTGGGCGCCGTCGTGCTCGATACCGGCGTGACGACGCCCGAGGGCCAGGTGTCCATCGGACCCCAGCTCGTGGGCGCGCTGCAGGAGCGGCTGGGCGCCGAGGTCATGACCTACCCCACCGCCGATTCGCTGCGTGACGCGGTCCTCCGTCGTGAGGTCGGCGGTGGCCTCGTGGTGCCTGCCGGCGCCACGGCGCGGCTCAGGACGGGCGAGGGCATCGAGCTGACCGTGGTCCGCAGCGACGCCAACGACCCCTTCACCAACAGCTTCACCGCGAGCCTCGCGAGCTCGCTGGCGGCGACCCTCAACGCGGTCCTGCCGGGGCAGCTGGCGGGAACGCCCACAGAGCCGCTGGTGACCGTCGCCGCGGACACCGTCGCGATCAGCCCCGACTACCGCTTCGCCACCCTGCCGGGCTTCCTGCTGCTCCCGCTGTGGATCGCGAGCCTCGCCTTCGCGGTGCTGCTGGCCCGGGCGGGCGACCACGCGCGCGAGACGGCGGGCGCGGCGCGGGCGGGCGTCGCCGAGGCCCTGTTCGCCACGCTCGCGGCGGCCGTGGCAGGCGCGGTGATCGCCGTCGACGTGGCGCTGTTCACCTGGCGCTGGGACGTCAACCTGATCGGCCTGTTCGCGTTGCTGTGGCTCGCCCTGACGGCGGTCACCTGGCTCATGGTCGGCGCCGTCAGGGTGTTCGGCGTGGCGCTGGGCGCCGGGCTCGGCGTCGTTGCGCTGTTCCTGCAGCAGCCGGTCTCCGGGGCGACCTACCCGCCGGCGTTCGCGCCCGAGGTGGTCCGCTGGGCGGAGCCGATCGCCCCGCTGCGGTACCTCGTCGAGGGCGTTCGCGACCTGCTGGTGGGCGGCTCGACGCTGGGCGACATGGCCGTCGCGCTGGCGTGGTTCGCCGTCGCGGGGCTGGTGGCCGTCGCCGCCGGGATCGCACGCCTGGCGCTGCGATCGCGGTCGCAGCGCGCGGCAGGCGCCCCCATGCCCGCGGCCTGACGCCCACCCCCTCGAGGACTGCTACGGTTCGACGGATGCACGCCCCCCCGTCGACCCGCCCGCCCGGCCGGCCGCGCGATCCCGCGGCCGACCGGGCGATCCTCGACACGACGCTCCGCCTGCTCATCGAGCAGGGGTACGACGCCATGTCGGTGGACGGCGTCGCGAGCGCCGCCGGGGTCGGCAAGTCGACGATCTACCGCCGGTACCCGGGCAAGCGCGAGCTCGTGGTGGCGGCGATCTCGTCCATCGCCGCGTCGCTCGAGCCGCCGTCCGACTCAGGCAACACGCGCGACGACCTGCGCGCGTTCGTCGCCCAGACGTTCGGCGTGATCCGCCGAGACGGCGTGGGCTTCTCGATGATCGGCACCCTGCTCGTCAAGGAGCGCGACGAGCCGGCCCTGATCCAGCTGTTCCGGACGGCCGTCATCGGGCCTCGGCTGGCGATCGCCGGCGGCATCCTGAGGCGCGGCGTCGAGCGCGGCGAGATCCGCGGCGACGTCCCTCTCGACCTCGTGGTCCAGCTGTTCGCCGGTGCCTTCTTCGCCCGCCACCTGGTCGGGCGTCCGGATGACGACGCCTGGCTCGAATCGGTCTTCGACGCGCTGTGGCGGGGCATCGCCACCTGACCGCCGGGCGAGGGCGCCGGCCACGCCGGCGCCGGCCACGCTCGACGCGCCGGATCGCAGTCACGCCACGATCGTCAGGGCTGCCTGATCCCAGGCGACCAGTGGCCCTGTCCGCAGTCCGCCCCCGCCCCGTAGGGTCTCGTGGCCGAGGCGGGCGGTCGGACGGCGGGCCGCGGTTCGGCGGCGAGGAAAGGGACGACACGATGGTGACGGTTTCGGAGGCGGTGACCGATTTCCTGGCGCAGCGGCGGATCGCCGTCGCAGGGGTGTCGCGGGAGCCCGCCGGGCACGGCGGCAACATCGTCTACCAGCGGCTGCGCGACCGCGGGTACGAGGTGTTCGCGGTCAACCCGAACGCCGATCGGGTCGAGGGCGACGCGTGCTACCACGAGCTGGCCTCGATCCCCGGCGGCGTGGATGCCGTCGTCATCGCGACCAGCCCGGCCGCGGCCGACGCCGTGGTCGCCGACTGCGAGCGGCTTGGCATCCGCCGGGTCTGGATGCACCGCTCGTTCGGCGGCGGCAGCGTGTCCTCGACGGCCGCCGCGGCGGGGCGCAGGGCGGGGATGACCGTGATCGAGGGCGGCTGCCCGCTGATGTTCGACCCGACCGCCGACTTCGGGCACAAGTGCATGCGCTGGGTCATGGGCCTCACCGGCGGGGCGCCAAAGGCCGGCTGAACGCGGGCAGCGGCCCGGCAGGCTGCACGCGCCGGCGGATCAGCCCCGATCGTCAGCCGGCGGCACCAGTCCCGGTGCCGGGCTCGGCGGTGGTTCGGGGTGAGGAGCCGGCATCGCGGCTGTCGGTGGCCGAGATGCCCGGTGCAGCGGAGCCGCCTGCGGCATCCGAGGTCGCCGCCGCCTCCGGCGAGAGCGCCGCGTACAGCTCCGATGGCCGGTACGGGCTGATGAGGACCGTGGCCCCGGCGGAGGCAACTCGACTGCGCTCCGATTCCAGTCGCTCGGGCAGGATCACGATCGCGGGCACGGTGCTCCCATCAAGGAGCACGCGCACGGCGTCCACCTCCTCCGTCGACCACCTGGCCCGCAGGTCGATGACGACCGCCCGCGGCGCGACATCGCCCGCGCGCACGCGAAGCGCGTCCGCCACCGATCGCCGCGAGACAGTGCGGTGACCGCCAAGCCGGACGGTCACCTCGAGGACTCGCAACCACCGCTCGTCCGGTGAGACGACCAGCACCGGCGCCGCGTCCCGATCCTTTCCACGGCCCACGTGTCGGAGTGTACAGTGGCCCCCGACGTGAATGACCAGATGGCTCGGCTGCTGCGGGCTGTCGCGGAGAGCAGCGGCTCGGACGTGCTGTTCGCGCCCGGTGCACCGCCGGCGATGCGGATCCGCGGGGAGCTGGTCCGCCTCGAGGAGGCGACGCTGACGCCCGACGCCTGTGCGGCCCTCGCGCGCGATCTCGCCGGGCCGCGGTGGGATGAACTGATCGCGAAGCGCCAGCTGGATTTCAGCTTCTCGTTCGGCGAGGTCGCCCGCGTGCGGGCCAACCTGTTCTTCCAGCGTGGGACGCTCGCGGCCGCGCTGCGACTCATCCCCTACGAGATCCCGTCCCTCGAGCAGCTGGGCGCCCCGGAGGCGTGTCGGGACCTCATCCAGCGCCCCAGCGGGCTGGTCCTCGTGACGGGGCCGACCGGCTCGGGAAAGTCGACGACGCTGGCGGCGATGATCGACCGGATCAACCGCGAGCGGGCCGTCCACATCATCACCATCGAGGATCCGATCGAGTACGTCCACCGGCACCGACGTGCGATCGTGGTACAGCGCGAGGTGGGCTCAGACGCCCCCGACTTCTCGAGCGCCCTGCGCGCGGCCCTGCGCGAGAGTCCGGACGTGGTCCTGGTCGGCGAGATGCGCGACCTCGAGACGATCTCGGCCACGCTGACCCTCGCCGAGACCGGCCACCTCGTGTTCGCCACGCTGCACACCAACGACACGGCGCAGGCGATCGACCGGATCGTCGACGTCTTCCCGCCGCAGCAGCAGCGCCAGGTCCAGATCCAGGTGTCGCAGACGCTGGCCGCGGTCTTCCACCAGCGCTTGCTCCCCAGGGCTGACGGGGTCGATCGTGTCGCCGCCTTCGAGGTCATGATCGGCACGCCGGCCGTGCGCAACCTCATCCGGGACGGCAAGTCCAACCAGCTGCGAAACGTCGTCGCGACCGGCGCGGCGCACGGCATGCGCACGTTGGAGGCCGACCTGCGGCGGCTTCACGCCGCCGGGACCATCTCCCGGCAGGTGGCGATGGACGAGTCGCTCCACCGCGCCGAGGTCGACGAGCGAGCCTGAGATGGCGGAAGCGCCTCGTCCCGGAGGAGGAGGCGCTTCGTGCGGGGCTGGAGATGGCGTGGCGATCGCCGCTCGGGCGAAGGGCGTCGATCAGGAACTGGCCACGTCGATCAGGAACAGCCGCCGGTTGCGGCGGCCGACACCAGGCCCGAGGCGTTCCAGGTGTAGGAGCCCTTGGTGGTGCTCTGGCGCAGGAAGTCGGGGGCCAGTGGCTCGGTGCCGGCGCCCGTGGGCAGGGCGGAGAACGTGTCCGTCGCCCCAGCCTGTGCCGCGACCGCAGAGATGTTGTTCTTGGCCATCATGGCGTCCATCGCCGTTTGCACGGTCCGGAGCTCCTCGGCGCACGCGTTGGTCTTCGCCGTTGCCGTGAGCCCGACGAGGCTGGTCGTGACGATGGCTGCGAGGATGCCCAGGATGGTGATGACGACGAGCAGCTCCACCAGGGTGAAGCCTCGCTCGTCGCGATGCGCCCGGTTCAGGGACCCGATCATGTTCCAGTTGCTCCCTCTGGTCGGGGTCGCCTCGGCGATCGGGGAACGCCGATCGGCGCAGCTCGCCGGCTTGGTGCCTTGCACGTTCGTTGCCACGGGTGGCTGGTGGGGTGATGGTCGCCGCCGATGGTGCGCTGCTGAACCGCTCGATGGTCCCGTCCACCGGGGTACTTGTGACGTCCCCCGTGCGGTCCTAGCGGCTCGCCGACCAGGACAGGAGCACCGGCGCTGCGGTGCCGGCGTCCTCGTAGGTCAGGACGACGGTGGAGGCGCCGGCCGTTGAGGTGACCGTGATGGTCGCCGGCGTGGCGGCGCCGGTCGCGACCTCCAGGAGCAGCGCATCCCAGTACGGCTGCGGTGCCACGTCGGTCGCGTAGCCGAGGCGCACCTGGAGCGCATTGACGGCCGAGACCGTCCAGCCGGCGGGTCGCGCCACGATGGCCGAGCGGTAGCTGAGCGCCACCTCCGACATGTCGCCGCTGAACAGCACCCGCTCCGTGGAGCCGTCGAAGACGCTGGTCTTCGCCCGGTTCGCGGAGGAGGACGGGGCATGGTAGGCGACGATCCCCGACACGCCGACGAGACAGCTCGCGCTCGTGTCGCCGAAGGTCAGCTCCAGGTAGTCCGCCGCCGCGGCGACCTGCTGGCTCACGTAGTCGGCGGTGCCGGTCGCGGGGTCATCGTCGAGGCGCGTGGGCGCCGTGGCGTCGATCGCCGACCCGTCGTCGTTCCGGAACGACGCCGGGTTGCTGTGGGTTCCGGCCCCGTCGGGCCGCAGGGGCACGACCGTCCCGGCCCCGATGGGGTAGTCGCCGGGGGTGGCCGAGGCCATGACGTCGTCGAAGTTGGCGGTGTACGCGTCGGCGGCCACGGCCGAACCCAGGCGGAGGCGGCTCACCGTGCTCGCGGTCCCGGCGGACGCGATGGACGTCTGGGCAACGCCGTCGAGCTCCCAGTCCCCGGTGCGCGGGTTGGTGCCGGCCGACAGGCGCAGGTCCAGCCGGTACCACGTGGCGGCGGCGACCGGCGACGAGGCGGCCGTCACGGCCGCGGAGCCGAACCGCAGCGTGAGGCGCTGGTCGACGGCCCGGTAGCCGAGGCGAAGGTCGTTGCCGGCGGCAGCGTCGAGGACCAGCAGCTCGGTCACGTTGGCGGCGGGCAGGCTGTCCAGGCGGAGGTACACGCGGGCCAC
>MGOE01000062.1:35626-43696 GCA_001797035.1 Chloroflexi bacterium RBG_16_72_14
CTGGCCACGGCCGGGTCGGCGGTCACGCCGCTGCCGGTGACCGCGACGAACAGGCCGCCGCCCGCCGTCGAGACCCGGCCATGCTCGAAGCCGGTCAACCGGATCGGCGTCCGGGTGGGGCACGCGCTGCCACCGCTGGCCGTGACGGTCGTGCTGACGGTCTGGCCGTTGATCGTGAGGTCGGGCGGGTTCCCCGGGTTCCCGTTGCGCTGCCACCAGATCCCGAGCTCCGCGCCGGCGTCCGCGGCGTGGAGGTCCCCGGCCTGCCGCTCGCTGGCCGCCGTCGTCCGCAGCGCGACCGAGGCGTGCGCGGCCATCGCGCTGCCGATCAGGAACAGGAACGTGATCAGCGCGAGCACGATGGTGAGGGACTGGCCGCCATCCTCGCGGTGGGCACGACGGACGACGACCCGCAGGGCGCGGGGCAGCCACTCGGCGTTCGGCATCACCACAGCCTCGGTGCGCCGCGCAGCGTCTGCGAGACCGCTTCGCCGGTCGCGCCCGACAGCGCGATCGTGAGCCGGATGGTCAGCCGCCCCGAGCCATCCGCGACGGCACGCCAGCTGCAGCTGGCGACGTTCCGGGCGAGGGTGCGGCTGCCCGCTCCACTCACGCGCTCCAGCCACAGCGGGCCGCGCGGACTCCCGGCGACCGTCCGGTAGCGCACGGAGGCGCCTGCCTCGAGAAACCCGAGGTCGATCGGCGTGTCACACGGGGTCGCGCTCGTCTGCGACCGTGCCGGGGCGCTCGCCGTGGCCATGGCGGCGTCAAGGTCGAAGCGCATCGAGACGACGGCGAGGTCGCTCGCGAACTGGCCGCGGTCCTCGGCGCGGAGCCGCAGGTCGTTGGCGGTGAAGATGGCCGACGTCACGGCCGTGAGGACGAGCACCCCCACGATGGTCCCCACCAGCAGCTCCGGGAGGCTCGCCCCGACCTCGCTGGAGCGCAGGCGTGCCAGGTGCCGGATCATCGGTCCGCCTTGGCGAACTCCAGCGTGGCCACCGGAGAGCCGCCACGCTCGATCGCGAGCACGAGCCGCTGCAGCCCGTTGCCGTTGGGCGTCGATGACCAGCCGGAGGCGCCGTTCCACCACCGGACCGCCAGCGTCCGCGAGTATCCCGCCGGGAGTGACTCGTCGTAGGCGCTGTAGTCGCCGTCGGCCTGGTACGGCGCGGCCTTGTAGCGCGCCGCCTGGGCGCGGACGAGCCCCTCCGCCACCCCTCGATCCTCCGCCGTCCGGCTCGCGATCGCGAACGTCGACAGGGAGCCGACGAGGCCGATCAGGGCGATCCCCAGCAGGGCGGAGGCGACCAGGGACTCGACCAGCGCCGAGCCGTCCTGGCTGGCGTGCAGCCGGAGCAGCCGCCCGATCATCGGATCTCGCGCAGGATGGTGTACATGGGGGTCACGACCGAGAGCGCGACGAACCCGACCACGAGGGCCACCCCCGCGATCAGCATCGGCTCGATGAGCGTCACCAGCTGCTTGGTGCGGTAGTCGAGATCGCCGTCCATGAAGTCGGCCGCCTCGCCGAGGTAGACGTCGAGCGTGCCCGTCTCCTCCCCGACCGTGATCATCTGGATGAGCAGCGGACCGAACAGGCCGGAGGTCCGCAGCGGCACGGTGATCCCGTCGCCCGACAGGAGCCCGTCCCTCGCCGGCGCGAGACGGCGGACGTACTCGTCGTTGCCGGTCCCCGAGGTGCTGATGTCGAACGCCTGGGCAATCGGCACGCCGGCCCGGAGCAGGATGCCCAGCGTCCGCGTGAAGCGAGCCTCGATACCGAGGCGCACGAGCCGGCCCACGATCGGCAGGCGCACGATCAGCCAGTGGCGGAGCCGCCGCACAGGCTTCAGGTTGCGGGCGAGGAAGGCGCCGACGCCCATCACGAGCAGGACGCCGACGGTGGCGACCCCGTACGAGCCCCCGAAGGACCCGAGCGCGAGCATCACCCGCGTCGGCAACGGCAGCTCGGCGTCGAAGTCCTCGAACAGCGCCACGAACGACGGCAGCACGACGATCATCAGGATCAGGACCACGACCGCGGCCAGGCCAAGCACGATCGACGGGTACAGCATCGCCTGCCGGACTCGCCGCGACGTCCCCTCTGCCTGCTCGAGGTACCGGGCCAGCTGGTCGAGGATGACGTCCAGCTCACCGGTCGCCTCGGCGGCCACTACCATGTCCACGTACAGCAGGGGGAAGACCCGCGGGTGCCGGCGCAGGGCCGCGGACAGCGGTTCGCCGCTCCGGAGATCGGCCGCGACATCGTCGAGCGTCTCGCGGAACAGGCCCGACACGGCCTGGCCGCGCACGACCTCGAGGCCGTCGAGGATCGGGATCCCCGCCCGGATGAAGGTCGCCATCATCCGGCTGAACACGACGAGCTCGACCCGCTTCAGCGAGCCGAGACCCGGCAACAGCCTCCTCAGCCGGCCTGACCTGCGCGGCCGGCGGCCGGCCACGGCCTGGACCCGATCGACGCCGACCATCAGCCGCTCACGCTCCTGAGGGCCTCACGCACCGTGGTGATCCCCGCGGATGCCTTGCGCAGCGCGTCGATGCGCATGGGCACCATCCCGTCGTCGAGCGCCTGGGCGCGGATCTCGTCGAAGGCCGATTCCGTGGCGATGAGCCGACGGATCGGCGCCGTGACCCGCATCAGCTCGTAGGCGCCGATCCGGTCCAGGTAGCCGGTGCCCGCGCAGTACGTGCAGCCCCGTCCGAGGTAGGCCACGTCGGGCGCGGCCAGGCCCGCGGACTCGAACAGCTGCTGCTCCTCGACGGTGGGCTCGATCTCGATCCGGCAGTGCGCGCAGATGCGGCGCATCAGCCGCTGCCCGAAGATGCCGGTCACGCTGGCCGAGACGAGGAACGGCTCGATCCCCATCTCGAGCAGCCTGAACAGGGCGCTCACGGCGCCTGTCGCGTGCATGGACGAGAGCACGAGATGCCCCGTCATCGAGGCCTGGACGGCGATCTCGGCGGTCTCGCGATCACGGATCTCGCCCACCAGGATCACGTCGGGGTCCTGGCGCAGGATGGCCCGCAGGCCGGATGCGAAGGTGAGTCCCGCCGCCGTGTTGACCTGGGTCTGGTTGACGCTCTCGAACGTGTATTCGACCGGATCCTCGATGGTGGTGACGTTCAGGGCGACCCGGTCGAGCTCGTTGATCGACGCGTACAGGGTCGTCGTCTTGCCGCTGCCCGTCGGGCCGGCGACGACGACCATGCCGTAGCGTGACGAAAGCAGGTCGGCGTAGTCGGGTTGGACCGCGGGCGGCACCCCGAGCTCGGCGAGTCGCAGGACGGACCGCTCACGGTCGAGGAGACGCATCACGACCTTCTCGCCCCAGATCGTGCGCATCGTCGCGACGCGGATGTCGACGACCCTGCCGTCCACATCCATCGAGATCTGGCCATCCTGGGCCCGCTGCTTCTCGACGATGTTCAGCCCGGCGAGGATCTTGATCCTGCTCACCAGGCCCGGAGCGAGGTCACCGGGCAGCTCGGCGACGTCGCGCAGCATCCCGTCCACCCGGCTGCGGATGCGGAGCCCGCCCGCCTGCGGCTCGATGTGCAGGTCGCTGGCATGGTCGCGCAATGCCTGCGCGACGAGGAGGTTGACGATCTGGACCACGGGCGCATCGCGCAACTCCTCGGCCCCGACCTGGGCGCTGGCCCGTCGCGTCGCGGGCGGCGCCGCGGTCGGTCGTGCGACCGTGAACGCCGAGACCTGGGCCGCCAGGTCACCGGTCATCCGGTAGCGGCCGCGGATCGCGTCGGCAATCTCGGTTCGCAGGGACAGCAACGGCTTCACCGGGAGCCCGGTGAGCTGCTCGAGCTCGGCGAGCAGGGTCTGGTTGCCCGGGTCGTCGGTCGCCACGACCAGCGTTCGCCCTTCGGGGCCTTCGAACTGCAGCGGGACCACCAGGAGCCGCCGTGCGTCGGCTTCGGACATGGCGCCCAGGGCGGCATCGTCACTCTGCTGCTCGCGCAGGTCCACCAGCGGAGCGTCGAGCTGGACGGCGAGCACCGCGGAGAGCGCGACCTCGTCGATCACCTCGTCCTCGCGCAGGATCTCGCCGAGGCGCTTCCGGCGCTCACCCTGTGCCGCCAGCGCGACCGTCAGCTGGGCGGGTGTGACGAGGCCGGCCCGGAGCAGCAGGTCGCCCAGGCGCGGGGGCGCGGCCACGATCCCGGGCTCACGTCCGTCGCCAGTCGAGAGGGCAGTCCCCGCCGTGGCGGCCGGCCGGGTCGGGTCGTCGCGGTCGGGCTCACGGCCGGCAACGCGGACGTCGGTCATCCGACGACTCCCGGCCACAGCATCGAGGCCAGCTCACGCCCGGAGACCGCCGCCGTCAGCGCGCCGACGGCGAGCGCGGGCGCGAACGGCACCGGCTCGCGGCGCCCGAGGCGACCGACCGCCACGAGCAGCACGCCCACGGCCGCCCCCACGGCGAAGGCGACGAACCCGGCCACGAGGACGGCCGGCCAGCCGGCCATGAGGCCGATGAAGGTCGCCAGCTTCGCGTCACCCATGCCCATCCCGCCCCGGCTCGCCAGCCCCAGCCCGACGAACAGGACGATCGCCGCGGAACCCGCGGCGATGAAGCTCCACCATGGGCCGTCGGGACGGACGAAGGCGAGTCCGACCGCGGCGAGGATGGCCGGGTAGACGGCCACGTTCGGGATCCGCCGGTGACGGGCATCGTAGGCGGCGATCGCGATCAGGAATGCGGCGTATGGCACGACGACCCCGATCATCCACCCGGGCGAGTGCGACAGATCCTCGAGCACGAGCCGATCACCTCGAGGCCTTGCCGCCGGGCGAATGCGGCGACACGGCGCTCGTCTGGAACAGCCGGTCGTTGCCATGACGCACCGGCGCGCCCGATCCGAGCGCGCCGTCACCGTACGGACCCGGGTCCGCCGCCGCCATGGTACAAACGTCGCCCTGCCGCACCTTACCGCCCACCCCGGCCGTCGCCCGAGCTTCCATGGTCAGCAACCGCCGGCGGCGACGGCGCGGTCAGGTGGCGGAGGCTCCCGGCGGGACGGGCTCCGGCGCGGCCGCTAGCCGCAGGTCGAGCCGGTCGAACTCGGGCATCGCGAGCGCGATCGCGCCCACGCCGACGAGCGACAGCAGCCCGCCCGACACGACCGACATCCTCGGCCCGATCACGGCCGCGACCGCGCTGGCCTCGGCGTCCCCGACCCGCGGCCCGCCGGTCACGACGAGGATGTGGATCGAGGACACCCGGCCACGCAGCTCGTCCGGGGTGAGCAACTGGACGATCGTGCTCCGCAGGACGGCGCTGATGACGTCGGCGCCGGCCGCGATCGCGAGGCACAGCAGCGCCAGCGGGAAGCTGAACGTGGCGAGGCCGAACCCGGCGATGCCGAGGCTCCAGACCGCGACCGAGACGAGGACCGCGCGACCGGGACGGCGCACCGTGGAGGTCCAGCCGCTGAACACCGCGGCGACGAGGGCGCCGAGGCCCACCGCGGACGACATCAGCCCCACGCCGGCCGGTCCGACCCTGAACACGTCAAGGGCGAGGGCCGGGAACAGCGAGCGGGGCGACCCGAACACCATGGCGTTGATGTCCACGATGAACGTCGCCAGGACCTCGCGGCGGCTGCGGGCAAACCGGAGGCCCTCGAGCACGGTGGTGAGGCTGGGCCGGACGGCGCCCGGCGCCGGCGGGATGGGCGAGATCAGGAGCAGGGCGACGATCGCCGCCCCGAACGTGACGACGTCGATCAGGTAGGCGGCCGTGATACCCGCCGTCGCCAGGACGATGCCGCCGATCGCCGGCCCGATCACGGCACTTCCATTGAACACCAGCTGGTTCATCGCGATGGCCGCAGTGAGGCGCTCCGGTGGGACGAGCCGCGGGATCGCCGACGAGCGGGCGGGCTGGTCGATCGCGCCGAGGCCCGCTGCAACGAACGCCGTTGCGTAGATGGCCGCCACCGGCGGGTCCGGCAGGAGCGCGATCATCGCCAGCGCGAGGCTGCTGGCCGCGAGGCCGGCCTGGGTCACCAGCAGCAACCGGCGGCGGTCCACCGCGTCCGCCACGGCGCCGCCGCCCAGGGCGAACACGAGGATCGGGACGAGCTGCACGATCGAGAGGAATCCGACCGCAAGCAGGTCGCCGGTGAGCACGTAGACCTGGTACGGCAGGACGATCGAGGTGATCATCCGGCCGACCGTGCTGATCGCCTGCCCCAGCCACAACAGGCGGAAGTCCCGGTCGTGGCGCAGCGGCGCCGGGTCGGCGATGAGGCCCGACAGGCGGCGGCGCGGCGGGCTCTCGGGTGCAGGCCGGCGTTCGGGCGCGGGGTCCGGCATCGGCGCCATCGTCGCATCCCGAGTCGCCGCGCGCCGCCGCGCCCGAGCGGTGGCGATAATCAGCCGTGGGCCGGGCGGACCTGCCGCACCCCAGGACGGAGGCCGATGACGTGACCGAGGACCGCGGGTCGAAGGAAGCCGGCGCGGACCGGCCGCTGGTACGCGTGGAGCGTCCGGCCCGGGGGCCGGACGGGCCGCTGGATGGCGTAGCGCTGGTGACCCTGGACCGCCCGGAGGCGCTCAACGCCCTGAGCTTCCGCCTCGTCGCGGAGCTCGCGGACGCGCTCGAGGCGCTGGACGGGGACCCGGAGGTGCGCGCGATCGTGCTCACCGGCGCGGGCGGGCGTGCCTTCGCGGCCGGCGCGGACATCCGGGAGATGGCGGATGGAACGCCCGAATCGCTGGCGGCCAAGGGCAGCTTCGACCGCTGGGACGCCGTGGGCCGGCTGCGGACGCCGCTCATCGCTGCGGTCCGCGGCTTCGCGCTGGGCGGCGGCTGCGAGCTGGCGATGGCGTGCGACATGATCGTCGCGGCGGACACGGCGACGTTCGGCCAGCCCGAGGTGAAGCTCGGGGTCATCCCGGGCGCCGGCGGCACGCAGCGGCTGACGCGGGCGATCGGCAAGGCGAGGGCGATGGAGCTGGTGCTCACCGGGCGCTCGATCGACGCGCGCGAGGCCGAGCGCCTGGGGCTGGTGACCCGGGTCGTCCCGGCCGAGGAGACGGTGCCAGCAGCCCTCGAGCTGGCCGGGCGGATCGCGGCCCTGCCGCCCATGGCCGTGCGGGCAGCCAAGGAAGCGATCGCGCGCGCGGACGAGATGCCGCTCTCGGCGGGGCTGGCCTGGGAACGGCAGGCGTTCCTGGGGCTGTTCGCCAGCGATGACCAGAAGGAGGGGATGGCCGCGTTCCTGGACAAGCGGCCGGCGCACTGGACGGGTCGCTGACGCGCGGATCCGGCGGCCGGCCCGTACCGGCCGGCCTGCCATGTCCGGGTCGCGCCCCGTTTGCTAGCATCCGCGCAACGGGGACCGCTCCGCCCGCCGACGAGGGTCGATGCCGATCGAGCTGAACGCATTCTGGCTGGGCATGCTCCTGCTGGCCGTCATCGTCGCGGCTGCGGCCGGGGGGCTGGTCGGCCGACGCATCCGCATGTGGCGCGAGCGACGCGCGGAGCGGGCGAGGCTCGCCTCGATCACCCGTGACACCCGCGCACAGCCGACCGCGGACTTGGCCCGGGCGTCGATCGGCGCCACTGCGTCTGCCGCGCGTCCGACGGCGCCGGGCGCACAGCCGGCGGTCCCGCCTCCGGCCGTCGCGACTCCGGCGGTTGTCGCGGCTCCGGCGGTTGCGTCGGCGGTCGTCCCGCCGCTGGTCGTCCCGCCGGCGGCACCGCCGCCGGACACCCTGCCCCCGGTCGTGGCACCTCGGCCCTTCGCGCTCCCCGGTTCATCGGCGGCCACGACGTCATCGTCCCCGGTGGCGTCCACGCCGCCCGTGACGCCGCCCCCGCCACCACCCGCCCCGGCGGCGCGGCCGTCCACGCCGACCTTCATCCTCGACGAGCGTCCCCGGCCGACGTCCGAGCTCGCACGACGCCTCGCCGCCGCCCCGCCGCCCGTGGCCACCCGGCTCCCGAGGCCCACCTCCCCGGCCCTCGCGTCACGCAGCCCCGCGCCGACGGTCGTCGCGATGGACCGGCGTTCGGCACCGGA
>MGOE01000062.1:43753-44098 GCA_001797035.1 Chloroflexi bacterium RBG_16_72_14
GGGGGCGACGGGTCGCCGCCGCCGGCGCGTTCGGCGGCGCGTTGCTCGCCCTCGCCCTGTTCGTCATCCTCGGCGGCGTGCCGCTCAGGTTCGACGGCGCCGTCCTCGAGGCCACGGGGACACCCGACGAGACCATGACCGGTGAGGGGACCGCCCCCGGCGCCACGGGTTCCGGCGAACCGACGGCGTCGGCAGGCGGCTCGCCCGCACCGGGCGGCAGCTCCTCCGCGCCGGGCACCGCCGGTGGCAGCACAGGCGGCGGCACGGGTGAATCGACGCCGGCTCCGGGCGGATCGACGCCGACACCCGGGGGCGGCACCCCCACCGCCACGCCCACCGGTGGTC
>MGOE01000063.1:0-1349 GCA_001797035.1 Chloroflexi bacterium RBG_16_72_14
CCCCCGACACTCGGTTCCGAAGACCCCCCGACACTCGGTTCCGAAGACCGATGCTCTGGTCCACTGAGCTACGGGCGCGCGGAGCGGAATGATACCCCGCACCGGTGTGTGGGCCGTTCGTCAGTTGCCGTGCCCGGCCTTCCTGCTGCACACTCCGCCGGTGCCTCGTCGCGCCCTGCCCAACCCGTGACCCGTCACGCCCGTCTCGTCCTGCTGGCGGCCGTGATCGCCTGCTCGGCGCTGCTCGCCGCGCCAACGGCCACGCCGCGGGGCGAGGTCATGGACCTCGTCGGCGACGCTGGGCCGGGGCCGGCGGCGGCCGGCGGCTCCACCCCGGGGCCGACCCCCACCTCCGCGGCCACGCCGTCGCCGGAGCCGACGCCCACCCCCTCCCCGACGCCCGCGCCGACCCGGCGCCCGATGGGCCAGGGCCGCCCGCCGGAGCGCATCCTGGTCGAGAACCGGGGCCCCACGGTCCCACCCGTCGAGGCCCTCGAGGGCTACGCCTGGCCGATCGCGCACCCGCGCCTCACCCAACCGTTCGGGCCATCCGCCTACGGCAGCCGGATCGTGGACGGCAGGACGTTCCACGACGGCATCGACGTCGCCACGTTCTGCGGCGACCGGGTCATGGCCGCGCATGCCGGCACGGTCCTCGCGGCCGGCCGGCGCTTCGACGATCACATCGGCTGGGTCGGCGATCTCGCGCCGTACTTCGCCCGGCTCGACCGCAAGCACCTGTGGTCGAGCCTCCCGATCGTCGTGGTCATCGATGACGGCAACGGGTACCGCAGCATGTACGCCCACCTCGGCCGGGTCGTCGTCAAGCCCGGGCAGCGCGTGAAGGCCGGCCAGCTGCTGGGCCACGAGGGCGCCACCGGTCACGCGTCCGGCTGCCACCTCCACTACGGCTTGTTCTCGCCGTGGGAACGGGACACGTTCGGGATCAAGCCGGACGTCGCGAAGCGGATGAAGCTGCCAACGGCCGAGATCGCGCGGATCGACCCACTGCTCGTGCTGCCGCCGAAGAAGGGGATCCCGTGATCGCGAAGGGCGGCTACCCCAGCCGGCGGTAGCGGCGCCCCACCAGCGACCACGCAGGCAGGCGCGCCAGCGCGTCGCGGAGCGCCGGGCCCGGACCGCCGTCCCGCCGTTCGATCGCCAGCGACGCGGGCCGGCCTGCCCCCGGACGCGCGTCCACTCCCGTGAGGTCGATCACGACCCGGCCGGGCTCCGCTTCGCCCAGCTCCGCCAGGAGCGCCGCGGGCCAGTCGCCGGTCTCGCTCTCGGCCCGGACCTCGTGCTCGGCGCGCCAGCGCGGTCGGCGGAGCAGGATCGCCCGCCAGCCA
>MGOE01000063.1:1492-1914 GCA_001797035.1 Chloroflexi bacterium RBG_16_72_14
CCGGCGACGCGTCGCCGAACACCGCCCGGATCGACGGCGCGAACACCTCGGTGAGGTCGAGGTCGATCGCCCGGACCGTCCGGTGGAGGTACACGTGCTGGTACATGAACAGCCGTGCCGTGAGGAACATCTCGAGCGCGCCCACGCCCGACTCGTACAGGGTCAGCCCCGACGCGCCGATGAACGCGTACCGCCGCAGCCGCTCGGCGTCCACCGGGCCGATGGACACCCCGGTCAGGTAGGCGTCGCGGCGCACGTAGTCCAGGTTGTCCACCGTGAACACGCCCGACAGCAGCGGCTGCAGGAGGCGGACCCAGGCCGGCATCGCCGGGTCGGACAGCGGCGGCTTGGAGATGAGGAACGAGACCCACGAGGGATCGACGGCCTCGCCGTCGGCGAACCGGTCCCGCTCCGGGACGGCA
>MGOE01000063.1:1932-5739 GCA_001797035.1 Chloroflexi bacterium RBG_16_72_14
CGCAGCCCGCGGATGAGGGGCGCCAGCTCGCGCTCGATGATCAGCTGGGACAGGTCCTCGTGGCCGAGCGACTTGGTCCCCGGCCGGCGTGGGTCCGCCGGGGCGGGGAAGGCCGACAGGAACCGCTCGTCGAAGAAGTGGGCGAACGGCCCGTGGCCCACGTCGTGGAGCAGCCCCGCGACCCGCAGCGTCTCGACCACCAGGCCCTCGGACGGGACGGGCTCGCCGGGCGCGGCGGCGGGCAGCGCGGCGCGCAGCGAGGGGTAGAGCGACCGGCCCCACAGGCCGGCCTCGTGCATCACGCCCAGGCCGTGGGTGAACCGCGAGTGCTCGGCGGTGGGGAACACCCAGCGCGCGCTCTGGAGCTGGCTGATCCGGCGCAGTCGCTGGACCCAGGCCGTGTCGAGCAGGTCGTCCTCGGCGGCGTCCTCGGGGTGGAGGTCGGCCGCCCGAGCCTCGTCGGGAGCCAGCCGCTTGGTGAGCTCGAGGTACCCGTGGATCGGGTCGCTGATCAGGTTGACGGCGGCGAACGGGAGACGCCGCCCGGGCCGGTCCGGTGTCAGGGCACCCAGACGGTCTTCGCCGACGTCCACGCCGAGAGGGTACCCCGCCGGTCCGCCGACTGGACGCGGATCGAGTACCAGTGCCCGCGGGCCCGGTTCTTGATCGTGATCGAGGTGGCGTCGGTGTTGTCCCGGATCGTGCGCCACGTGCCGTTGTCCACGCGGTACTGCACGTCGAACGAGCGCAGCCCGGCAGTGTGCGTCTGCAGCCGGGGGTCCTTGCCCGTCCACGCGAACTTGATCGTGGTGCCGCTGACGCTCGACCCGGTCATCGAGGCCGTCGGGGCCGTGTGATCGACCGACTCGGTGAACACGACCGATGCCCAGGTCCGCCCGGTGGATGGGTCGTACACGAGGCCGGCACCGATGTAGTTGTAGCGGCTGCTGAGCAGCAGCGGGCGGTGTCCCGAGCTGCCCATCCACATCGACACCAGGTGCGAGACCGCCTTCGTGCTCCACCCGTAGCCGCTCCAGCCGATGACCTCGCCGAAGGAGAACCACTGGATGGAACGGTCCTCGAGCGCGGTCCCCACGCTGCCGCCGGCCGCCGCATGCGACAGGGTGTTCTTGGCAGCCATGTTGCCGGCCCGCTCGTACGCGAGCGCGTGCAGGCGCCCGTCCCCGCGCAGCGAGACCAGCCCGCGTGCGACCCGTTGCTTGTTGATCTGCCGGACCATCTCGGCCGACATGGAGGCCGGCGTGATCGTGGCCGCGCTGACCGGCGCGGGCGCGACGCCGAGGATGATCGTCAGGGTGAGCGCGCCGGCGAGCAGCGCTCCGAGTCGGCGGCGCAGAGACGCGCGGACGGGGGCGTCGGGCAAAACGTATACCTCGTTCGCTGTTGTTGCTGTCCGACGCCCCCCGAGGCGTCGTGAGTCGCTACCTTACCGGACCCGGGCAAATCCATGCCCCGGTCACACGGCCCATGCGCGCCGTGACCTTGGTCAGGGTTGCGCCGCATATCGGGCGGCCGCGCGGGCGTGCGTGGCGGCCACGTCGGCCCGGAGCCCGGCCGGCTCGAGGACCTCCACCTCGTCGCCCCAGGACAGGATCCAGAGACGGATCTCGATGGTCCCGGCGACCGTCGCGCGCCACTCCAGCGACCCGTCGGCGCCCACGTCCAGCCGCTGGCTCGGGTGCCACGCGGCCTCGCGGACGCGAGCGGCCACGGTCGGCGCGAACCGCAGCACGACCTCCGTCTCGGGCTGGTCCGCGATGATGTCCCAGGCCCGCCGGAGGGTCGGCTCCAGCGCCCCGGCCTCGGGAGCCTCGAAGGTGCGCGGCGTCAGCGACAGGTCCCGGATGCGCTCCACCTTGAACGTGCGCAGCGCCCCGCGCGTCTCGTCCAGCCCGATCAGGTACAGCGCATGGGTGGACAGCGAAGGTTCCAGCAGGTACGGGCGGACGACGGCCTTGCGCGGCTCGCGGGGGGCACCGTCGTACAGGGCGGGGGCGTACTGGAACTCCACGACGCGGCGCTCCGCCCAGGCCCGGGTCAGGTCGCGGACGTGCCGGTTGTAGTCGGCGTCGACGGGTTTCCGGGCGAGGTCGTCCAGCGTTCGCTCGACGTGGCTCCGGAGGGCCTCGGGGAGCCCCTCCTCCAACTTCTGGAACGCCGAGGCCAGGTTCGGCTCGTACCGGTCGGCAAACCGCGTGACGAGACGCGCGGAGAGGAACACGGCCATCGCCTCCGGCAGCGTGAGGCTCAGCGGGGGCAGGAAGGCCTGGCGCTCCACGCCCCACCGGCCGCGGTCGTTCCAGACCGGGATGTGCATCTCGTCCTCGAGCGCGTGAAGGTCCCGGTAGACGGAACGCTTGGTCATCGCCGTGCGGCGCGCGATCTCCTCGGGCCGGACGCCGTCGTCGCCGTGGGCCTGGAGGACCTGGAGGACCCGCAGCAGCCTCGCGGTGCGGTCCCGCTTGCCCTCGCTGCGCCGCCCCTCGGGGCGATCAAGGGGGTCGAGGTCATCGCGCTGGTCGAGGTCGTCGCGCTGGTCGAGGTCATCGGTCACCGGGCGATCCTCCCTCAGCGTGCGGGCGGCAGGACCGAGATGGGCAGGCCCCGATCGACGGCCGTGATCCGGAAGCGGAGCTCGGCGATCAGCGCATCCTCCTCGATGCCGATGGCGGGGCCGGTCAGCCGGCCGTCCGCCTGGCCGAGCTGGCCATCCGCGAACACCCAGAAGTCGAGGTCGCCGCGCCAGATTGACAGGTCCGAGGCGCCGACGAGCAGGTTGATCGAGGGGAGCGCCAGGCGCAGCGTGGTCCCGTCGATCGTGATCCGGCAGTGGCGGGCGCGGGAGCCCTCGATGTAGGCCAGGCCACGGTCCTCGGCCACCGCGCGGTTGCCGGGGGTGAGCGCGATCGTCACCAGCTGGCGGTCCAGGTCGGTGCCCGCCGCGACGTCGAGCGGGACGGCGGTCCAGGCGATGCCCGGCTGGAGGAGCCATGCACGATCGCCGATACGCGCCATCCCGTGCGTGCCCAGCGTCAGCCGGGTCGCGGCGAACCCGGTCCAGCGGACGTCGGCGCCGTTGCGGATGCCGTCGATCACGACCTGGCCGGTCCGCCGGTCGTCCACGGTGTCGTCCATGCGCAGCTCGAGCCGCGCGGTCGTGCCGGCACCCAGCGGCTCGCTGCAGCGCGGCGGCTCGACCTCGGGGTCCGTGGGGCCGAAACGCGAGGAGATGGACGGCCGGTCGCCCAGGGCGAGCTCGTTGGCGACGGCCGCGACCGTGAACGCGGCGCCCGCCAGGACCGTGAACGCGAACCCGAGCGCCGTGCCCAGGCGGAGCCGTCGGCGCCGGAGCGACGTCTCGCCCAAACGTCGTCGCGCCACGCCGAGCCCGGCGAACAGGCCGGTGGCCAGCAGCGCCAGCAGCCACGGGTAGGCCGCCTCGAGCGAGGGCAGCAGCGTCTGCGGGCCGCGCCCCGCGAGCTGGGTGGCGATGCCCGCCAGCGAGGGCAGCAGCAGCAGCACGGCGCCGAGGCCAAGCCAGGCGATCGCGGCGAACGCGCGATCCCCGCGCGCGACGGGGGGCCATAGGACGGCGACGAGCGCCACGATGATCGGTCCGACGGCGGCGAGCCCGACGACGATGTCCACCGGTCCGCCGGGCCGGTAGCCCGTCAGCACCAGCGCGAACGCCGCGAACCACAGGCCCGCGAGGGCCACGCCCAGGATCCGCAGCTCGATCGTCCGAACCCGCACGGCGCGAGTCTATCGGCTGGGAAGCGGCCGGAC
>MGOE01000063.1:5791-12040 GCA_001797035.1 Chloroflexi bacterium RBG_16_72_14
CCCGACCGATACTCCCCGCACCGCACCACGATGCGGCCAGACGACGATCCCGGTCGAGACGGCCTCCTCCTCCCGTCGCCGGCCAATCCCGAAGCGACGCCGACCTCCTCCCGGCGTCGCTTCGGCCGTTTCGCGAATGCGACCGTCGGCGACCGTCCCGCTACACTTCGGCCGGGCACCCCGAGGAGGAGAACGAACACCGATGCGCACCGTCAAGGGCGTCACCGCCCTCGCACTCGTCGCCGCGTTCGCGGCGGCCTGTTCCAGCGGCGGGGCCTCGCCGTCCGCCGCCCCGACCGCACAGCCGACGCCGGTTCCCAGCGAGCTGGTCGCCCCGACCGAGGCGCCCACGCCAGATGCCTGCGCGCCCGAGAACCTGGCGCTCAAGACGGCCGGCACCCTGACCATCGGCGCCGACAACCCGGCCTACCCGCCGTACTACGAGCCGTCCGAGACCAACCCCGACCCGTGGGAGCTCGGTGACCCGACCAACGGCCGGGGCTTCGAGGGCGCCGTCGCCGCAGCGCTCGCCGGGGAGCTGGGCTTCGCCAAGGACACCACGACCTGGATCGTCACCACGTTCAATAACGCGATCCAGCCGGGTCCCAAGGACTTCGACATCTACCTGACGCAGGTCTCGTACAGTGACGAGCGCGCCCAGGCCGTGGACCTGTCCGACGGCTACTACGACGTCGCCCAGTCCGTGGTGGCGCTCAAGGACAGCCCGCTCGCCGCCGTGACGACCATCGCCGGCCTCAAGGAGTTCAAGTTCGGCGCCCAGGCCGGCACGACAAGCTTCAACACCATCCAGGACGTGATCTCCCCGACCAGCGAGGCGTCGCTGTTCGACACCAACGACGCCGCGGTTGAGGCGCTCAAGAACGGCCAGATCGACGGCCTCGTGGTGGACCTGCCGACCGCGTTCTTCGTGACGGCCGTCCAGGTTGAGAACGGCGTGATCGTCGGCCAGTTCCCGGCTCCCGAGGGTGGCGAGCACTTCAGCGTCGTGCTCGACCTGGGCAGCACGCTGACCCCGTGCGTCAATGCCGCCATCGGGCGGCTCAAGGACGCCGGCACGCTCGAGGCGATCACCATCGAGTGGCTCGCCGACAAGGCGAACGCGCCCGTCTTCCAGCCCTAGTCCGTGGATCCCGACGGGGCCCGGCCGGCGTCGTCCGGGGCGGTTCGCCCCGCGCCGCCCGCGGGCCCCGGTTCGGGGTCGGCGAGGAGGGGGCTCGGGCCCTCCTGATCGCGGCCGTCTCGACGACGGTCGTGTTCGGCACGCTCGCGTTCGTCGTCGTCAGCTCGCCCGGCTGGCCGCGGTTCCAGGCCTCCTTCCTGAACGCGGAGCTGTTCTGGGAGGCGCTGCCCAAGGTCGTCGCGAAGTTCTGGGTCAACGTCCAGCTGTTCCTCATCTCCGAGGTGCTGATCCTCGTGTTCGGGCTGGTGCTGGCGGTGCTGCGCAGCCTGCCCGGGCCCGTGTTCTTCCCGCTGCGGCTGCTGGCGACGGTGTACGTGGACGTATTCCGGGCGCTGCCGGGACTGCTGGTCATCTTCATGCTGGGGTTCGGGGTCCCGGCGCTCCGGATCGAAGGCGTGCCCAAGGACCCGTTCGTGTGGGCCGTCGTCGCTCTCACGCTGCTGTACTCCGCATACGTGTCGGAGGTCTACCGGGCCGGCATCGAGTCCGTCCACCCGAGCCAGGAGGCCGCCGCGCGGTCGCTGGGCCTGTCGCGCTGGCAGGGGTTGCGCTACGTCGTGCTGCCGCAGGCCGTCCGGCGCGTCATCCCGCCCCTGCTCAACGACTTCATCGGCCTCCAGAAGGACACGGTCCTCGTGTCGACCATCGGTCTGGTCGAGGTCTTTCGCCAGACGCAGGTCCTCCAGGCCGCGAACTTCAACTTCACGCCCTACCTTGCCACGGCGCTCGTGTTCCTGGTGGTCACCATCCCCCTCGCCCGGCTCACCGACTGGCTGCTCAGGCGGGAGAAGGAACGGCGGGTGGGCGGCGTGATGCGCGCGTCGTTGCCCCAGCCGGGCGAGCGCGGCGTCGGCGGTGCGATGTGACCGGGACCGTGGACGGCGCGGCCCTCCGGATCGAGGGGCTCTGGAAGTCATTCGGCCAGCTGGAGGTGCTGCGCGGCATCGACCTCGAGGTCGCCGAGCACGAGGTGATCGCGCTCATCGGTGCCTCGGGGAGCGGCAAGTCCACGCTCCTGCGGTGCATCAACCTGATCGAGCCGATCGATGCCGGGCGAATCACCATCGAGGGCGAGGAGATCACGGCCAGGGGCATCAAGGTGGACCGGATCCGGCGCCGGATCGGGATCGTGTTCCAGGCGTTCAACCTGTTCCCCCACATGAACGTGATCGACAACGTCACCCTCGCTCCGCGCAAGGTGCTGGGGCAGTCGAAGGCGGTCGCGGAGCGCGACGCCGAGGCCCTCCTCGAGCGCTTCGGCCTCGCCGACAAGGCGCGCGACTACCCGGACCGGCTGTCCGGCGGCCAGCAGCAGCGGGTCGCGATCGTGCGCGCGCTCGCGATGCAGCCGGACCTGTTGCTGCTCGACGAGGTGACCTCCGCCCTCGACCCGGAACTGGTGGCGGAGGTCCTCAACGTGATCCGCGAGCTCGCCGCCGGGGGCATGACGATGCTCATCGCCACCCACGAGATGGGCTTCGCGCGTGACATCGCCAGCCGGGTCTGCTTCCTCGACGGCGGCCGGATCCTGGAGCAGGGACCACCGGCGCAGATCTTCTCGGCACCACGCGAGGCCCGGACCCGCCAGTTCCTCAACCGGATCATCGAGGCCGGGCGCCTGTAGCCAGCGCCTGGTCCGTCAGCGGCCCGCGGCGGGTCCCCGGCAGGCGTCCACGAAGAACGCGAACAGCCGCTCGAACGCCCTGGGCGTGGACTCGGTGCGCTCGGGGTGGCACTGGACGGCCATCCGGAACGGACCGCTCGTCGCCTCGAAGGCCTCCACGAGATCGCCGGCCGGGCTGGGTGAGAACCCGGCCGCGGCGAACCGCGGCGCGAGATCCGCCCGCCCCACGCCCTGGTGGTGGTAGCTGTTGACGGTCAGCACGCCTCCGCCGACGTTGGTCGGGTACAGGATCCGGGTCAGCCGCGTCCCCGGCACCATCCGCAGCGGGTGGGTCAGGGCGGGACCAAACCCCCAGCCCGCGCCGGCGTGCCCCTCGACGTGCTGGATCAGCTTGCCGCCCGCGAAGGCGTTCATCGCCTGGAACCCGCGGCAGATCCCCAGCACCGGCACGCCCCGCGACTCAGCCGTGGCCCAGGCAGCCGCCTCGAGCTGGTCGCGGTCGGGCTCGATGCTCTGCGACCCGTTGTTGGGCTCGCCGTACCGCGACGGGTCGAGGTCCGCCCCGCCGGTCAGCAGCAGGCCGTCCATCGTCACCAGGGCCGCCGCGCGCTCGGCGGGCGGGGTCGTGGCGTCGAGCGGGATCGCCGCCGCCCCGTGCCGCACGATCGCGTCCACGTACAGCGCGTTCTTGCGCGCCGCGATCTCGGGCTCCGACTGGCGGGCCGCGACCATCAGCGTGACGACGATCCGGGGCGCGGGCCCCGCGGCTGGCGACATCGCCGCAGGATACCCGGTCAGCCGCCGCCGTCCGGGCTCTCGGTGGTCTCGTCGTCGATGACGGGCGTCGGCGTCTCGTCGGGCGGCTCGCCCTCGTCCAGCGGCGCCTCGTGGACCTGGCCGGGCAGGATCCGCAGGACCCAGCCGACCTGCAGCCGGTTGGGGTCGTAGCTCGCGGACTCCGGGTCGAGGCCGGGGTAGGTCTCGCGGTTCCAGTACGCGATGCTTCGCGGGGTCGTGTCGAACCGGCGCGCGATCGAGGTCAGCGAGTCGCCCCGGTCGACGGTGTACAGGGCGAACGTCGGGCCGGGCGTCGGCGTCGGCGGGCCCGGGGTGGGGGAGGGCGTGGGCGGCGGGGTGGGCGACGGCGTCGGCGTGGGACCGGGCGTCGGCGTGGGGCGGAGCGTCGCCGGGAGGCAGGAGCCCGACGCGAGCGCGGTTGCCAGTGCGAGGAGTGCGAGGCGCGCTGCGGGCCTTCGGCGGTGGGATGCGGCGGACACGGCCGCAGTGTGACGCCTTCGGTCGTCAGGCGGTGACGACGCCCTCGGCGTCCGGAAGCGAGGGCGGGTCGACCGGCGTGGGCTCGGACAGCGCGAGCTCGCCGGCCAGCGCGCGCCCTTCCTTGGCCGTCGCGACCCGGCCGCGCCCGCGGCGCTTGGCGACGAAGCACGCCCGGTCCGCGGCGAGCAGCACGTCCTCGGCATGCTCGCCGTCGGCCGGGTATGAGGCGACGCCCACCGATGCCGCGACCGAGACGCCCTCGTCGTGCCACGCGGTGCCCTCGCCGCCCACGCCGGCGACGGCCGCCTGGATGCGCTCGGCGACAGCCGCGATCCCGTCCTCGTCGCTCCGCGGCAGGACCACGACGAACTCGTCGCCGCCGTAGCGGAACACCGCGTCCGTCTCGCGCGCGGCGTGGAGGATCGCCGCTGCGATCTCGCGCAGCAGCCGGTCGCCGGCCTGGTGCCCGAGCGAGTCGTTGACGCGCTTGAACCCGTCGAGGTCGATCATCACCAGGCCGAACGGCTCGCGTGCCGCCACGCTGCGCGACAGCCAGTCCTTGAACGTCCCGTGGTTGAGCAGCCTCGTCAGGTCGTCGGTGCGGGCGCGGACCTCCGCCGCCTGGAAGCTCTCGGCATTGCGCAGGGCGATCGACACCTGCGCCGCGAACAGCTTGACCAGCTCGAACTCCTGCTCGTCGAACCGGGCCTCGGTGCCCAGCCGCTCCAGCGTGAGGACGCCGGCTGCCCCGTGCGGACCCAGCAGCGGGACCACGATCAGGCTGCCCTCGATCTCGCCGATCGAACGGAAGTGGTTGACCCGCGGGTCCGTCCGCTCGTCCTCGATCAGCACCGGCTCGTTGTGGTCCACCACCCAGGTCGCGATCCCGGTCTCGCCGGGCTCCCACGGCGCCATGTAGTCGTCGGCGTGGATGCCGCGGGCGGTCAGCGGCACGAGGAGGCCCGTGGGCCGCTCCACCACCTCGATCGCCATGTTGTCGACCGCGACCAGCGACCCGAGCCGGTCCGTGATCTGCTCCAGCACCGCGCGCTGGTCGAGGGTGGTGAGGATCGACTCCGTGATCCGCAGCAGCTCCTGCTGGGCGCGCAGCTGCCGCTCGAGGGCCGCGGACTGCTGGCGCAGGCGGCCGGCGGCGTCCGCGTTGGCCATCGCCTGGGCGGCGAACGACGCGTAGATCACGAGCAGCCGCAGGTCGTCCTCGGTGAACTGGCGCAGGCCCAGCCTGGCGAGCACGAGCACGCCCAGGCACTGGCCCTCGTGGACCATCGGCGCGAGGAGCATCGACTCGTCGAGGTGCGGCTCCGTGCCGGGGATCGTGATCGCGCGGGGATCCTTGGCGGAGTCGTCCACCAGCTGGGGCACCCGGTAGCGGGCCACCCAGCCGGTGATCCCCTCGCCGACCCCGATCCGCAGCTGGTCCGGTGTCTCGTCCTGGTACTCGCCCACCTGGCCGAGCATCGCGACCGGGACCAGGTCGTCGCCCTGGACGCGGTAGACGCGGACGTTGTGGTAGTCGATCAGCTGGCGCAGCTCGTTGGCGATCGCGTGGCCGATGGCGGCGACGTCGGTCAGCCCCGACAGCCGTGCGCCCAGGCGCTGGATCGACTGCAGCTGGGCCGCCCAGGTGGCCATCCGGCTGAACGTCCGCGCCGAGCGCACGGCGACTGCCGCGTCGCCCGCGAGCGCCTCGGCGGCGTCGAGGTCCGCCTCGCGCCAGCGGTACGGGCGGTCGTGGGCGAGGTGGAGCATGCCGTGCAGCTCGTGCCCGTCCACGAGCGGCACGATGAGCAGCGTGTCCACGCCTTCCTGCACGGCCGCGGCGCGGACCGGGGTCCGTGAGCGGAGGGCGTCCGGCCCCAGCACGATCTCCGGGCGGCGCGGCGGGATGTCGCGCTGCGCCAGGCGGGCCGCCTCGATCTCGCGCGCGGCGGCCAGGTAGTCCTCGGTGAACCCCGTGCCGCCGGGCGAGGAGACCCGCCCCTCGGCGTCGAGCAGGATCACTGCGCCCCGGTCCGCGCCGAACAGCACCCGCGCGTGGTCGCTCAGGTCGCGCACCACGTCGCCCACGTCCAGGCGGGAGGCGAGGTCCGTGGCCACCCGTCGCAAGGCCTCGGACCGGCGGAGG
>MGOE01000063.1:12096-13204 GCA_001797035.1 Chloroflexi bacterium RBG_16_72_14
GGCGAGGCGCCGCCCGTCGTCCGGGCCCAGCTGCACCGCCCCGGCCAGCACGAGCACGCCCCACGGCGACTCGCCGCCCGGGATCGCGACGGCCAGCTCGTCGGTACCGATCCCCAGTACCGGTGCCGTGCCGCCGTTGCCCGGGCGGGCATGGACAGGCTCGCTGGAGTCGAGGGCCAGCGTGAACAGGTTGGGGCCCGGCGGGACCCGGCGGGCGGCCGTGATCCCCGTGCCCTCGACGTCCGCGGCGCGCGGCACGAGCCCCGCCGGCCGGCGCTCCCAGATCCCGACCAGGGCCGCGCCGGTGGTGGAGCGGATGCGGCGGCACGCCTCTTCCAGCGCCGGGTCGAGACCGCTCGGGAACGACGCGACCTCGGCCAGGTCCGCGAGCAGGTCCAGGCCGGCCGGCGTCTCGGTCAGCGTCCGCGCCGCCGGTCCCGTGCGCCGGCCCTGGTCACGGGCGGGCCCGATGGCCTCGGGACCCGGGATCGGCCCCGACGCCGCGGCGGCCAGGAAGCGCTGGAGATCTGCCAGGCGGTACCGTCGGTCGCCACGCTCGTTGATCCGGTAGTAGCGCAGCCGCCCCGCGTCGCTCCACGCCCGCACGGTGTTGGCGTGTACGCCCAGGACCTGCGCAGCCCTCGTGACGGTGAGGGTCGCGTCGCCGGGTCGCGGGGTCCTGGTGCCGGGTGGCGAGGTGTGGGATTTGGCAAGCATCGGCGTCGCGGGACAGGGTCCACGACTTCACAGGAGTTGCCAATAGGACGATGTTCCCATCGCACGACCCCGCCGCAGCGAGCCGGCGCACCGTCGAGGCGTCAGGGGGAGCGGCGCTCCTGCCGCCCGGCGGTCAGCCGGACGTAGGCGACGGTGACGACCAGGGCGAGCACCGCGATCGCGACGACGATGCCGATCGCCATCAGCGGGTCGCCCACCAGGCCCGGCCCCTGGCCCGAGCTGCGCGGGTCGCCGACTGCGTCGGGCGTGGGCGATGCGGCGAGCGTGACCGCGGGTGCAGCCAGGATCACGCCGAGGGCGGCCACGGCGAGCGCCACGCGGGCGGCCGTCGCGAGCGCCATGCGGGCGGCCGTCGCGAGCGCCACGCGGG
>MGOE01000063.1:13242-15982 GCA_001797035.1 Chloroflexi bacterium RBG_16_72_14
GCGCCGGCGGCCAGCAGCCCCGTCGCGAGCAGCGCGGTCCGCCGCCGGCCGGCGGCCAGCAGGCGCATGGCATCGTCGCGCTCCAGGGTCGTGACGATCAGCGGCCGCCCGAACCCCGGGCGCAGGATCGGCCCGCGGTCGGGGTCGAGGACGGGCACCCCGAGGACCAGCGCGTGCTCGACGCTGCTCAGGAGCTCGATCCGGAGCCGGACAGGCGTCCCCGGCGGGGTACCCTCGGGGACGCGGCCCGGGACGTCCGCCGCGGTGCCCTCGGCCTCGCGGGTGACGACGACCAGGCCCTCGTCGAGCGCGTCGGCGTCCACCGCGATGGTCGCCAGCGCCTCGGAGATCTCGAACGGGACGACCTGGCGCACGTCCTCGACCGCGGTCCAGCCGGACCCGGACGCGGTCTCGAGCCGCGTCCGCCGGTACACGAGCGGGCGTTGGTGCTCGTCCTCGAACTCCTGCTCGGAGTCGATGCGGCCCAGGACGCCGACGTAGCGCGTCCCGCCGTGCACGGCGATGGTCCGCGCCTCCGCGACGGACACCGTCGGGGTCACGGCGAGGATGCGCCCGATCCTCGCCCGGCCCCCCATCCGGCGCATCGCCAGCCAGCCGGCGACGAGCGCGGCGACACCGGCGGCGACGAGGAGCGGGGGGATCACGCCGCGATCATAGCGGCCGCCCGCTGGAGCGCCCCTGGGCCGGCCGGACGGGATCGCGGGGAATCAACGGCCCGAAGGAACCTACTCGACGCGTGGGCGTTGAGGTGATCGCCGCCGTTAGCATCGCTCGGCCCCTTCGGGCTGGAATCCACGCTACGGCGCCGCGCGCCGGCGGTCAACGCGCTTATCCACCCCGGACTGCCCGATCCGGGCCGGTTGTCCACCCGTCGTCCACATCGCCGCGGGGCCGCCCGCGAGCGGATCCCCAGGCCTCAGCGCGTGTCGCGACCCGTGAGCGGGTCCATCGCGCGAACCTGGCCGTCGAAGCTGGTCAGGACCAGCCGGCCCCCGACCAGCTCCGCGCCGGTCACCACGTCCGACTGCGCGACCCGCCAGGCCACCACGCCGTCCGCCTCGAGCGCGAACGTCTCGATCTCCGCCTGGACGATCACGTGCGGCAGCCGCGACGACCCGAGCACGACGAGCAGGGGCGAGGCCGAGCGGTGGCTCCAGCGCAGCACGCCGGTCCGGGCCTCGAACGCGTACGCGTGGAAGCCGTACTTCACGACCAGCAGGCGCTCGGTGTCCCACAGCAGCCCGGCCGGCGCGTCGCTGATCAGCGACGCGAGGCGGACCGTCCACGGCCCGCCGGGCGTCTCGACGCGGATCTCGGCCCGGCAGCGACGGTCCGGCTGGGGGCCCGTGAGCTCGCCGAGGTCAGTGAGCGGCCCGCCGGCCTCGGTCAGCGCGAACACGGACGCCGCATCGCCGCTGCCGCCCCATCGCAGGCTCGCGCGCAGGCCGCCGGGGAACCCGACCACGGCGTGCCGGGGCTCACTCGCCATGCGGGACGGCGCCTAGGCGCCGGCGTTCTGCGGCGTGGCCGGCGTGCCGGCGAGGCCCGCTCCCTCGGCGAGGACGTCCGCCTGGCGGCGCTCCTCGCAGATCGGGGCGACGTGGGCGTTGGCGAGCATCCGCAGCGTGGCGGGCGGGACGGGGAACACGGCCGTGGGCGTGCCGGCGGCCGCCCAGACCACGGGGAATCGCCCGAGATCCGGGTCCATGACCACGCGCAGCGCACTCGGGTGGCCGATGGGCGGGATGCCGCCGATCACGTACCCCGTCAGCTCCCTCGCCTCGTTGGCGGTTGCCCGGCGCACCTCCGGCTCGCCCGTGACGGCGGCCAGGCGCGCGAGGTCCACGCGGTTGGGGCCCGACACGAGGCACGCGATCGGTGCAAGCGAGTCCTCCGCATCGGGAGCGACGAACACCAGCGACTTGACGATCTGCCCGAGCTCGGCGCCGACCGCGGCCGCGGCCTCCTCCGCCGTGTGCGTGGACTCGGCGAACACCCGGATCTCGAGGCTCACGCCCTTGCGGGCGGCGGCGTCGACGACCCGCTGGATCGGCGCGGGAATCGGGGTGTCGGGCACGGCGGCGAGTCTACACGAAGCGGGCCGCCGACCGCGCCCGGGCGGCTACGATCCGTGCATGGCGCCGCCGTCCGATTCCGATCCCGCCCCGGCCCGTCGGACGCGCCACGTCGTGGTCATCGCGGACGGCGACGTGCCGCCGCGCGCGGCGCTGGACGCGGCCTGGCCCGGCTGGGCAGAGGGCATCGAGGCGGTCGTCGCCGCCGATGGCGGGCTCCTCCGGGCGCCGCTCGCCGGCCTCAAGCCGACGCTCCTGGTGGGGGACCTGGACTCGCTCGAACGCGGGCACGTCGCCGAGGCCGAGGCCGCGGGCCTGCCGATCCGCCGGGCGCCGGCCGACAAGGACGAATCGGACACCGAGCTCGCGCTGCTGGCCGCGGCCGGGCTCGGGGCGTCGAAGGTCACGGTGCTCGGCGCCTTCGGCGGCCCGCGGCTGGACCACGCGCTCGCGAACCTGTGGCTCCTGGCGCATCCGGCGCTCGAGGGCCTGGTGCTGGTGCTCCTCGATGCCGAGGCGCGGGTCACGCTCCTGGCCGCCCCGGGTCCCGGCGGCGCGCCCGTCACGCACAGGCTGCCGGGCCCGATCGGCGCGATCGTGTCGCTCCTCCCGTTCGGCGGCGAGGCGACGGGCGTGACCACGGC
>MGOE01000063.1:15997-17273 GCA_001797035.1 Chloroflexi bacterium RBG_16_72_14
GCTACCCGCTCCGCGACGAGCCGCTGCCGGCCGGGCCTGCCCGCGGGCTGTCCAACGTCCGCGAGCGTGCGGACGCCGCCGTGACCCTGCGGGCCGGGCGCCTCCTGGTCGTCGAGATCGCCGCCGGCGCCGGCGGGCTATCCTCGCGCCCATGAGCAGCATGCCCGCCGCCGGCGACCCCGCCCCCGAGGTCGCGCTTCCCGACGAGCACGGCACGATCCATCGCCTCTCCGATCGCCGCGGATCGTGGACCGTCGTCTACTTCTACCCCAAGGACGACACGCCCGGCTGCACCACCGAGGCCTGCCAGTTCCGCGACCTGACCGAGGACCTGCGTGCGCTGGACGCCGAGATCTGGGGCATCAGCGCGGACGGGGCGGGGAGCCACGCGGCGTTCCGCTCGAAGTTCGGCCTCGGCTTCCCGCTGCTCTCGGACGAGGACCACGCGGTGACCGAGGCCTACGGCGCGTGGCAGGAGAAGGTGAACTACGGCCGAACCTACATGGGCATCGTCCGGTCCAGCTTCCTCGTCGATCCCGACGGGCGGATCGCGACCGCCTGGCCGAAGGTCAGGGCGGACGGGCACGCGGCCGAGGTGCTGGCCACGCTCGAGGCCGGCGTCGCGGCCCGCAGGAGCTGACGGCAGGCACGAGAAGGAATCGCTCGTCGGGCGAACGAG
This sequence comes from Chloroflexi bacterium RBG_16_72_14, assembly GCA_001797035.1. GTDB lineage: Bacteria > Chloroflexota > Limnocylindria > Limnocylindrales > CSP1-4 > CAIXZV01. Next base: position 16,677 of record MGOE01000063.1, read on the forward strand.
AGAAGGCTTCGCTCGTGGGGGGAGACGAGCGAAGCCTCGGCACGGAATCTACCACAGCGCACAACTGCAACGTATCTGCAATGTCGTCATCTGCAACCCATCGCCCGGCCCGTTCGAGGCCGGCGCAAACCCGGGAGGTCTGCCGGCATGGCTGACACCGTGAACACGCCGCATCGCTGGCGCCCGGACCGCTTCATGCTGATCGTGGCGCACCCCGACGACGCCGACTTCGGGCCGGCCGCCACGGCGGCGCGCTGGATCGACGAGGGGTCCGCCGGCTGGCTCGTCTGCTGCACCAGTGGCGATGCCGGCGCGGACGACTGGGCCACCGACCCGCTGGAGCTGGCGGCGGTGCGCGAGGCGGAGCAGCGTGCCGCGGCGGCGGTGATCGGCTACGCGGGGGTCACATTCCTCCACCAGCCGGACGGTGCGCTTGCGAACGACCTCGCGCTGCGCGAGCAACTGGTGCGCGAGATCCGGGCCTTCCGCCCGGATGCCGTGCTGGCCGTGGACCCGGAGACGCTGTTCTACTCGGACGGCGGGGTGAACCACACCGACCACCGGGCCGCGGGCATGGCGGCCGTCGACGCCGTGTAC
>MGOE01000063.1:17300-21752 GCA_001797035.1 Chloroflexi bacterium RBG_16_72_14
CCCTGGCTCGCCCGCGACGGCCTGGCGCCCCACGTCGTCCGGCGGCTGTACCTGTTCTGGTCCAACCGCCCATCGGCGTGGGTGGACGTCACCGCCACGCTGCAGCGGAAGCTCGACGCGCTGCGCGCCCACCCGAGCCAGATCCGCCACCCTGAGCGGCTCGAGCCGCGGATCCGCGACTGGGCCCGTGAGGAGGGAGAGGCTGTCGGCGTCCAGGCGGCCGAGGCGCTGCGCGTGATCGTGATCGAGGAGGACGAGGGGGAGGTGGAGGCCGCCGAGCACGCCGAGCACGCCGAGCACGCGCACCCGACCCCGCCCGACGCGGGCGGCGAGGACGAGGACGCCGGCTGACTCAGGTGGTGGCGAGGAGCGCCGGCCGAACCCGGCCCCATGCGTTCCACAGGTCCGCGAGCTCCGCGGCCCGCGCGCCGAGCGCGTCCACCATGCGCCCGAGCGAGAGGTCGCCGGCCTCGCTGACCAGCCACTCGTCGGCGGCGACGGTGGCGTCGGCGTACAGCCCGCCGAGCTCGGATTCGCGCGGCCAGATCCGGATCCGCATCCGGTCCAGGCCCGCGTAGCCGACGGCGAGCGACAGGTCGCGCTGCGCGGGAACCCGACCGTCCGCGAACCCACCGAGCCCGTCGAACCGGAACCCGAGCGCCGACAGGGCGCCCACGACCTCGCGGCGCTCGCGGTGCGTGAACAGCCCCCAGAAGCCCGTGTCCGGCAGGTCGAGGAAGCCGTCCTCGATGGCACGGGCGACGATAGCGTCGACGAGGGCCGTGATCCGGAGCTGCCAGTCGCGGGCCCCCGCCGCGTCACCCGCCGCCAGCGACGCGATCAGCCGCTCGCGTGCCGGCCGATCGCCGCGCAGGATCCGATTGACGACCGCGAGCTCGCTCACCTCCTCGCCCGTGGCGGGCTCGGCGGCGGCCACCGGCGCCTCCTCGCGGGTCGTGGGCCAGGCGAGGTCACGCGTGGTGGGCTCTTCCGCGGGCGGCTGCCCGGGTGCCGCGGCCGCGGCAGCCGCGGCGGCGAGCGCGGTCTGCTCCTCACACCGGGCGAGCGCCTCACGGGCTTCCCGGCAGCCGGCCTCGGCGCCCTCGGCGGTGATGCGCGCGGCGTCCGCCTCCACGGCGAGCCGCTCGAGGCGCGGCAGCAGGGTCCGCAGCTCCGCCCCGCCCGTCTCGATGACGTGGGCGGCCTCGCGCGCGCTCGTGTTGAGCCGGTTGATCTCGTTGAGCCACTCCCGGGCGGCGTGCTCCGCGGCCTCGGTCGTCATGGCCGCCGCGCGCGCGGTCCGGAAGGCCCGGTGGAGCGCGTCCTTGGCGGCGCGGATCTCCCGGGGGTCGGCGATCGACTGCGCGCGCTCGACCCGCTCCCGCAGCACGTCGTAGGCGCGCTGGCCCTCGCGCAGCGTGTCTGCGGCCAGGCGTGCCTGCTCCCGCGCGGCCTCCGCGAGCCGGCAGCGCTCCCCGACGATGCGCTCCTCGGCCTCGCAGGCGCGCGTGCCCTGGACGGTCGCGGACTCCGCCGCGGCCGGGCCATCGCCGTCCGACCCGGCCGGGCGCGGGGCGTCCGCCGCAGCGCTGGGCCGGTCCACCCGGATGGCGACGATCGTGGGCGGGAGCGAGACCCGGGCGGCCCGCGCGGGGAGCCGTGGCCGGACGGCCACATCGGGCCGGACCTCCCCGACGTCGAGGCGGGACGGCAGGACCGCTGGGGCGGGCGCCGGCTGCGCCGGGCGGGGGACGGGTGCGTCGGGGCGCTCCAGGATCGCGACCGCGGTCGGTGCCGCCAGCGAGGCCGTTGCGGCATCCGGGCCGCGACCGGGGCCGGGCAAGCCGCGGCCGATCCCCCCGGCCGGTCCCCGGGTGGGGGCGGGCATCGGCGACTCGACCGGCACGGCGACCGCGCCGGCGGGAACCGTCACGGGTCCCGATGGAACGCGCGTGCGATTCGGAGACGGGGTCGGCTCGCCGGCCAGGCGGCGCTCCAGCCAGCCGTCGTCGTCCGGCGACCCGGGGATGGAGCCGCGCCCGGCGTCGGGGTCCGCCGAGGCCAGGGTGACCGGCCGGCGGGGCGTGATCGAGTTCGGCGAGACGGTGATTCGCACCTCGCGGCGAGGGGCGGGCCGGGCACGAACGGCCTCGACGATGGCGGCACCGATGGCGGCGCCGAGGACGATGCCCAGGGCCAGGAAGGCGATCTCGGACGGGCTCACATGCCTCCTTGACGGGCCGGTTCCGGCCTGCCGAACGGGGCCAGCGTAGCTGCGCCCCCAACGGGAGTCAACCCGCGGCCGGGGCTTCGGTGTCGCGGAGCGTGGGACGCGGGCGCGTGAGCGGGGGCGCGCGGGCACCACGGGCGGCCTGACCGGCCCGGCTCCGGGGGCCATCCGGCACATCTCCGCGTGCAGCACGCCCTCGGGCTTGGTAGCATCCCAGCCGTCGGCGGCGTCCCCCCGCCGGTGCTTCCCGTCGCCTGCCGAGCTCCCTCAGGAAAGGCACGTCCCCTTCGTGACCCTCGATCAGTCCCAGGAGTTCCTCGTCCAGCCCGTGGACGCGTCCTGGCTCCAGTGCAACATCGAGTGCCAGGAGGCCTGCCCCGTCGGCACCAACTGCCGGGGGTACCTCAACCTCGCTGCCGAAGGCCGCTTCGAAGAGGGCTACATCCTGTCGCGCGAGCCGAACCCCGTGGCGGCGATGTGCTCCTACGTGTGCTCCGCGCCGTGCGAGCGCGCGTGCCGCCGCGGCGACATCGACCGGCCGCTCGCCATCCGCGCCATGAAGCGGTTCCTCGTGGAGTGGCACGAGGCGTCCGGCATCCCGGACGTCATGCCCCGGATCACGCCCCGCGAGGAGCGCGTTGCGGTGATCGGCGCCGGCCCGGCCGGCCTGTCCGTGGCCCGCGAGCTGGCGGTCCGCGGCTACCAGGTGACGGTGTACGACAGCCTTCCGTTCGGTGGCGGCACGATGCTCATCGGCGTGCCGGCCTTCCGCCTGCCGCGCGAGGCGATCGAGATGGACGTCCGTCTCGTCGAGCGACTGGGCGTGCGGTTCGTGTTCGACACCACCGTCGGGATCGACATCCCGTTCTCGGACCTCCAGCGGGACGTCGACGCGATCGCGATCACGGCGGGCGCCATGAACCCGGTCTACCTCGACGTCCCGGGCGCGGACCTCGAGGGGGTCCAGTACGGCATCGACTTCATGAAGAAGGCGAACCTCGGCCAGGAGCTGACGGTCGGTCGCAACGTCGTCGTCATCGGCGGCGGCTACACGGCCATGGACTGCTCCCGGACCAGCCTCCGCCACGGCGCCGAGAACGTCACCATCGCCTACCGCCGGACGCGGTCGGAGCTGGTCGTCGACGAGGAGGAGCTGGGCGAGACCGAGCGCGAAGGCGTCAACCTCGAATTCCTCGTCAGCCCCATGGAGCTGATCGGCGAGGACGGCACGCTCACCGGCGTCCGCTTCATCCGCAACAAGCTGGGCGAGCCGGACGCCTCGGGCCGCCGGTCGCCCATCCCCATCCCCGGCTCCGAGTTCGTCGTCCCCGCGGACACGGTCATCCCGGCGGTGTCGCAGGCGGCGGACCTCTCGTTCCTGCCCGTGCAGGCCAACTTCGAGGTCAACCGCGGCCGGATCAGGGTGGACCCGGCGACCTACGCGACGAACGTGCGCGGCGTGTTCGCGTGCGGGGACTTCGTCACCGGCCCCACGACCCTGATCGAATCGGCGGGCCACGGCAAGAAGGCGGCCTACGCGATCGACCGCTACCTCGCCGGCCGGACGGACGTCACGGTCACCCCGAACGTCAAGATCACGAGCTCCTGGCGCCACGACATGCCCGAGCTCTACGACGTGCTCCCGCGCCAGCACATCCCGATGGTGGACCTGCCGGCGCGGATGCCGTCCACGGACCCGACGGTGAACTTCTCGACCCCCGTGGAGCTGGGCTACGACGGGACGGCGGCGGTGGCCGAGTCCACTCGCTGCCTGATGTGCAACTACAACATCTGGTTCGACCCGTTCCGGTGCGTGCTGTGCGGCGCCTGCGCCGACGTCTGCCCGGAGGGGGTCATCCACATGGTGGACGTGAACCAGCTCAAGACCGAAGGGTTGCTGCCCGAGATCGAGGAGGCCTACGGCTGGTCGCAGGGGGCGGCCATGGTCCTCGACGAGGAGCGCTGCATCCGGTGCGCGCTGTGCGTCAAGCGGTGCCCCTTCGATGCCATCACCATGGAGCGCTTCGAGCTCCAGGAGATCTCGAGCGACGGGCGGCTGTACAAGGAGTCGTACCGAGACGCCCAACTCGCCGGGACCGCCGGCGTGGCAGGAGGACCCCGGTGAGCTTCCTCGAGCGGGTCGATCAGAGCATCCGGCGCAGCCCGGTCTGGCGGTCGATCTTCCGCAACCCGTACCCCGACGACGAGCGGTCGCGGGCGTA
>MGOE01000064.1:0-263 GCA_001797035.1 Chloroflexi bacterium RBG_16_72_14
CGAACACGACCGCCTGGATCAGGGCCGCGTGCCGGTCGGGCTCGTCGCGCTCGAGGGTGGCGAGCCGCGCCCCCGGGTCCGCGCCGAGCTCGGGCCGGAGCGAGGCGCGGAGCGGCTCCGCGAGGTCCGGACGGGCGCCCAGGACGAACCGGATCCTGGCCTCCCCCACCACGTCACCCGCGGACGGCATGCCGTGGGCCGCGGGGATCAGGTGGTCCGCGACGGTGGCGAAGGCCGCCCGCCGGTCCGCGTCCAGTTCGGAC
>MGOE01000064.1:301-2702 GCA_001797035.1 Chloroflexi bacterium RBG_16_72_14
GGGCTCGCCGCCGGGGGCCTGGGCGGGCTCGCCGCCGTGGCCGCTCATGCCGGCACCTGCTGGTCGAAGCGGGTCTCGACCATGTGGTCGGCTGCCCGCAGCGCGAGGGCGCAGATCGTGGACGTCGGGTTCACCCCGCCGGATGTGACGAACGTGCTGCCGTCGGCGATGTACAGGTTGGGGACGTCGTGGGCGCGGTTCCAGCGGTCCACGACCGAGGTCGCCGGGTCGTCGCCCATCCGCGCGGTGCCCAGCAGGTGCCAGCCCGAGTAGCGCATCAGGCGGTCCACCTCGATCGTGTGGGCGCCGGCCTCGCGCAGCGATTCGGACGCCTTCTCGATGTGGAAGTCGAGCAGCCGGCGCGAGTTGTCCGAGACCTTGTAGTGGATCTCGGGCGCGGGGATCCCGGACGAGTCGGTCAGGCTCGCCGACAGGCGGACCTGGTTGGCCTCGTCCGGCAGGTCCTCGCCGAACAGGCCCCAGTTGGCGCCCCGGCCCAGGTGGGAGCGGACGTGGAGATGGTGCGCCGGGCCCCAGGCCTGCGTCCCGGCCCGGCTGGGCAGAGCGGCGTTGATCGGGCCGAACGTGGGTGCGAGGCCCCACTTGGCGCCCCGGACGAAGCCTCGCCGCTCGTCGGTCTCGTAGAACTCGAACGACTCGATCGAGCAGCCGAACTGTCCCTGCCAGCTCTCGAGGTTCTCGTCGAACAGACCCGCCACGTTGGCGAACGGGTGCATCATCAGCCGCCTGCCCACGAGGCCCGACGAGTTGGCGAGTCCATCGCGGTGGGTGGGCGACGCCGACAGCAGCAGGAGGCGGGCCGTACCGATGGCGTTCGCGGCCAGCACCACGACCTTCGCGGGCTCGAAGGTCTCGGCGCCGTCACGGTCCAGCCACGTGGCACCCGTGACCAGGCCCTTCGCGTTGGTCTCGAGGCGGCGGACGCGGGCGCCGGTGACCAGGCGGGCGCCGGCCGCGATCGCCTTGGGCCAGTGGGTCAGGTCCGTGGACGCCTTGGCACCCTCGCCGCAGCCCTGCTGGCAGGTGCCGCGCTGGACGCACGGGTGGCGGCCGTCGTACTCGACGGACAGGATCGAGTTCGGCTCCGGCCACCAGTGCCAGCCCAGCCGACTGTGCGCCCGCGCGACCTTGAGCCCGCCGGCGCCCAGCGGCAGGGGCGGCAGGGGCGGATCCTCGCCCCCGGGCGGGTAGGCGGGATCGCCACCCATGCCGGACACGCCGAAGTGGCGGTCGCTCCGCTCGTAGTACGGCAGCAGCTCCCGGTAGTCGAGCGGCCAGTCGTCCGCGACCCCGTCCAGCGAGCGCACCCGGAAGTCCGACGGCAGCATCCGCGGCCAGGCGCCCGCGAAGATCAGCATCGACCCACCAACCGCGGAGAACATGAGGGGCGAGACCTCGGCGTCGGTCTCGTCGATCGGGTAGTCCTCCGCCAGGCCCCGGATGTTGGGGCTGGTGGCCCACTGCTTGCGCATGGTGAGCTCCCAGTCGAGCTCCGCGCCGCGGTACTCGGACCGGTCGTGCCAGTCGCCCTGCTCGAGGCACACGACGCCGAACCCGGCCTCCGCCAGTCGCCGCGCCACGACGCCGCCGGTGGCGCCGGCACCGATGATCAGGACGTCCGCGGGTTCGGTGGCCAAGGCTCGCTCGCTCCGACTTCGAAGGCCGGTGCCGGGTCCGCGTCGGCGGCCGGCGCCGCATAGTAAACCTTATCTGTCGGCAGATAGTAAACCTTGTCTGTCGCGTGTTCCGGAGGGTGAGCCGGGGCATGGGGCCGCCGGTGAGTCAGCGCTGCGGTGCCGTGCGTGGGGACGCTGCCAGCCCGGCCGCCCCACCCGATCCCGCCCCCCCGGCCGCCGATGTGCATCTGATGCACACCGCAGGGCCGCGTGTGCATCCGGACATCCCTTCCGACACCCGCGTGCAGGTGTTGTAGCCCCTGGTGCACAGATGGGCCCGATGACGAAGCCCGGGCGGACCAGGGTGTACGGGCGGGTGCACAGATTCCGCACTGGAGCCGTGGCGGCGCGCCTCGGGCGGCGCGAATGTACCTCCACTTGCACACGTCAGCGGGTCCACGGACGTCGACCCCGCCGGGGCGGCGAGTGCCCGGCTGCAGCGGGCACCGCTCGCGGCCGGGCCATGCGGGTGCCGGGGCGGCGGGCCGCTCCCGGCCCGTCGACCGATGGTGCGCCGGACGCGCGCGCCTCGGCCCGCACGCCGCCACGGCACCCTCAGGTCAGCGTGGGCACCCCGGCGGTCTCGCAGGCGGCGCGGAGCCGCGCATCGACCGTGGCCAGCGCCAGGCCGCGTGCCTCGGCGAGCCCGAGATAGGTGGCGTCGTAGGCCGTGAGGCCGTGCGCGCGGGCGGCTTCGAGGACGC
>MGOE01000064.1:2785-4961 GCA_001797035.1 Chloroflexi bacterium RBG_16_72_14
GCGTCCAGGCGACCCCGGCGCTCTGCCGTCCGGAGCCCGTTGGCGACCTCGAGCGGCCATTGTGCGGGCGCGAGCGCACCCTCGGCGGCGACGCGGTCGAGGATGGCATCCGCGCCGGCGCTCGATTCATCGTCGAAGCACCAGGCGAGGGTGATCGAGGCATCGATGACGAACATCAGCGCCGGCCCTCGTCGATCAGCTCGCGGATCGACACCGCGCCCAGGGGGTGGCGGACGCGAAACGCGCGCAGCCCGGCCACCGCATCGCGAATGGCCGTCGTCCCGCGAGCGTGGGGCGGGACGAGCAGCGCGACGGGCACGCCATGCTTGGTGATCGTGATCGTCTCGCCGCGGGCGACCTCGTCCAGCAGCCGCGGGAGATGGGTCTTCGCCTCGTAGGCGCCGACGTGACGCATTCAACGACTCCAGACTGGTCTGAGACTAGTCGGAAGCCTACAACCGGACGGTCGCCCCTGTCCAGCGGCCCGGCGTGTCCATCCCCGGGCGCACTGGCCCTGTGCGACGCGATCGACCTGCTCCATCATCGACCGGGTCGCGGCGGACGGGAGGCGAGGAATGAGCACGGGACGGGTTCACGGGATCAGCCGCAGGGAGCGCGTCGGGCTGTTCCTGCATCGCGGCCTGGACCGCTGGCTCTCCCCGCTCGGGGTGTGGGTGTTCCGGCGGTCGAAGGGCGGCATCGCTGGGCCGTTCAAGGTGGACGCGCTACTGCTGACGACCCGCGGTCGACGCTCGGGACGCGAGCGCACCGTGGTCCTGCAGTTCTTTCCGGACGGCGACGCGATGCTGCTCGCCGCGGCGAACGACGGCGGCGCGTCGCACCCGGGCTGGTACTTCAACCTGGTCGCGACGCCGGACGCGCGCGTCGAGGTCAAGGGCCGGACGATCCCGGTTCGTGCCGAGGAGCTGGCACCCGACGAGGCGGCCGCAGCATGGCCCCGGATCGTCGAGCGTGACCACAACTACGAGCGGTACGCGCGGGCCGCCGGCGGCCGGTCGATCCCGATCCTGCGCCTGGTCCCGACTGACGGGGGCGGTTAGCCGGCGTTCGCGGCCTCGCGGCTGCGGAACAGGTTCGCGATGTCGATCATCTGGGCGAACCAGACATCGTCGTGCTCGAGGATGTGGTTGATGACCCGTTCGAGCATCGCCATCCGGTGGTGGCGCCCGATGATCTGCGGGTGCATCGTGAGGACGTAGCACACGTCGCCGCCCTCCTCGTAGGCGCCGTCGAAGTCGGCCCGCCAGATCTCCTCCACCTTCGAGGGCGCGGACAGCCCGGTCAGGTAGACGGGGCTGTAGGCGAACAGGAAGTGCGACGAGTCCGTCAGCTCCCAAGCGCCCGGCACTTCCACGATGTCGGTGCGCCTTCCTGCGTCCTCGACCCAGTACGGCCGATCCTTCGCGAGCTGGCTGGCGTCGTACTCGAACCCGTACTCGGCGAGCAGCGAGTAGGTGCTCTTGGACAGCTCCCACGACGGCGAGCGGTAGCCCTTGGGACGGATGCCCACGGCCTTGTCCAGCTCCTCGAGCCCGCGCACGATCATCACCCGCTCCTCGTCGGGGGTGAGCAGGTGGGGCGGCTCGTGGATGTAGCCGTGGTGCCCGATCTCGTGGCCGGCGGCGGCGATGTCCCGCGTCTCGGCGGGATGGATCTCCGCCGAGTAGCCGGGGATGAAGAAGGTCGCCGGCAGGCCGTGCTTCTCGAGCAGTCGCAGGATCCGCGGCACGCCCTCATAGGCGCCGTACGCGCCGCGTGACAGCGCCGACGGCGTGTCGACCTTGAACGCGCCGAGCCACGCCGACTCGGCGTCGAAGTCGAACGTCAGCGACACCGCCAGCCGGTGGTTGGATGCCGTGCCCATGCGTGCCATGTTCGAGAACCTCCTGCGCGCGGACGCGTGACGTCAGCCGGTCATCGACCGTTCGAACACGAGCTCGCCACCGACGACGGTGCCGAGCACGGGGATGGACCCGATCGTCTCCGGCTCGGCGGTCAGCGGGTTGTCCCCCAGGATCACGAGGTCGGCCAGCCGGCCGGCCTCGATCGCGCCCAGCGCCCGCTCGTCGAACGAGGCGTAGGCGGCGTTCGTGGTGTACAGGCGGATCGCCTCCTCGGCCGTCAGCCGCTCGCCCGGTGCGAACGCCTGGCCGTC
>MGOE01000064.1:4992-5254 GCA_001797035.1 Chloroflexi bacterium RBG_16_72_14
ATCCCGATCAGCGGCTGGTACGACGACACCGGCGAGTCCGAGCTGCCGGCGACGGGGATGCCTGCGGCGAGGAACGCCCGCAGCGGGTAGGTCAGCTGGCACCGGACCCGACCGAGGTGGCGCAGGAACCCGTCGCCGAACTCCGGGATGAACGGGGGTTGCGAGACCGGCACCACGCCCAGCTCCCGGATCCGCCGGATGAGGTCCGGGCGGACGACGCCACAGTGCTCGATCCGGTGGCGCGGGTCGGGCCGCGGCAGCC
>MGOE01000065.1:0-4621 GCA_001797035.1 Chloroflexi bacterium RBG_16_72_14
TCGAGGCGGCGGAGGGCCTTGCAGCGATCACCCTCGACGCATCGCCGCAGGCGCCGCTCCCGATGGCCCTTCGACCGGCGGCCGCGGGCCCGGGCGCGCTCGCCTGTCTCGCCGCGGGCCGCCGCAGCCTGCGCGCGCTGCTGGACGCGATCCCTGCCACCACGCTTCCTGCCGCCGAATGGCGTGCTCTCGACCCGGGCGGCGAAACGCTCCGGGACATCGACACGCCCGGCGACCTCGCCCGTTGACGCGGGACTGTCATAGCACCATCATGGTGCCATGAGAGCGATCAGCGCCCTGGACGTCCGCGCCCGCTTCGGGCAGGTGCTGGACGAGGCCGCCGCGGGGGAGCGGTTCATCGTCGAGCGGGCCGGCCAGCCCGTAGCCGCGATCGTGCCGCTCGCTGACCTCGAGCGCCTCGATCCGGACCGCATCCGGGAGCGGCGCCTCGCGGCCATCGACCAGCTTGCCAGGCTGCGTTCGCGGGACCCGCGCCCGGCGCCGAGCACCGAGCAGATCGTCTCCTGGGTCCGCGCCGCCCGCGACGAGCGGCGCTAGTGACGCTGGTCATCGACCCGGTGCCCGTCGTCGTCGATGCCTCCGTCGCCATCGAGCTGGCGATCGGACAGCGGGCGGACGTCCTGATCGCGTGGCGCTCGTGGCTCGCGGGCGATCGGATGGTGCTCGCTCCCGCCGTGCACTGGACCGAGGTTGGGCACGTGCTGTTGCGCCACGCCGGCAGGGACCCTGCGGCAGCGGCGCAGCGGATCGCGATGCTCGAGGAGTCCGGACTCCAGGTGGCCGACCGCGGTGCGGCCGGTATCCGCCTGGCGCTGTCGCTGGCCGCGCGCCATCGCCTGTCCGTCTACGACGCCACCTACCTGTGGCTCGCCATCGACGTGGACGGCGAGCTCGCTACCTTCGATCGCGCCCTCGCCGCCGCCGCCGAGGCGGAGGGCGTGCCGCTGGCGCTCGAGCCACAGGGGGCCGCAGACGCCGAGACGCCCGTCCCTGGGAGAGTGGACGGGCGTCTCGCGTGATGGGCTCCGGGCCCGGAGGAGCAGGGACCCGGGTGAGGCAGCCGCCGGGGAGGAGTGCCGGGCGGCCGGATCGGTGTCAGCTGCGCGGGTAGGCGGTGAGCCTCGGCGTGGCCGGAGCCGTGACGGCGCGGGCCGCCTCGAGGATCGAGGCCACGAAACCGCGGCGCTGGGGGCTGCGGGCGCGTCGCTGCCGCTCCGCGCTGGCCTCGGCCAGCAGGTCCGCGATGTGCTCGTTGACCGCGTAGATCGCCAGGACGTTCATGTTCGTGACCTCCTTTCCGCGGCACCTGGGTGCTTCTTCGTGTCTGTTGCCGCTGGCAGGAAGTCTCGCCCGTGACGCCCCGCGGGCCGATGGACCCGCGTTCTCGAATCGCCTACGTCATCCGTCCCGGGCCGTTGCCGGCGTCCGACGACGCGTCCAGGCTGGCGCCCTTGACGCGGCCGGCCGGGGCCAGCCGCCGGGGCCGGCTGCCGCTGCCGGGAGTCCTCGCGCTCCGATCATCGTCCCCGCCCGGTCCACGGGGCGGTGGTGCCGGGATCGTCCTCGTGTCGGACCCCGACCGGCAGGCGACGCTGCTCCTGGGGACCGACGACGGGCACGCCTGGACGGAGCTGTTCGCCTGGCCTTCCGGGGTCACCTGCTGCGGCTGACGCCTACCCGTCGAGGCCCGGCGCCTCGTGGACGGCGACGCCCTCGACGAACGTCGCCAGCACGCGCGTCTCACCGATCGGCCCGGCCCGCATGTCGAACAGGTCGCGGTCGAGGATCGCCAGGTCCGCGAGCTTGCCGACCGCGAGCGTCCCCGTCTCGTCGAGGTGATTGGCGTAGGCCGAGCCCGCGGTGAAGGCGGTCAGCGCATCGACCAGCTCCAGGCGCTCCTCGGGCAGGAACGGCGGCTGCTCGCCGCGAGATTCGTCGCTGACCCGGGTCACGGCGACCTCCATCTCGAGGAGCGGATCGGGCGTGGACACGCTCCAGTCCGAGCCCATGACCAGCGTCGCGCCGTGGCGGCGGAGCGAGCGCCACGGGTACTGGCGGTGGGACACCTCGGGCCCCAGGACCGGCAGCGTGAGCTCGTCCATCTGCGCTTCGTGGACCGCCCAGTAGGGCTGGGCATTGGCGAGGGCGCCCAGCCTGCGGAACCGCGGCAGGTCGTCGGGATGCACGACCTGGAGGTGGGCGAGGTGGGGGCGGGTGTCGGACCAGCCGTTGGCCGTCCGGGCCGCCTCCACGGCATCGAGCGCCTCGCGGACGGCGCGGTCGCCCAGGGCGTGGAAGTGCGGCTGGAACCCGAGCGCGTCGAGGCGGATGACGGCGGCCTTGAGGATCACCGGGTCGATGAAGCTGAGCCCTGCGTTGTCCGTGACGATCCCATGGACGTCGAAGTAGGGCTGGAGCATCGCCGCGGTCTGGTTCTCGATGATCCCATCAACCATCAGCTTCACGCTGGTGGCGTTGTAGCGGCCGACGTGTCCGCTTGCCCGCCTCGCCTCCAGCTCCTCGACCTGCTCGAGGCCGCGCGACCGGTCCCACCACAGCGCGCCGACGACCCGCGCGGTGAGCTCGCCGCTGGCCGCGAGCGCGAGGTACGCGGCCTGGTCCGGCTCCGTGACCCACGCGTCCTGCCAGGCCGTGATCCCGAGCGAGTGCAGGTACCGCTGGCTCTCGAGCAGGGCATCCCGCAGGTCCTGAGCGCTGGTCGCCGGGACGTGGCGGCCGACGAGGTCCATGGCGCCCTCGTGGAGCGTGCCCAGCGGCGTGCCGTCCGCGTCACGCGCGATCCGGCCGTCGACCGGGTCCGGCGTATCGCGGGTGACGCCGGCGATCTCGAGGGCCCGCGTGTTCACCCAGGCGTCGTGGCCGTCGCGGTTGGGAAAGAAGACCGGGCGGTCGGGGACGACGCGGTCGAGCGCCTCCCGTCGGGGCAGGCCGCCCGGGAAGTCGGCGAGGTACCAGCCGCCGCCGAGGATCCACTCGACGTCGGGGTGGGTCCGCGCATAGGCGGCCACGATCCTGAGGTACTCGTCCAGGCCGCGGGCGCCATGGAGCTCGCACCGGATGCGGGCGAGGCCGGCGTGGGTCGGATGGACGTGCGCGTCCTGGAATCCGGGCGTGACGGTGCGGCCGCGGAGGTCGATGGCGCGGGTGCGCGGGCCGATCCGCACCTTGACGTCCCGCGTGCCGCCGACCGCGACGATCCGGCCGCCGGCGACCGCCAGGGCCTCGGCCCAGCTCCTGGCCGGGTCTGCGGTGAAGATTCGGGCCCCCGTCAGGACGAGATCGGCGTGGTCGGCGTTCGTCATGCGCGGAGCATGCCACCGGCCCGCGGCTCGTCGAGCCCCCGTTCCCGCCTGTGTGCCACTCGGGCGGTTCCGCGTCGGCGCGCGTTGCCGGCTTCGTGCCCCTTCAGCGGTCGCGTGCATCTCGGCGGACCTACGGGCACTGGACCGAAGGCGTGGTCCCTCAATCGGTCACGTGTGTGCATCGAGGCCGACATCGCGCCATCGATCCAGGTCCGGCAGGACGGGCCTGTGCATCCCGAGGTACAAGCCGCCCGTCCGCGGCGCCCGATTGTGTGCCCGGATGCACACCCGAGCTGGCGATGTGCGGCCGGATGCACACGGAACCGGCGGTCGAACGCACGGAACGCCGTGCCGGGAGCCGCGCCCGGCCCGCTACCCTGCGCCGATGACCACCGTGCACCTGCTCCACGCCGGCTACGCGGGCGACCGCGTCGGCTCGTCCATCGTCCTCGTCCGTGACGCGGATGCCCTCATCGTCGTCGATCCCGGGATGGTCGCGCGACGCACGCTGATCACGGACCCGCTCGGCGAGCTGGGCGTCGAGCCCGAGGCCGTGACCCACGTGTTCCTGAGCCACCACCATCCGGACCACACGGTCAACATCGCCCTGTTCCCGAACGCCGACGTGGTGGACTTCTGGGCCCGCTACCGCGACGACCTGTGGCTGGACCACGACGGCGACGGCTACCATCTCTCGCCCCGGGCCCAGCTGTGGCTGACGCCCGGCCACACCGAGGAGGACGCGACGCTCGTCGTCGAGGCGGACGACGCGGTCTACGCGATGACCCACCTGTGGTGGCGCGAGAACCGGACGCCCGAGGTGGATCCGCTCGCCTGGGACCAGGCCGCCATCGAGCGCCATCGGGCCCGGGTCCTGGCGGCAGCCGACGTCGTGATCCCCGGGCACGGCGGCCCGTTCCGGGTCACCCGCTGAGGCCGGCCCCCCCAGCGGAGGCTTCGACCGGCTCGCGCACGCCGGCGCCCGGCCGCTCCCGGAGCCCGACCCAGTTCGCCGCCGCGCCCGCCGCCAGCAGCGCCGCGCACACGATCGACGCCAGGTGCAGCGCCGACGTGGAGGCCTCCCGTGCGGCGGTCACGATCACCGCAGCCGCGCCCGGCCTTGGCGGGTTGAGCGGCTGGACCAATGCCCGGAGCGCCGGGTCGTCGGGGTCCAGGCCCGGCACGGCGCCCGCCAGCGCGGCATAGAACGACCCCGTCACGACGACGAAGATCAGCGCGGACAGGATCGGCTGCCCGATCCGGCTGATGGCGTTGTT
>MGOE01000065.1:4887-10692 GCA_001797035.1 Chloroflexi bacterium RBG_16_72_14
CGTCCCGCGAGCGAGCCCACGCGCGTGGACAGCACCGTGAGCAGGATCCCCGTCGGCAGGCCCACGATCCCGGCCGCGGTCGCCGAGTACCCCAGCACCCCCTGGAGGAACAGCCCCTGGAACGTGAACACCGTGTACAGGGCGCCGTAGATCAGCAGCGTCGAGAGGTTGATCGTGGCGAATGCCCGGCGCCGGAACAGGCCCAGCGGCACCAGCGGGTTCTGGCGTTGGGCCATCAGGATCGGGAAGGCGACCATCGCGACCAGCCCGATCGCGAGCGCCGCCCACGCCAGCGAGTCCTCCCAGTGGCGGTCCTGGCCCCGGATCACCCCGAAGGCAACCCCGCCCACGGCCACCACCGCGACCCCGGCCCCGAGCCAGTCGAAGCGGCCGCTGGCGCCCTCGGCGCGGGTCTCGGGCATGTAGCGCACCGTGTCGTACAGGGCGACGACGACCAGCGGCACGTTGATCAGGAACGCGGCCCGCCAGCTGACACCGTCGACCAGCAGCCCGCCGATGACCGGCCCGATCAGCGTGGTCGCGGAGGTCGCCGCCGCCCAGATGCCGAACGCCCGGGCGCGTGCCGGGCCGTCGAACAGCGCGGTGAGGATCGCGAGCGACCCGGGCACGAGCAGCGCGCCGGCCGCGCCCTGGAGGACCCGGAACACGACGAGGAGCTCGAGGGTGGGCGCGACCCCGCACAGGACCGACGTCACGCCGAACCCCACGAGGCCGATCGCGAACACGCGCCGGCGGCCGTGATAGTCGGCCAGCGCCCCGGCCAGGACGAGCAGCGCGGCCAGCGTGGCGAGGTAGCCGCTGACCGCGTACGTCTGCCCCTCGAGCGTGGACACCAGGGTGGCCGGCAGCTCCTCGCCGATCCTGGGCAGGGCGAGGTTCATCACCGTGCCGTCGAGGAACACCATCGACGACCCGAGGATGGCCGCGAGCATGGTCCAGCGCTGGGACGAGGTCACCGGGGCTCCGACGGCGGCATTGGTCGGCCGAGTGTGTCAGGCGGGCGGGGCGCAGTCCAGCCCGGCGCCGGCCGGGACCTCGGGTTTGGGGCGCCTGCTCTATGCTGCGGCCGATGCCCGGACCGGTGGCGCTGATCGGCGCCGGAGAGTTCCTTGCCCCGATGGCCGAGTTCGACCGTGGCCTCATGGAGGCGACCGGCCGGAGTCGTCCGCGCGTGGTCATCCTGCCCACGGCCTCCGCGCCCGACGGCGAGTCCACGTTCCAGACCTGGGCCGAGATGGGCGTCCAGCACTTCGTGGCGCTCGGCGCCGAGGTCGAGCCGGTGTTCGTGCGGACTGCCGCCGAGGGGCGTGACGGCGCGGCGCTCCAGGCGATCGGCGAGGCGGACATCGTCTACCTGTCGGGCGGCCATCCGCGGCACCTGCTGCGGGTGCTCCGCGAGTCGCCGATGGGCGGCGCGATCCGGGCGGCCAACGCGCGCGGTGCCGTGGTGGCCGGGTGCTCGGCGGGGGCGATGGCGATCGTCGCCCGGTCGATGGACTTCCGGTTCCTGCCCAAGCTCCGCCTGCCGCTCCCGTTCCCCGTCCGGTGGCCGGCCGGCCTCGCGCTGGTGGACGGGGTCGCCGTCCTGCCCCACTACGACGCCTGGCCCGAGCCGCTGTCCGCGCTGGTCGCGCTCCAGGCGCCCCGGGGCGGGGTGATGCTGGGCATCGACGAGGACACGGCGGCCGTGGGGCGGAACGGCACCTGGCAGGTCCACGGTCGCGGCCGGGTCACGGTCTGGCGGGGCCGCCATCGCGAGCGCTTCCGCAAGGGCGACGCGTTCCGGCTGTAGGAGCACAGGCCGCGCCGAAACCCGTGCACGGCCCTGGCGAACCCGAGCTCAGTCGGGCCGGATCGTCCGGAAGCAGTCCGAGCAGTAGACGGGCTTGTCCATGCGCGGCTTGAACGGCACCTGGGCCTGGTTGCCGCACGACGTGCAGATCGCCACGAAGTACTCGCGCGGCCCGCGCTCCTCGGTGCGCTCGTAGCCGCGGGGTCCGCCGTAGGTGGAGGGGTCTGTCGAGCCGCCGTCGCGGGTGGACCGGCGGTAGGCGCGGCACGAGGCGCAGCGCTTCGGGTCGGAGGTGAACCCCTTCTGGACGTAGTACTCCTGGTCCGCGGCGGAGTGGATGAACTCGACCCCGCAGTCCACGCAGGTGAGGGTTCGGTCGACGTAGGTCACGATGGGTGCTCCTCCCGGGCGCGCGCTCGGACAGATTCGTGATGCACGCTCCGGAACCGTGGGACCTCACCCTGCGATGGCGACCGCGGCGGGGAGTCAGCCGGGGCCGCGCGACCCAGGTGCCGTTCTCGGAGTCCCTGACTTTCGGGGCGCACCGGTGTTCTGGCACCAGCCTACACCGGGTCGTCCAAACGGGCGTTACACGCGCATTGCAGGCTCGGCGCCGCACGGAATCGGCGGTCTGCGCCGCTGCGGCCGTGACAGGCGACCTGTCACAATGGCCGTCGAGACTCGGCATGGCGAGACGGGAGCGATGGGGGCGCCCGCCTCGCAACCGGGTCCCGGGGGCGACCGGCCAGGCCCTGAACACGCGCGTGACCGTGCCAGGTCCGCCGCGAGGGGCGAGGAGCGGCCGCTCGCGGGGCCCGGTCGGCATGCCGGTGAGTCGCCGCGACCTGGGAGGCAGCCAACCGCATGCTTCGACTGCTCCACACCGCAGACGTCCACCTCGGCGCCCGTCACGCGGACCTCGGCGACGCGGCTTCGGCCCAGCGGGAGCGCCAGTTCGCCGCCTTCCGAACCAGCGTGGACCTCGCCATCGCGGAGAAGGTGGACCTGTTCCTCGTCGCCGGCGACCTGTTCGACTCCAACGTCCAGCCGCGCCGCTCGGTGGAGCGCGTCGCCGCAGAGCTGGCCCGCCTCGCACAGGCGCGCATCCGCTCCGTCCTGATCCCGGGCACCCATGACGTCTACGACCGCTCGTCGGTCTACCGCGCCTACGACCTGCCCGCCCTGGCCGGCACCCGCCCCGCCGAGGAGATGGTCACGATCCTCGCGCCGGAGCGGCCGTGGATCCACTTGCCGTCGCTGGACGTGGTCGTGCACGGGCCGGTGTTCGCGACCAAGCGCGCCCCCCACAGCCCGCTGCGCGACCTCGCTGCGGCCGAGACACCGGCCGCGACGTGGCGGATCGGCCTGCTCCACGCATCGATCTCGATCCCCGGTCGCACCGAGCACGACGAGGTCGTCGTGACCCTCGACGAGATCGGCGCCAGCGGCCTCGACTACCTCGCGCTCGGCCACTGGCACTCGGCGCAGAGCTCGAAGGCGAAGGGCGTGGCCTACGCGTATTCGGGCGCGCCGGAGCCGGTCGCCGTGGACCAGGACCGCGCCGGCAAGGTGCTCCTGGTGACGCTCGAGGAGCGAGACGGCGCGAAGGCCGTCGCGATCGACGAGCGCGTCGTGGGCGAGCTGGCCCGCCTCGCACAGGCGCGCATCCGCTCCGTCCTGATCCCGGGCACCCATGACGTCTACGACCGCTCGTCGGTCTACCGCGCCTACGACCTGCCCGCCCTGGCCGGCACCCGCCCCGCCGAGGAGATGGTCACGATCCTCGCGCCGGAGCGGCCGTGGATCCACTTGCCGTCGCTGGACGTGGTCGTGCACGGGCCGGTGTTCGCGACCAAGCGCGCCCCCCACAGCCCGCTGCGCGACCTCGCTGCGGCCGAGACACCGGCCGCGACGTGGCGGATCGGCCTGCTCCACGCATCGATCTCGATCCCCGGTCGCACCGAGCACGACGAGGTCGTCGTGACCCTCGACGAGATCGGCGCCAGCGGCCTCGACTACCTCGCGCTCGGCCACTGGCACTCGGCGCAGAGCTCGAAGGCGAAGGGCGTGGCCTACGCGTATTCGGGCGCGCCGGAGCCGGTCGCCGTGGACCAGGACCGCGCCGGCAAGGTGCTCCTGGTGACGCTCGAGGAGCGAGACGGCGCGAAGGCCGTCGCGATCGACGAGCGCGTCGTGGGCCGGACGTCGTTCGTGAGCCTGGACGTGGATGCTGCCACCGTCGCCTCCCAGCCCGCGCTGATCGACATGCTGCGCGCCACCGCGGACCCGGACCAGGTCCTCGACGTGCGCCTGATCGGCGTGCGGCCGGACACGTTGGACCTGGAGCCGCTCGAGGTGGAGCAGACGCTCAAGGCCGCGTACCTGCGCGTCCGCGTCCGCGACGCGAGCCGTCCGGCGCTCACGGAGGGCGCGCTGCCACCCGCGGAGACGATCGCCGGCGCGTTCATCCGGAGCGTGGAAGGCCGGATCGCGGACCTCGAGGCTTCGGGCGACGACCCGGCGCAGCGTGAGGCGGTGGAGCTGCGGGACGCCCTGCGGCTCGGACGCCTGCTCCTGGCGGGGCAGGAGGTGACGCTGTGAGGATCACGCGGCTCGCCATCCGTGACCTGCGGCGCTACCGGGACGCGGAGCTCGAGCTCGCCCCCGGGCTCACGATCGTCCGCGGCGCCAATGAGTCCGGCAAGTCGACGCTCCAGCGCGCCGTGGAGCTGGCCCTCACCCGCAAGGTCACCAGCGCCGCCGCGGACCTCGACGGCCTGGTGCCCTGGGACGGCGCCGCGGACGCGCGCACTGCGATCGACATGGACTTCACCTGGGAGGACGAGGACGGCGATACGCATCCCGGCCGCCTCGAGAAGTCGTTCCTCGGCGCAAAGGGCACGGTCCGCCTGGAGCTGGACGGGGAGGTCATCACGGACCCCGCCCGCGCCGACGAGCAGCTGGCCGAGCTCTCGGGCGTCCCCACGGAAGCGTTCTTCCGCTCCACCGCGTCGGTCCGCCATCACGAGCTGTCCGGGCTCCAGCGGGACGAGGCGGCCCTCCGCGACCGCCTCCAGGCCTCGATCAGCGGCGCGGACCGGGGCACGAGCAAGGCGAAGAAGAAGCTTGGCCAGGCGCTCCACGACCTCCAGACCCGGGGCGCCAAGAACCCGGGCCGGCTCAAGGTGGCCGAGGACGCGGTGACCGACGTGACCGCCCGCCTCCAGGCCGGCGAGGACGCGCTGGGGCGCCTCGAGCGCGACCGGGACGCGCTGTCGGCCGCGCGGGAGCGACGGACGGACGCGGACACCGCGCTCACCGAGCGTCGCGCGATGCTCGAGAAGGCGCGCCAGGCCGAGCGGCTCAACGCCGAGCGCGACCAGGCTCGCGAGCGCTTCGAGCGATACCGCACGGCCGTCGTCGTGCGCGACGAGATCACCGTGCTCGAGGGCTCGCACCCGGCGTCGACGCCGCTCCCGGTGCTGCGCTCCAACGTCGAGCGGCTGCGCGCCGTCGGCGCGTCCATCTCGACCCTCAAGGCGCTGCTCGAGGGCGAGGTCCAGGTCAGCTTCGAGGTGCCGCCGGAGGTCAGGTGGCGGCCCCTGTCCCGGTGGTCGATCGCGCTCGTCCTGGTGGGCATCGTGATCGCGGGTGCCGCGTTCGGGCTGGACCTGGCCGGGATCCTGCAGCTCGGGACGGCCGTGATCGTGGTCGGCGCGCTGGTGGCCTCGGTCGGGCTGCTGCTGGCGGTGCTCGGCTTCTGGCTCCGGCGCAGTGACCGGATCGAGAAGCATCTCCGCGAGGAGGAGGTCACCCGGCGCCTGCGCGGTCGGTCCGAGATCGAGGCCGAGCTGCGCCAGGCCGAGGCGGAGCACGCGGACCTGCTCGGTCGGCTGGGGCTGCCGGACAACGAGGCCGCCGACGACCTGCTGCGCCGCGAGGAGGCCCACACCGACGAGATCACCCAGCGGCGGGCGCGCCTCGACGGCCTG
>MGOE01000065.1:10721-15005 GCA_001797035.1 Chloroflexi bacterium RBG_16_72_14
CCCGCCGCGACAGCGCGGCGCTGGAGATCGAGCAGAAGACCGCCGCGCTCGAGGGCCTGGGGCCGATCGCGAAGGAGCCCCGGGCCCGCGAGCGACTCGAGGTGGAGGTGAGGGACGCCGAGGGGGCACTGGACCGGGCCCGGGACGACGAGGCGAACGCCCGGGCGCGGGTGGAGCAGAACCCGGTCGACGCCGAGGAGGTCGCCGCCCTCGCCGAGCGGCTCGCGTCGTGGCAGGCGGAGCTAGCCGCGCTCCGCCGGCGCGAGCGCGTGTACGCGCTGACCCTGCGCGAGATCAACGCCGCCGAGCAGGCGACGATGCAGCGAGCGACCCGCTACCTGGAGCGGCGGATGGGACCCGACGTGACCCGCGTCACGGGCGGCCGCTACCGCCGGGTGCGCGTGGACGACACCAACCTCGGGATCGACGTGTTCTCGCCCGAGCGCAACGACTGGGTGCCCGTGGGCGAGCTGTCGCAAGGGACGCTGGACGTCGTGTACCTCGCGGCTCGGCTCGGCCTGGTGCGGCTCGTGACCGGCGACCGGCGGCCGCCGCTGGTGCTCGACGACCCGTTCGTGACGCTGGACACGGAGCGCGGTCCGCGCGCGCTCGAGCTGCTGCGCGAGATCGCCACCGACTTCCAGGTGATCTACCTCACGACGTCGGACCGGTACGACGCGCTGGCGGACCGGGTGCTGGTGCTCGAGGGCCCGACGATCGTGGACGAGGACCGGGAGCCGGAGGGCGTCGCTCCTGCCTGAGCTCCTGGGGCCCGGCTCCGCTGTCGTCGTCCTGGGCCTCGCGTCCGCGCTCACCTGGGGTGCCGCCGACTTCGGCGGCGGGATGCTGAGCCGGCGCGCGCCGCTGTTCGGCGTCGTGGCGGGGACCCAGCTCATCGGCATGGTCGCGGCGCTGGCGCTCGGCATCGTGCGTGGCGAGCCCGTGCCCCAGGGGCCGGACGTCCTGTGGTCGATGGCGGCCGGGATCTGCGGCATGGTCGGGATCACGTCGCTCTACCGCGGGCTGGCCGTCGGGCGGATGGGGGTCGTGGCGCCCACGACGGGGGTGCTGGCCGCGATCGTGCCGGTCGTCGTCGGGTTCATGCTCGAAGGGGTCCCGCAGCAGACGACGGTGGTGGGCATCGCGACGGCGCTGATCGCGGTGGTGCTGGTGACGCGCTCGCCGGGCCACGACGACGGGCGGCCGTCCGGGGCGCAGTGGGCGCTCCTGGCCGGGGCCGCGATCGGCGGCTTCAACGTGTGCATCGGCCAGATCTCGGATGCAGGCGCCTTCGGGCCGCTCGTGATCATCCGGCTGGTCCAGGCCGTCGTCCTCGCCGTGCTCATCGTCGCGTGGCGCCAGCCGTGGAGGATGGGCCGCGCGGTGGCCCCGCGGCTGGCCGTCATCGGCCTCCTGGACATGGCCGGCAACGCGACCTTCATCGTCGCGACGCAGACCGGGCAGCTCGCGATCGCAGCGGTCCTCTCATCGCTCTACCCGGTGGTCACCGTCCTGCTCGCGATCACCGTGCTCCGCGAGCGGGTGACGCGCAGCCACGTGGCCGGGATCGTGCTCACGGGCGTCGCGATCGCGCTGATCGCCGCCGGCAGCGCCACGGCCTGAGGCCGGGCCCCGTCCACCGCTACGCTGTGGGCATGAGCGAATCCCCGTCATCCCCCGACCAGCCCCTCGAGACCGTCTGGTTCATCGAGGCGACCTACGCCCCCGACGCCGCAGAGACGCGGGTCCCGTTCCGCGCCCGGCACCTGGCGCGGGCCCGGGCGCTCAAGGCCGCCGGCGTCATCGTCGAGGTCGGCGCGTTCACCGACGTCTCCGCCTCGATCCTGCTGATCCGCGCCGCATCGGAGGCCGAGGCGCTCGAGGTCTGCCGCGGCGACGTGTACATGCAGCACGGCGTGTGGGTGGAGCTGCGGGCGAGGCCGTTCGGGCGCGTCAGGTCGCTCGAGGAGGCGGGCCTGGCGGGGAGCTGACCCGCTCGATCCGGACGGCGTCGGCGTCCGTCGAGGCCGCCAGACGGACGACCTGGGCGAAGCCCTCGGCCTCCAGCGCACCCGGCCGGTTCGACGCCTCGAGGTCGGTGAGCTGCCGCAGCACGGCATCCCCCGGGACCCGGCCTCCTTCGCGCTGCGCGTTCCGCGCGGCGACGAGCCGTGGGTCGAGGTCCAGCACGATCGCCACCGCGGGGACGCCGACCACCGCCGCTCGCCGCAGCAGCGCGCGACGCGCGGCGGCCGTCACGTTCGTGGCGTCGACCACGGTGAGCCGGCCGGCACCCAGCCGCCGTGCAAGCGCCCGGTGGAGCGCGGCGAACGCGGGCCCGGTGGCGCGCTGGTCGGCGGCGTCCCCGGCGATCGCCTCGCGCAGCAGGTCCGAGGACAGCACCTCGCCGGCGGCGAAGTGCCTGGCGGCGAACGTGGACTTGCCGGCGCCGGCTGCGCCGACCAGCACCACCAGCGCCGGGTCCGGGATCGCGATGACCAGCGTGTCGCGCACCGACGGCCCGGTCGTCAGGACGGCGCGGGCGTGGGATCCGGCGTGGGCGTCGGCTCCGGCGTGGGCTCGGGCGTCGGCGTCGCGGGGCCGGGCGTCGCGGTCGGGTTGGCGGTGGGCTTGGGCGTCGGCTTGGGAGTTGGCTTCGGCGTGGGCTTGATCCCGCACGTGTTCGAGGACGCGGCGTTCTTCGTCGCCCCGCTGCCCGCGGACGGCATCGTCTCGAACCCCTCCGGGCGGACGCCGGTGGTCGTGAACAGGCGGGCTGCCATCGACGGGATCCTGTCGAGCTGCGGGATCTGGATCGAGCCACGCTCGTCGTAGCCGCTCTTGACCAGCGGGTGGCGGATGACGACGCGGAACGTGTCCTTGCGGGCGATGCCCGAGGCGATGTCCACGTAGTCCGCGATCAGGCTGGGCTTGATGTTGGTGCTCACGGTCTGGCCCAGCGACCTGAGGAACCTGGCGGGGTTGTCGAGGAACGCGCCCTTGACGATCTTGTCGCGCAGGGCGGCGATGACCTCCTGCTGGCGGGCCGCGCGGGTGAAGTCGCTCTCGCCCGCGGCTTTGCGCACGCGGGCGTAGGCGAGCGCCTCCTCGCCGTTCATCCGATACCGGCCGGTCCCCACGCCGAAGCCGTTGATGCCGTACTCGTCATAGCGCGGGTCGCAGAAGCCGTCGGTGACGTTGATGACGACCCCACCCACCGAGTCGACGAGGGCGATGAATCCGCCGAGGTTCACCTGCGCCCAGTAGTCGATCCTGATCTGGAGCAGCGTGCCGATCGCCGCCGCGAGCACCGACTGGCCGTCCTTGGCGCCCGGGAACTTCTTTGGGTGCCACCGGACGTACGAGACCAGGCTGTTGATCTTGCCCCGGTACTTGCGGCCGTCGGGCAGCGGCACGTCCACCATGTCGCGCGGGATCGACGCCATGGACACCGTCCTGCCGACCGGGTCCAGCGAGGCCACGATCATCGTGTCGGTGAGGGCGGTGTTGCGCCCGACGCCCGAATCCATGCCGATCAGCAGGACGTTGATCCGCGGCACCTCCGGGGTGGGCGAGGGCGACGGCGCGACCGACGGCGACGGCTCAGGCGACTGGGTCGCGAAGTCCGGGTCGTCGGACTCGACCGGCGGCGCCGACTCCGAGGGCACCCATGCCCCGCCGTCGTCCACGTGCGCGAACACCTCGGCGGCGGCGTCGCGGGCGTCGAGCGTGAGCCCGGCGAGCCACAGCTGCGGCCCGACGACGATCGCCAGCGCGACCGCGGCTGCGATCACGGTGGTCGACGTGGCCCGCAGCGGCGTCACCAGGCGGACGGCGCCCAGCGCGAGCAGGCGCCAGGCGAGGACCAGGAGCTGGACGACGACCAGCGCCGAGAGGACGGCCGGGTCGAACGTCCGGGCGGCCAGCGCGAGCGTGTTGGACGTCAGGGCGACCAGGGCGCCCGCTGCCAGCAGGACGAGGACCGGTGCAGCGAGCACCAGCGCCCAGCGGGCGCGGCCGGCGACGAGGTGCCCGAGCCCCGGGAACACTGCGTTGAGCAGCAGCAGGCGGGGTGCGCCGGGCGCGCGTCGGGCGGCGGAGGGGGCGAGGACGGGTTCGGGCGCCGCGGGGCTCTCGCTCCTCGCCGGTGACTCGGGGGTCAGCGGCTCGGGCGTTGCCGGCGGATCGGGGGGAGTCGGAGTCTCGGAAGGACGCGGTTTCCTGGGCATCGGCGGGAAGCATGCGGCCGATCGGGCGGACGTGCAAACGGGCGGCCCCTCGCGC
>MGOE01000065.1:15049-31207 GCA_001797035.1 Chloroflexi bacterium RBG_16_72_14
CCGGGTTCGGCGGCGAGGTCCGGGTTCGGCCCGCCCGCCCCGCGACCTGCGCCCCCGGTTCACCCGGACCGTGCGGTACCGTCGCGGCGTGCAGCAACCCGTGCCCCGTGCCCCGCAGGACTGGCGGGTCGTCGTCGCCGTGTTCTGGGTCACGCAGCTCGTCGAGGGCGCGGGCGTGAGCCAGGTGTTCGCGCTGCTGCCGTCATACCTCCGCGAGCTGGGCGTTCCGGAGGGCGAGCGGCTGGCCTTCGTGGGCCTGTACAGCTCGCTCGTGTTCGTGCTCGGCCTGCCGCTGGTGCCGCTGTGGGGCGTGTGGGCGGACAAGTACAGCCGCAAGGCGGTGATCATCCGCAGCGCCCTCGTCGAGATGGTGGTGTTCGGGCTGGCGGCGCTGGCGCGCGAGCCGTGGCAGCTGGCGGTCGCCGTGCTGCTGATCGGGTTCCAGCTCGGCAACACGGGGGTGATGCTGGCCGGCATCCGGGACGTGACCCCGAGGCGGCGGCTGGGCACGACGATCGGGCTGTTCGGCGCCGCGGGCGCGATCGGGTTCGCCGTCGGCCCCGCCCTCGCCGGCCTGCTCATCGACGGCGCCGGCTGGTCGATCTCCGCCGTGTTCGCGCTGTCTGCCGCGCTCTCGCTCGGGACGGCGCTGCTCGTCGGCCTCGGGACGCGGGAGGTGCGACCCGAGGTCGTGCCGGTGGGCCCGGTGCTGCGTCTGGCGTTCGGCGCGGTCCGTGGCGTGCTGGGCGACCCGGCGGTCCGCCGGCTGTTCGCGGTGTACGGCGTGGTGTTCCTCGCCAACCAGATGTCGCGACCCTATACGCCGGTGCTCGTGGAGGACCTGGTGGGGACGGGCCCCGGGCTCGCGTCGGGCATCGCGCTGGTGATGGGGGTGGCGTCGCTTGTCGGCGCGGTGACCGCTCCGGGCGCCGGCTGGCTGGGCGACCGCATCGGGTTCCGGCCGGTGCTCGTGACCGCGCTCGTGGGCGGCGGTGTCGCGAGCCTGCTGATGCCGGCGATGCCGGCGCTGGGGGCGCTGGCGGGTGCGGCGGTGCTGCTGGGGGCGGCGGTCGCGATCTGGGGGCGATGGTGTTCTCGCTGCTGGCCACGGAGGTGCCGGCGGACCGCCGGTCGGCGACGCTCAACCTCGTCTACCTGCCGCTGTACGTGGCCGGGATCGTCGGGCCGGCGATCGGCGGCGCGGTCGCCGCGGGCGCGGGCGCGGGCGGGCCGTTCGTCGCGGGCGGCCTCGTGTTCCTGCTCGGCGCCGCGGCCGTGGCGCTTCGCCGGCCCGCGCGGCCGGCCGGGCCGGAGGCGGCCGACCGCGTGGCGGTGCCGCTCAGCTAGCCCGCGGGGCCCGGCGGCGCGCTATTCGGCGGGGCCATCGTTCCGCGGCGCCATCGTGCCGCGACGCCATCGTGCCGCGGCGCCATCGTGCCGCGACGCCGCGCCTGCCAGGACGTGGGCGTGACGCTGTCATGTGCATTCCTGGGCTTGGCAAGCCGGAAGGATCCCGAAGCCCCGCCCCGCGGCCGGCTTGTCCGACCGAATGTCGGCCACATGTGCATCAGGGGCGACAACTCGGCCGCGGGCAAGGCGCTGGGCCGGCCCAACCCCCAGGATGCACACCAGGGACGCACGGCGCCGGCCAAGGCGCCGGGGACCAGGCCCGCCCGGCGCCTGACCGCCGGCCACGGGTCGATCACGGACCCGCCCGGCGCCTGACCCGCTCGACCCCACCGCCGGCCACGGGTCGATGGCGGACCCGCCCGGCGCCTGACCCGCTCGGCCCCACCGCCGGACACGGGTCGATGGCGGACCCGCCCGGCGCCCCCGCGCACCGATGCCCATGCGGCCGCCCGACCGCGTGCGCTAGGATCGCCCCATGCGGACCGGAGTGCCTCCAAGTGCCGAACCTGCTGCTTCGCCCGCGGCTGCGTGCGACTCGGCCGGGTGGAGCGCTGCCGGGCGCCTCCGGTTCGGCCGCTGAGGCCTCCGAGCCCGACATCATCGAGGCGGCCGGCGTCCGCTGGGTGAACCTGGAGCGGCCACGCGAGGCGGACCGCGAGTGGCTGGAGCGGGAGTTCGGGTTCCACCCCCTCGCCATCGAGGACGTCGCGTCGCGCAACCAGCGCCCCAAGCTCGACGCGTACGACGACTACCTGTTTATCGTTCTCCACTTCCCGGTGTTCGACAAGTCGCAGGACCGCCTGCTCACCGCGGAGGTCGACCTGTTCGTCGGCCCGGACTACCTGATCACCCTGCCGGACCAGAACCTGCCGCCGCTGGGCGCGATGTTCGAGCGCCACCGGGAGCGTGACGAGGTGCGCGAGTCGGTGTTCAGCAAGGGAACCGGGTACCTGCTGTA
Organism: Chloroflexi bacterium RBG_16_72_14; assembly: GCA_001797035.1. GTDB lineage: Bacteria > Chloroflexota > Limnocylindria > Limnocylindrales > CSP1-4 > CAIXZV01. The sequence continues at coordinate 17,418 of MGOE01000065.1, forward strand.
CAAGATCGTGGACACCTGCGTGGACGCCTCGTTCCCGATGCTCCGCAAGATGGGCGCCAAGCTGGACCAGCTGGAGGACGACATCTTCGAGGGACGGTCCGCCGAGATCGTCCGGGACCTGTCGAACGCAAAGCAGGAGATCATCAACTTCCGGCGCGTCATGCGGCCGATGCGGGCGGTCCTCCGGGACCTCGAGCGCACCAAGCAGCGCTACCTGGCGGAAGAGCTGGATATCTACTTTGACGACATCACCGACGCCGCCGAGCGAATCTGGGACGTGCTCGAGAACTACAAGGAGGTCGCGGAGGCACTCGAGGATTCCAACGAGTCCGTGCTCTCGCACCGCCTGAACGCCTCGCTGCGCGTCCTCACCGCGTTCAGCGTCGCGATGCTGCCGCTGACGTTGCTGGCCTCGATCTTCGGCATGAACGTGCCCCTGCCCGGCCAGCCCGGGGGCGTGGTCGAGTTCCTGCTGATCATCGGGCTGATGGCGGTCACCCTGGCCGGCGTGCTGCTGTTCTTCCGCCGGCGCGGGTTCCTGTAGGCCGGAGCGGACCGCTTCGCGACCTATGCCCCCGGCAGCGACCGCTCCGCAGCCCCGACGTAGCGCACGTCCGGCCGGATCAGCCGGTTCGCGGCGCCCTGCTCGATCGCATGGGCCGTCCAGCCGGCGTGGCGGGCCAGCGCGAACGTCGCGGGGAACAGGTCCGGCGTGAGGCCCACGCCCATCAGCACCGGGGCCGCGTAGAACTCGACGTTGGTCTTGAGCGGCCGGTCCGGGTACTTCTCGCCCAGCACGCGGAGCGCCACGTCCTCCACCGCGATCGCCAGCTCCAGCCACTCCGGCCGGTGCTCCATGGACTCGGCAACCTCGCGCAGCGCGGCCGCCCGCGGGTCGTAGGCGCGGTACACGCGATGCCCGAAGCCCATCAGCCGCGTCCCGCTCGCCAGCGCCTCGCGGACCCAGACCTCGGCGCGCTCGGGCGTGCCGACTTCGTGGATCTGCTCCACCACCTCCGACGGCGCACCGCCGTGGAGCGGGCCCTTCATGGCCCCGATTGCCCCGGCCACCGCGGACGCGATGTCGGAGCGGGTCGACGTGATCACGCGGGCGGTGAACGTGGAGGCGTTGAAGCCGTGCTCGGCGCCGACGATGAAGTAGGCGTCCAGGGCGCGGGCCGTGGCGGCGTCGGGGCGCTCCCCGTTGATCTGGTACAGGTAGCCGGCGACGAGGTCGAGGTCCGGATCCGGTGCCACGGGCTCGAGGCCCCGCCGGATGCGGGCGAAGGCGGCCAGCGCCGAGGGCGAGAAGGCCGTCAGGGCACGCGCCTGGTCGGGTGTCGGCGGGAACGACGGGTCGGTGACCGCGCCCCAGGCCGAGACCGCGGTGCGCAGGGCGTCCATCGGGCGGGCGGTCGTCGGCAGCGCGCGCAGCGCTGCCATCACCGTGCCCGGGACCGGCAGGCAGGGGAGCGTCGCGTCCGGGCGCCACTCGCCGGACCACAGCAGCTCCGCGACCGCGGCGTAGGAGCCGGCCCGCACCAGCTCGCCGATGGGATAGCCGCGGTAGAGCAGGCGGCCGGCGGCGCCGTCGATGTGGGACAGGGACGTCTCGCCGGCGACGACGCCCTCGAGGCCGGGGGAGTAGGGGCGGGTGTCGGCGGCGGGCGCCGCGGGGTCGGTCATGGCCCGATGGTAGCCCCCAACGCGGTCAACGGGCGGGTCAGCGCTGCCCCTCGATCGCCTTCAGGACGATGCGGACGACGATGGCGCCGAGCGTGGCGAACACCAGCGCGCCGATGAAGCCCTGGACCTGGCCCAGGCCCATCTGCTCGCTCAGCCAGCCGCCGACGAAGCCGCTGATGATGCCCACGACGATGGTCGGCAGGCAGCCCTGCGCGCTCCGCACGCCGACGAACCAGCCAGAGATCGAGCCGGCGAGGAAGCCGATGACCAGCCAGCCGACGACGCTCATGTCCATGCGTGGAGTGTGGCATGCCGTGCGTCAGCTCGCGAGGAATCGTTCGACGGCCGCGATGAACGCGGCGGGGTGGCTGTGATGCGCGCCGTGCCGCGCGCCCTCGATGGTGATCAGGCGGCCCCGGGGGAGGCGGGCGTCGAGGGCCGCGGCGCCGTCGCGGAACGCGGGCGGGGATGCGGAGCCCACGAGCTGGAGGACAGGGACGGCGACCCGCGCCAGGGCATTCATCGACACCGCGGGGGCGCCGTCGGCCGCCTCGAGCTCCCGGACGATCGTCGGGGCGGCGGCCACACGCAGGGGCCACACCGGGTCGGCCCGGAACCGGGCGAGGTCGGCCTCGGTCATCCCCGTGACCTCGGTCATGAACCGCGCGAGCAGCGCCTCGAGATCACCTGCGGCGAGGTCCGCGCGGAGGCGGGCGAGGAGGTCGTCGCCGGCGGACTCGCCGGCGGACTCACCGGCCGCCTTCCGGGTAGGCGCGCTCTCGTACGCCACGACGCGCCGGATGGATCGCGTCAGGAGCGTCGCCCCGAGGGCGATCCGACCGCCCAGCGAGTGCCCCACGACGTCCACCGGGACGCCGGACTCCGCGGCCAGCGCCTCGGTCACGGCCGCCACGTCCTCCAGCTCCCGCTCGATCGCGTAGGCGGCCCCGTCGCCGGAGTCCCCACGCCCGCGCCGGTCGATCGCATGCAGCGCATGGCGGCGCGCGAGCGCCGGCCCGACGACCCGCCACGTCCGGTGGTCGCCCGTGGTCCCGTGCACCAGCACGAGCGGCGGCCCGTCGGCGGCACCAGTGGTGAACACCGCGATCCGCGTCCCGTCCGGCGACCGGACGAGCCGCGACGGGACGTCCGGGAACGCCGCGACCACTGGCCGGCTCCTATCCGCGCGGCAGGTTCGCGGGCGCCGCCGCCTCGTCGAGCAGCCAGGTCGCGTTGGGCAGGAACGTCGCTCGCACCGGCAGCTCCCGCACGTCGCCGCCGGCCCAGGCCCGCCCCAGCACGTCCGCCTTCGACGCCCCCGTGGACACCACCAGCACGCGCCGGGCGGCCGCCAGCAGGCGCGGGTGGATCGTGACGCGCGCCACGTGCGGCTCCACGTGCGACGGGGCGGCGACGGCGGCACACAGCTCCATCGAATCCCACACCGCGGACCCGGGGAACACCGACAGCACGTGCCCGTCGGGTCCCACCCCCAGCACGATCACGTCGAAGGCCGGCACGCTGCCCACCCCGCCCCCGGATCCGGCCGCGCCGGGGACCAGCGACCGCATCGTCTCCGCGTACGCCGCCGCCGCCCAAGCGGGCCCGCCGCCGCCCCCGATCGCCGCCCTCATCGGCACCGCGTGGAGGTTCGCGACCGGAAGGTGGACGCCCGCGCCGGCCGCGGCCACGTCCGCGCGGTTCGCCGCGGAACCGGTCTCGCCGCCGCCGGTGTCGAGCAGGACCTGCATGAGCGGCAGGACGTTGGACAGCGGATGGTCGGCCGGGACGAAGCGGTCGTCGCCCCACCACACGTGCACCTGATCCCAGTCCACGGCGTCCCGCAGCGGGGGCACGCGCAGCGCCCGGTAGATGCCGGGCGCGGCGGAGCCGCCGGTCGTGGCCCAGTGCGCCACGCCGCGCTCCTCGATCGCCACCGCCAGGCCGCGCGCGATCTCCGCGGCCGCGGCGGCGGACACGTCGTCGGCGGATGGCAGCACGACAAGCCGGGGACGGATGGTCGCGTCTGCGGTCATCGCGGAACCTCGTGCTCCTCGCGCTGGGCCGGCCGGGACATGGCCGTCGGGTCGGGCCCGATCAGCCGCGCGGCCATCCGGATCGCCTCGATCGCCAGCGGGTCCCGCCCGCCCACCTCGAGCGCCTCGCCCAGCAGGTCCACGTCCGTCCGGCGCGGGGTGCGGAACGTCCGGTCCATCGCCTCCACGCCGTCGAGCCAGGCGTGGACGCGCACGTTCTCGGCCTCGGCCGTGACATCCGCGCGCAGCTCGGCACCGCGCCGCTCGGCGAGGATCTCGACCCGCAGCGTGGTCCCGGGCGGCATCGAGGACGCGACCGGCCGGATCACCACGGCAACGTCCGCGGCGCCCGAGCGGAGCTTCGCCTGGAGGCCGCGATGGAGTGGCGCGTGCTCGCCCGGCCGGGGACGCGTGGCGACCGCCCGCCCCTTCGCCTCGGCCGGCGCCAGCGGCGAGGCCACCGTCATGCCCAGCCGCGAGGCAAGCCAGGCGACGTGGTACAGCGGCTTGACGACGTTGGTCGTGCCAGGCGCGCCGGTCTCGTCGCGGGTCGCGTAGGTGACCGCGATCCGGCGCACGTGCCACAGGAACGGCAGGAACTCCGGCAGGTCGAACACGGCGGCGATCGCGTCCCGCCAGCGCGACTGGCGGACGAGCGCGAAGTCCCGGATCGACAGCCGGTCGAAACGCTCGTACATGACCGCGAGCTGGCGGAGGCGCCTGAGCCCGTCGCCGCTCCACGACGAGCCGTCGACGACCAGGCGGTCCGTCCCGGCGAGCAGGTCCTCGGCCGGCCGGCCGTCCAGCGGCGGCTCGCCGGGCCACCACACGGTCACCGGGAGGTCGTGGATCAGCAGCGGGGCGACCAGCGCGGACAGGTGGCGGCCGGTCTCGCCACCGGCGGTCAGGAACAGCAGCTCCGTGCATGTCTCGGGCGCATCGGCACGGGGCAGCACGCAGTGCGCCTGGATCCGGGCGTCCAGCCAGGGCGGGCCGTCCGGGTCCGCGGATACGACGATCATCGTCCGGCTGGGATGGCGCCCCGTGAGCCGGCTGATGATCTCGGCGGTGCGCTCGGCGACCTCCGGCTGACGCGCCACGACGACCAGGTTGAGCACGCTGGTCCGGGCCGCGACGTGGCGCATCCGCCCGCCGCCCTCGTCGCCCACGGTGAGGTCCGGCTGGGCCCAGATCCGCGCCAGCTCCTGCTCGATCTGCTCGATGCTGTGCGCGTGCGACAGCCAGCGCAGCGCGGGCTCGCCGGGACGCGGCGGGTCCGCGGCAGCGACCGGGCCCCCACTGCCGCCCGGGCGACCCGCGGCCACGACCGGCCCACCCGCGCCACCCGCGGCCGTCAGATCCTTCGCCACCGTCGGCCCTCGCGGGCGAGCAGGTCGTCGGCTGCCTCGGGGCCCCAGGTACCCGCCTCGTAGTTCGGGAAGTCGGGGGCCGGCATCTCCGCCCAGGCCGCCAGGATCGGGTCCACGATTGCCCACGCCTCCTCCACCTCGTCCGCCCGGGTGAACAGCGAGGCGTCGCCCAGGAGCGCGTCGAGGATCAGCGTCTCGTAGGCGTCGGGGCTGTCGCTCTGGAACGCCGACCCGTACGTGAAGTCCATCGTCACGTTGCGCACGTCGATGCCCAGGCCCGGCACCTTGGCGCCGAAGCGGAGCATGATCCCCTCGTCGGGCTGGATGCGCATCGCGAGCAGGTTGGCCTCCGGCTCCGTGGTGCTGTCGCGGAACAGCTGGTGGGGGACCTCCTTGAACTGGATCGCGATCTCGGTCGCCCGCTTGGGCAGCCGCTTGCCCATCCGCAGGTAGAACGGGACGCCGGACCAGCGCCAGTCGTCGACCGTCAGCCGCGCCGCGATGAACGTCTCGGTCTCGGATGCCGGGTCCACCTCGGGCTCCGCGCGGTATCCCACCACCGGCTGCGCCGCCACCCAGCCCGGCCCGTACTGGCCGCGCACGACATCCCGCCGCGCCTGCTCCGGGGTCGCCTCGGTGATCGCGCGGACGACCTTGACCTTCTCGTCGCGCAGCGCGTCGGCCTCGAACGTCGTCGGCGGCTCCATCGCGACCAGGGCGAGCAGCTGGAGCAGGTGGTTCTGGAGGAAGTCGCGGCTGGCACCCGTCTCCTCGTAGAACGAGCCGCGGTTCTCCACGCCGATCGACTCCGCCACCGTGATCTGCACGTGGTCGATGTGGCGTCGGTTCCAGATGGGCTCGAAGATGCCGTTGCCGAACCGGAACACCAGCAGGTTTCGGACGGTCTCCTTGCCCAGGTAGTGGTCGATGCGGTAGACCTGCCGCTCGCGGAAGACCTTGCCCACCTCCCGGTTGAGGCGGACCGCGGACTCGGTGTCGCGGCCGAACGGCTTCTCGATCACGACCCGCCGCCAGCCGCCGTCGTGACGCTCGTGGTCGAGCCCGACCCGGCCCAGCTGGGCGACGATCTCGGCGAACGCGGACGGATGCGTCGCGAGGTAGTAGAGCCGGTTGCCGCGGGTGCGGCGGTCTTCGTCAAGACGGTCGAGGCGCTCGGCCAGCGCCGCGAACGCCGCCGGGTCACCGAAGTCCCCGCGGTGGTAGACGATCCGCGATGCCAGCTCGTCCCACTCGTCGGGGTCCACCGGCTGCACGCGCGAGAACCGGTCCAGCGAGGCCTTGAGCTCGGCCCGGAAGGCCTCGTCCGAGAACGCCCGCCGCCCGACGGCGACGACCGTGAACTCGTGCGGCAGCAGGTGCGTCCGCCACAGCTGGTACAGGGCGGGGATGACCTTGCGATGGGCGAGGTCGCCGGTGGCGCCGAACAGGACGAACGCGGCCGGGTCGGGGACCCGCTCGAGGCGCAGCCCCTCGCGGAGCGGGTTCTCGGCATGCCGCGCGGCGGGCGCGCGGCGGCGGGTCTCCGCGGCGAGCCGGAGCTCGCGCATGGTGCGCGGCACGTCCTTCTTCGCGGGCGGTGCCGGGGGGGCCGGCGCGGGCGCAGCGGCAGTCGCGGGCTCGGCCGCCGGGTCCTTAGCGCGCGCCACCGGCCACCCCGGCCTTCGACGCCCGGCGGTCCCAGGCCTTCGCGATGTACGGGACGGCGGCCGGCGTCACGCACCCCGTCTGCCCGTGGTCCACGACCACCGGCCCGATCCGCGCGGCCGTCGCCTCCGCGGCCTCGCGCAGGGCCGCGCTCCGGACGCCGATGCCGATCACTGCCCCGTTCATGCTGTGCCGCGTCCGGTTGCCGGCCGTGCCGATGCCTGCCTCGATCCGCCGGAGGAGCCCGAGGAACAACGTGTCGTCGAGCGCTGCATCGCGCATGGCCAGCTGGCCGTACAGGTCCCAGCCCGCCTGCGCCGTCCAGTCGCGGTCCGCGGCCGACCATCGGTCCGCCCGTTCGCGCACGCCCGACACCTGCGCGGCCAGCGAGCCGACGAACGTGTCCACCAGCACGTAGACGTCGATCTCCGCCAGCCAGGAATCGAGATCCGCCTCGCCGGCCGCGGCCGGGTCCGCGACCATGCACGCCAGCAGCCGGGCGTCGTAGTTGCCGGTCGCCCACAGGCCGAGCGCGAGGGCGTGGTCCCGCTTCGCCTCCTTCGCCAGGGCGTGGAGGACGGCAAAGCTCACGCCGAACAGCGGATCCCTCGCGCCGTGGCGCCGGTAGATCCTGCGGTTCTGCTCCGTGCCGGCGGCCTCGAGGCGCGCCAGCGCCGTCGCCAGGTCCATCGTCGCGCCCTCCGCCGCGTCCGTTTCGCCTCCGATCGCCTTACCCCTAGTCCGTCTTCACCGCGTGGCCGCCGAATTCGTTCCGCAATGCTGCCAGCACCTTGGCGCCGTAGGAATCGTCCTGGCGGGACCGGAAGCGATTGAGCAGCGCGAGCGTGATCACCGGCGCTGGCACGTCGCGGTCGATCGCCTCCTGGACCGTCCAGCGTCCCTCGCCGGAGTCCGCGACCCAGCCCCTGAGGTGCGCCAGGTCGTTGCCCTGGGCGGCGAAGGCGCGCGCCGCCAGCTCCAGCAACCACGAGCGGACCACGGAGCCGTGGTTCCAGAGGTCGGCGATACCCCTGAGGTCCAGGTCGTAGGTCGAGGCGTGCATGATCTCGAAGCCCTCGGCATACGCCTGCATCATCCCGTACTCGATCCCGTTGTGGATCATCTTCACGTAGTGGCCGGCGCCAGGGCCGCCGACGTGCAGGTAGCCATCCTCGGGCGCGAGCGAGCGGAACACGGGCTCCAGCGACACCACGGCCTCCGTGTCCCCGCCGACCATCAGGCAGTAGCCCACCTGGAGGCCCCAGATCCCGCCCGACACCCCGGCGTCGACGTAGCCGATCCCCTTCGCCTTGAGCGCGGCGTGGCGCCGGACGTCGTCATGGAAGTTGGTGTTGCCGCCGTCGACGATCGTGTCGCCCGGCTCCAGGTGCTCGAGCAGCTCCTCGATCTGCGCCTCGGTTGCGTCGCCCGCCGGGACCATGATCCAGACCGCGCGTGGCCGCTCGAGCCTCGCGACCAGGTCCTCGATCGTGAACGCAGCCGTGGCCCCCTCCGTCGCGATCTCGTGCGTCTTCTCGGGCGTCCGGTTGTAGGCGACGATCTCGTGGCCGTCACGGAGCAGGCGGCGAACCATGTTCGCGCCCATCCGTCCGAGTCCGATGAAGCCGATACGCATGTCGCAGTCTCCGCTGGGCGACGGGGTCGTCGGGGATCGCAGGGCCGGGATGGCAGGGCTAGAGCATAGGGCCGGGTGTCGAGGATCGCCCGTGCCAGCCTGGTTGGCCTCGGCCGTCTCGCGCTCGGCCTCGGCCGGTTGGCGGTCGGCCTCCCCGGGCGGCCCGCGCCCATCGCGACTCCGCCGGCGCCCAACGCCGCCGTTCGGCCGGCGACCGCTCGCCCCCAGGGACCGTCACACCACGGCCGTCCACCCCGCGGCCGTTCGCCCAGCGGTTGAACCGGCGCACCGTGTTGGGTTTCCGCCGCCTGGCGGTGCATCCGTGCGCTGCGGCGGCGGTCCACGCGCCAGATCAGCCGCGCAGCGAGTGGGATCGCACACGGTGCGCTCGTTCAACCGCCCAGCGGCGGACCGGGCCGCCCGGCGGAGGAGCTCAGCGGCAGAGTGCCAGGCAGAGGAGTGCCCGGCAGACCTGCGCTGAACGCGGCCGCCGTCAGCCCTCGCCCATCGACTCGGCTTCGATCGCGAGCACCTTGCCCAGGCGCCGGACGTGGCGCGGCTCACCGGAGAAGGTCGCGTCCAGGAACGCGAGCGAGATCTCCACCGCGGGCTCGATGCCGATCACCCGCGCCCCCATCGTCAGCACGTTCATGTCGTCGTGCTCCACGCCCTGGTGCGCGGAGTACGTGTCGTGGCAGATCGCCGCCCGGACGCCGCGCACCTTGTTGGCGGCGATGGACGCGCCCACGCCCGACCCGCAGACGAGGATGCCGCGGTCCGCGTCACCGTCGCGGACGGCGACCGCGAGCGCCCGCGCGAAGTCCGGGTAGTCGTCCTGCGGGTCGGAGCCGTCCCCGCCGAGGTCGACCAGCGTGTGCGCGCCGTCGAGCGCGGTCGCCAGCTTCGCGATCAGCTCGCGCTTGAACGCCGCGCCCGCATGGTCGGCGGCGAAGGCGATGCGCATCGGTCCCTCCTCGCTGCCCCGACAGACCTCAGTGACCGCCGTGGCCATGCGCGTCGCCGGCCACGCCCACGCGCCCCCTGAGCCCGTCGCGGACCACCCGCCGGCCGACCTCCGCCACGTTGTCGGCCGTGAAGCCGAAGGACCTGAAGATCGTCCCTGCCGGCGCGCTGGCGCCGAACCGGTCCAGGCCCAGGATCGCGCCCTCGTCGCCCGCGTACCGCTCCCAGCCCAGCGGGACGCCGGCCTCCACCGTGACACGCCGGCGGACCGACGGCGGGAGCACGGCATCGCGATAGGCCTGATCCTGCGCCTCGAACCGCTCCCAGCAGGGCAGGCTCACCACCCGGGTCGGGATCCCGTCGCCTTCGAGATCCTCGGCGGCCCGGAAGCACAGCTGCAGCTCCGACCCCGTGCCGATGAGGATGAGCTGCGGCTCCCCGCCCGCCGCCTCGCGCAGGACGTAGCCGCCGCGGCGGACCCCCTCGCGGGCGAGGGCCCGCGTGTCGGGGAGCGTCGGCAGCTTCTGGCGGGTGAACGCGAGGGCCACCGGGCCGGGCCGCGTCCCATCGAGCGCCGGGCGTTCCACCGCGAGCGCCCAGGCGGCCGCCGCCTCGTTCGCGTCGCCGGGGCGGACGAACCACAGGTCGGGCATCGCCCGCAGCGCCGCGTAGTGCTCCACGGGCTGGTGGGTCGGGCCGTCCTCGCCGAGGCCCACGGAGTCGTGCGTCCAGACGTACGTGACGTGGAGACCGGACAGGGCGGCGATCCGGACGGCACCGCGCATGTAGTCGCTGAAGGTCAGGAACGTGGCCGCGTAGGGCAGGAAGCCGCCGTGATAGGCGATGCCGTTGGCGATGCCGCCCATCGCGTGCTCGCGGACGCCGAACCGGAGGTTGCGCCCGGCGTGCTCGGCCGAGAAGTGGTCGGGGCCGTCCGCCTTGACGTCGGTCAGGTTGGACTCGGACAGGTCCGCCGACCCGCCGAACAGCTCGGGCAACGCGGCCGCCAGCGCCTGGATCGCCTCCTGGCTGGCGTTGCGGGTGGCGACCTCGGTGCCGGTCTCGTAGCCGGGGAAGTCTGCGTCCCAGCCGTTGGGCAGCGCGCCCGCCAGCCGGCGGTGGAGCTCCGCGGCCTCCGCGGGATAGGCGGCGGCGTAACGGTCGAGACGGGCCTCCCACGCGGCCACGCGGTCCCTGCCCTCGCCGACGGCCCGGCGGAACAGCTCGCCGGCCTCGTCGGGAACGTAGAAGCTGCGGTCGGGGTCCCAGCCGTAGGCCGCCTTGGTGAGGCGGACCTCGTCCGGTCCGAGCGGCGCGCCGTGCGCCTTCTGGCTGTCCTGCTTGTTCGGGCTGCCGAAGCCGATGTGGGTGCGGACGGCGATGATCGAGGGGCGGTCGTCGGCCTTGGCGGCCTCGATGGCGGCGTCGATGGCGGCGATGTCGGTGCCGTCCTCGACGCGCTGCGTGTGCCAGCCGTAGGCGACGAACCTTCCCAGGACGTCCTCGCTGAATGCCCAGGCCGTGGGCCCGTCGAGCTGGATCCGGTTGTCGTCGTAGAGCGCGATCAGCTTGCCCAGCCGCAGGTGGCCGGCCAGCGAGCAGGCCTCGGACGCGATGCCCTCCTGGAGGTCGCCGTCGGAGCAGATGGCGTACGTCCGATGGTCGATGACGTCGTGGCCGTCACGGTTGAACTCCGCGGCGAGGCGCCGCTCCGCGATCGCCATGCCGACCGCGTTGGCGAGGCCCTGGCCCAGCGGCCCGGTGGTCGCCTCCACGCCCGGCGTGAGCCCGAACTCCGGGTGGCCCGGCGTGATCGAGCCCCACTGGCGGAACGACTTGAGGTCGTCGAGGCTCACCGCGTAGCCGGTCAGGTGGAGGAGCGAGTACAGGAGCATCGATGCGTGACCGGCCGACAGGACGAAGCGGTCGCGGTCGGGCCACTGCGGTTGGGTGGGCGAGTGCCGCAGGTGGCGGGTCCACAGCGCGTAGGCCATCGGCGCCATGCCCATCGGCGCCCCCGGGTGCCCGGAGTTCGCCTGCTGGACGCCGTCGATCGCGAGGGTGCGGATGGTGTCGACGGCGAGCTGGTCGAGGCGGTCCGTGGCGAGGGTCATCGCGGTCTCCGGGCTGGGCGGGTCGGCGGGGTGGTGCGGCCCGGCCATCGTACCGCGCGGGGCGCGGAGCGCCCGCTCCAGCGGGGCGCCCGCGCCCGCGGTGCCGTCCGCGCCCGCGGTGCCTGCCCAGCAGGCGTTGCGATGAAGATCCCATCCTGGTGCCCGCTCAGCAGGCGGCATCGCGAGGTTCTGCCGCCGGGCTCGGCGTCCTGCCTGTCGGACAGGCGGGATCATGAAGGTCTCCATCCGGATGCCTGCTCAGCAGGCGCCCGCCCGATGCGGAGCCACCCGGTCCGCAACAGGCGCCCGCGCGCTACCCTCGACCCGTGGCGAAGACCCCGCAGCCTCCCCGCGTCATCGTGCTCGGCGACCTTACCCTGGATGTCGTCCTGGCACCCGCCCGGCCGCTCGAGCGCGGCACTGACGTCCCGGGGCGGGCGATGCTCCGCCAGGGCGGCTCGGCGGCCAACACGGCGCGCTGGCTCGGCCGCCTCGGCGCGCGCACGACGCTGATCTGCGCCGTCGGCCGTGACGCCCCCGGCCGGGCCCTCGTCGCGGCGCTCCAGGCGGATCGGGTCAGGGTTCGCGCCCGGCGGATCGCCGGTACCCGCACCGGCCGGATCGGGGTGCTCGTGGAGCCCGGTGGCGAGCGCTCGTTCGTCGCGGACCGGGCGGCCGCGGACGGCCTCGGACCCCTGGACCTCGATCCCGCCTGGTTCATCCGCATCGACGCCCTCCACCTCCCTGCCTACTCCCTGCTCGGCAAGCCGTTGGGCGACGCCGGCCTGGCCGCCATCCGCCTCGCCCGCGCCGCGGGCGCGCTCGTGACCGTCGACCTCGCGTCGGTGGGGCCCCTGCTCGAGCGGGGTCGCCGGGCGGCGCTCGCGCTGATCGGCGAGGCCGCGCCGGACCTGCTGTTCGCGACGGCCGGCGAAGCGGATGCGCTCGTGGGCGCCCGGCGCGCCGACGGCCTGCTCGACCTCGCCCCGATCGCGGTCGTCAAGCGTGGTCAGCAGGGTGCCACCGTGCTGGCACGCGCCGACGGCGGCAACCTGGTCCACCTCGAGATCGCGACCACCCCGTTCAGCGCCACCGACACGACCGGCGCCGGCGATGCCTTCGACGCCGGCTTCCTCGCCGGCTGGCTGGCCGCTCGCGGCCGCGGACTCAGCCAGCCGACGGCGCTCCGCCGTGGCGCCGTCGCCGGCAACCGCACGGCGCTGCGCCACCTGTCCAACCCGCCCGGCGAGCTGGCGCTGGGCTGAACGCCAGGTCCGGGCGAGGCGGGTCGCCCGCGTCGGCGCTCAGCGCGGGATGTGCCGGTCGAACCAGTCCAGCACGCGGGTCATCCGGTCGACGCGCCGGTCGGGGCGGCCCGCGGCCTGGACCACGTGGAACTCCTCGGGGTACAGGACGTACTCCACCTCGCGGCCCAGCCAGCGCAGCGCGACGAAGAACTGCTCGTTGTCGGCGGGCGGACACCGACGATCGGCCTCCGCCTGGAGCATCAGCAGCGGCGTGCGCACGGCAGCCACGTTGCGCAGCGGCGACTGGCGCCACAGCAGCTCCACCCCCTCGGGCGTGGTCGGATCGCCCATCCGCGCCGAGCGGCAGTACTCGGGACCCTCGTCGCTGTGCGCCCAGGCCGAGACCTGGTTCGTGACGCCGTTCTCGGACACGGCCGCCCGGAAGCGGTCCGTGGTCCCCACGAGCCAGTTGACCATGAACCCGCCGTACGACAGGCCGAGTACCCCAAGCCGCTCCGGGTCCGCCAGCCCAAGCCCGACGACGTGGTCGAGCGCCGCGTGCACGTCCTCGGCATCCACGCCGCCCCAGTCGCCCAGCTGCGGCCGGATCCACTCGCCGCCGAAGGTCGCGGAGCCGCGGATGTTGGGCAGCACCACGCGGTAGCCGCGGGCGCACAGCAGGACCACCTCGAGCGACGGGGCCGGGGACCACGCACCGAGGGGGCCGCCGTGGACGTCGACGATCGACGGCAGGGGAGCGTCGCCGGCGCCGGCGGGCGACGCGATCCAGGTCTCGATCGGGCCGCCCGCACCGGGTGCCTCCACGACCCGCATCTCGGGCCAGGCGAGCCCGTCGATCCACGACGACCCGATCGACGTGAGCGGGCGGACCGTGCCGCCATCGACCAGGGCGAGCTCCGGCGGCCGTGCCCCGATCGTCGCCGTGACCGTGACCCGTCCACCGCCCAGCGCGACGGTGTTGGCCATGACGTCGCCGCCCGCCAGGCGCACCGGGTCGCCGGCGGGCCGGCCGGTCGCGGGGTCGACGCCGAACCGCCACGGATGGCACCGCC
>MGOE01000065.1:31294-31665 GCA_001797035.1 Chloroflexi bacterium RBG_16_72_14
CGGTCAGGTCGGTGTCGGCCCAATTGCCCACCGGCCGATCGAGGTCGGGCGCCAACGGCACGGCCGGCGCGGAGCCGTCGGCCGGGCCGACGAACAGGGTGGGGGCGAGGTCGTCGAAATGGTCCGCGTCGTCCACGCCGATCGCGGCCAGCCAGCGGCCATCGGGCGACCAGGCCGGCGCCCGGACTGGGCCGGCCAGGGCCAGGATCTCGCGTGGCTCGGGGACCGCGCCGTGTCCACGTCCTCCGAAGGGCACCTCCCAGATCGAGGTCCGTGGATGGCGATCGGCGTCCTCGCGCGGGTCGGCGGCGAACGCGATGGCCCGCCCGTCCGGGCGCCAGGCGATGCCGGACACGCCACTCGCGACGCCG
>MGOE01000065.1:31672-32002 GCA_001797035.1 Chloroflexi bacterium RBG_16_72_14
GCCTCGCCGCCCCGTCGCCGGACGCCGGCACGACGTGGAGCTGGCTCCGCCGGTCGCGGTACCCGGTCTCGTCGTAGCGCCAGTCGAGGCGGGTCACGTGGCGGGCCATGGGCTCCTCGCCGCGCTTGGGTGCCCGCCCCACGATGAACCGCTGCGGGTCCACCTCCGCGGTGAAGGCGAGCCAGCGGCCGTCGGGCGACCAGGCGATCTCGCCCACGCCGAGCCCGCTCGTGCGACGGTCCGCCTCGCCGCCGCCGAGCTCGAGGACCAGGAGTGAGGCCTCGTCCGCCCCCTTGTCCCGGCGCGTGAACGCCACCCGCCGGCCGTCCG
>MGOE01000065.1:32052-33338 GCA_001797035.1 Chloroflexi bacterium RBG_16_72_14
CGCCCGCGACGACCCGCGATCGGCCACGGGCACCCGCCACAGGTGCGAGGCGTAGGCATTCCCGTCCACGACCCGCCGGCTGACGATCGCGAACGAGCCGTCGGGGGCGAGGTCGTGCTCCTCGAGGACGACCTGGCGGCGGACGATGTCGGGACCGGGGAGGCGTGGCGTGCGGCCGGTTCGTGCAGGCATGCGGGCAGCGTAGCCCGCGCCCGCGCGAGCGTGGGCCCGGGTGCGCGCGGCGCATCGTCCCGGCGTACCCTCAATCGATGATCCCCGCCGACCGCCTCGCCGTCGACCCGGAGGTCGCCGCCGCCATCCGTGACGGCCGACCGGTCGTGGCCCTCGAATCGACGCTCATCAGCCACGGGCTGCCGTACCCCCAGAACCTCGAGGTCGCCGCGGCCTCGGAGCTCGCGGTGCGGGCGTCGGGTGCGGTGCCGGCCACCGTCGCGCTCAACGCCGGCCGGCTGCTGGTCGGCCTGTCCGCCGCTGACCTCGAGGCGCTGGCGACGGCTCCCCACGGCTCCGTTCGCAAGGTCTCGCGTCCCAGCCTGGGGCACGCGATCGCCTCCGGCGGCTGGGGGGCGACGACCGTCTCGGCGACCATGATCGCCGCCCACGCAGCCGCGATTCGCGTACTTGCGACCGGCGGCATCGGTGGGGTCCACCGCGGGGCCATCGGCGGGGCCCGCCCGTCGCTCGACATCTCCGCCGACCTCGAGGAGCTGGCGAGGACGCCGGTCGCGGTCGTGTGCGCGGGCCCGAAGGCGATCCTCGACGTCCCGCTCACGCTCGAGTACCTCGAGACGCGCGGGGTGCCGGTCGTGGCCGTGGGGACCGACGAGGTGCCGGGGTTCTACGCCCGCGGCAGCGGCATCCCGGCGCCCATCAGCGTCCCGGACGTCGCGGCGGTCGCGGCACTGGTCCGCGCGCACGGCGCGCTGGGCCTCGGGTCGGGCGTCCTCGTGTGCACCCCCGTGCCCGAGGCGGACGCACTCCCGGACGACGTCACCCGGAACGCCGTCGAGCAGGCCGTCCGCGAGGCGGAGCACACGGGGGTCTCGGGTCCCGCGCTGACCCCCTGGCTGCTGGCGCGGATCGCCGCGCTGACCGACGGCGCCTCGATCGCGGCCAACACTGCCCTGATCGTCAACGACGCCCGGGTGGCGGGCGAGCTGGCGGCGGCGCTCGCCGGCTGACCGGGACGCGGGTCAGTGCGGGCGCCAGGCGTCCTCGTCGCGTGTCCGGGCGACGACGGGCTCGGGCAGGACCCCGTCGGCGAG
>MGOE01000065.1:33526-38474 GCA_001797035.1 Chloroflexi bacterium RBG_16_72_14
CCTGGCCGCGCTGGCTGCGGACCAGCCCGGCTCGCCGGAGCTCGGCCAGGATCGCCTGCAGGAACCCGTGCGGGATCTCCTGGCGCCGGCCCAGCTCCTCGGCGGTGACCGCGACGCCGGCCGGGCGGCTGGCGAGCTCGATCAGGGCTCGCAGCGCGTAGTCGGACTTCGCGGAGACTCGCATGGCGAAGAGTCTCGCAGATGGGCCGGAGCCCCGGAGGCCGACTGGGTGCCGCCTCGACCCGCCACCGCGCCCCGGCCGCGTCGGTCAGGCCGCGACGGGCTCGAGCGCCTCCGCCTCGGCGCGCTCGACCGCACGTGCCAGGCGCTCCTGGGCCACCGCACGGGCGAGGAGCAGGCCCCAGGCCACGAGCACGCCGGCCACCGCGCTGAGCACGACGCTGCCGTCGTAGCCCGCGGCCATCAGGATGGTCCGGGTGTTGGTCAGCACGATCACGCCGCCCGCCGCGGTGCCGAGCACCCGGGCCGGGATGTGCCGGACCGACCAGGCCGCGAACGGCGCGGCGATCACGCCGCCGGTCAGCAGGGCGAACACGTACCCGAAGTTGATGCCGGCGCTGCCGAGCGCGAGGAGGAAGCCGACCGAGCCCGCCAAGGCCACGATGAACTCGGAAGCATCGATGGAGCCCACGACCTTGCGCGGCTCGAGGCGCCCGGTCGACAGCAGCGTCGTCGTGCCCACGGGTCCCCAGCCGCCGCCGCCGATGGCGTCCATGAGGCCGGCCACGAGGCCCAGCGGGGCGAGGAACATGCCCGAGACCAGGCCCTTGAACTGCGGCCGCCGACCGCCGAGGACGAGGAACCGGAACGAGACGTACAGGCCGAGGCCCAGCAGCAGCGCCGCCACCCAGGGCTTCGCGAGGTCGCCGTCGATCGAGGACAGGACGGTCGCGCCCGCGAAGGCGCCGAGGCCGCCCGGGATCGCGATGATCCGGACGGTCCGCCAGTCCACGTTGCCGAGCTTGTGGTGCGAGAAGCCCGACACCAGCGTCGTCCCGATCTCGGACAGGTGCACGGCAGCGGAGGCCGAGGCCGGGGCGACCCCGGCGGCGAGCAGCAGCGTCGACGACGTCACGCCATACGCCATACCGAGCGCACCGTCAACCAGCTGCGCGAAGAAGCCGACGATCGCGAGGATGAGCAGGCTCTGCATTCGGTCCGTCCTCCGGGTGGGGCACGGCCGCGGGCACCTCGCGGTCGCTAGATCTATGATGTCAAGTGACTTAGATGACTAAGGGCGTCGGCAGCATGCACGGCCTAGTGGCAAAAGTCAAGCGACTAACTAGAGTTAGGCCGTTCGGCGTGCCCTGGCGTTTCATGGCGATCACGCGCTTGTAAGACCGGCGTCTTCCAGCGGACGGACGGGGCGTGGTAGCATCCGCGTCCCCGCAAGCCTCGTCGAGGGCCTGCCCATGTCCATCGAGCGAACGACCGCGACCCTGCCCCCCGCGATCTCCGTCGCCGGGCTACGCCGCGTCTACGACGTAAAGCCGGAGCCGGTCACGGCCCTCGGCGGCGTGGACCTCGAGGTGGCCCCCGGCGAGTTCTTCGGCCTGCTCGGTCCCAATGGCGCGGGCAAGACGACGCTGATCAAGATCCTCACCACGCTCCTGCTCCCGACCGCGGGCGAGGCGCGGATCTTCGGCTTCGACGTGGCCACGGACTCGCGCCGGATCCGCCGGATCATGAACATGGTCGCGGGCGGTGAGCAGTCGGGCTACGGGATCCTCACCGTCCGCGAGCAGCTGTGGATGTTCAGCCAGTTCTACGGCCTGGGCACCCGTGAGGGCTGGCGGCGGGTGGACGAGCTGATCGAGGCCGTGGGCCTGGCCGAGCAGCGGGTGCAGCGCGTCAGCACGCTGGCCACCGGCCAGCGCCAGAAGATGAACATGGCCCGCGGCCTGCTCAACGACCCGTGGATCCTGTTCCTCGACGAGCCCACCCTGGGCCTCGATGTCGCGGCGGCGCGCGGGATCCGGGAGCTGATCCTCGACTGGAAGGCCGCCGTGCCCGGCCGGACCGTGCTGCTCACGACCCACTACATGGCCGAGGCCGACGAGCTGTGCGAGCGGATCGCGATCGTGGACCGCGGCCGGATCCTGGCCATCGGCTCGCCCGAGGAGCTCAAGCGCCGCATCCAGCGGGAGTCGATCTTCCGCCTCGAGCTGGACCACCTCGACGGTGGCGCGGCGCGGCTCGCGCGGCTGCCGGGGGTGGTCTCGGCCGCGCTCGCCGCCGACTCGGACGCCGAGGCGCAGCGCGTCGTCGTGAACCTCGTCCTGGTCGAGGACGCGGCGCTGGGTGCCGTGGTCACCGCTTTGGGCGGCCTGGGCAGCCAGATCCTCGCCCTGCGCAAGTCGGAGCCCACGCTCGAGGACGTGTTCATCGAGCTCGTCGG
Organism: Chloroflexi bacterium RBG_16_72_14; assembly: GCA_001797035.1. Classification (GTDB taxonomy): domain Bacteria; phylum Chloroflexota; class Limnocylindria; order Limnocylindrales; family CSP1-4; genus CAIXZV01. The sequence continues at coordinate 35,946 of MGOE01000065.1, forward strand.
GCGGGGATTCGCCGACGGGGCGGACGACACCGATGGGGCCGGCGGGCATGCCGGCGAGGACCGGGGTTCGGGCGGTGGCATGCCGGCGACGGCGGAGGTCGTGGTGGCGGAGGTCGAGGCCGAGCGCGTCGAGGCCGGCCGGTGAGCGCGCCGGCCGCGCTCGCGGGCTCCCCGGGCCGCGACCCCCGCGCCGACGCTGAATGGTCGCGCCGCCGCGTGCTCGGCAACAACCTCCGCGCCCTCGTCGGGCGCGCCTATCCGCGGATCCGCGGCATGGCTGGCGAGCCGTCGTGGGTGTTGTTCGAGATCCTGCTGCCGTTCCTGACGACGTCCGCGTTCGTGCTCGTCTACCGGGCCCTCGCGGCCCCCGAGGCCTACGTCGGCTTCGTGGTGCTGGGCGGGGCGCTGTCGGCGTTCTGGCTCAACGTCGTGTGGATGATGGCCAGCCAGCTGTACTGGGAGAAGAGCCAGGGGAACCTCGAGCTCTACTTCGCCGCGCCGATGAACCTGATGTCCGTGCTGCTGGGCATGGCGATCGGCGGGCTGGTCATGAGCTCGACCCGGGCGATCGCGGTCCTGGTCGTGGCGAGCCTGGTCTACGGGGTCGCCTTCGACGTCCAGCAGTGGCTGCTGCTGGGTGTCGTGTTCCTGCTCACGCTGACGGCCCTGTACGGCCTGGGGATGATGCTGGCCAGCCTGTTCCTGCTCTGGAGCCGGGAGGCGTGGAACCTCGCGAACCTGATGATCGAGCCGATCTGGTTCGTGTCCGGGCTCAACTTCCCGGTTGGCCGGCTGGGGATGCTGGGCGCGCTCGCGATCGCCACGATCCCGTTCGCCGTCGGCCTCGACGCGATGCGCCAGCTCGTGTTCGCCGGCCAGGCGTCGCTGCTGGGGACGCCGTCGCCCGAGGCCGAGGCGCTGATCCTGGTCGGGATGACGGTCGTGTTCGTGGCGCTGGCCCGCTGGATGATGCGGACGATCGAGCGCATGGCGCGCGGTCGCGGCAGCCTGTCGATTCGCTGGCAATGAGCGCGTCCGAGCGCGCCCGCGGCGACCCCGGCGCGACGCCGTTCGTCCCCTCGATCGTGGCGGAGGCCGGGGCCGGCGACACGCTGCGCGCCTTCCGGACCGCGGCGCTGCTTGGCTGGCGCGTGGAGTCGAACTGGACCGATCCCGCCCTGTTCTTCATCTACACCGTCGCCCGCCCCATCGCGTCGCTGCTGCTGTTCGTGGTGATGATCCAGATCGTGGGCGGGGGCGCGAACGACGAGATCCGCGCGTTCGTGATCCTGGGCAGCTCGCTGTGGGCGACACTGGTGGCCGGGATCGCTGGGCCGGCCTGGTCCGTCCTCGAGGACCGCGAGCGCTACCGGATGCTCAAGTACCTGTACCTGAGCCCGGCGTCGTTCCTCGTCCTGCTCGTGGGTCGCGGTGTCGCGCGGCTCGCTGCGGGGGCGATCGGGACCGCCATCGCGCTCGTGTTCGCGGTGCTGGTGCTGGGGCTCCGGGTCGACGTCGCCCGGGTCGACTGGCCGCTGCTGCTCACGACGCTGCTGCTGGGCATCCCGCCGATCGTCGCCATCGGGGTGCTGCTGGGCGCCGTGTGCCTGCAGACGCGCCAGGAGAGCTGGTCGTACCCCGATGCGTTCGCCGGGTCGATGTTCCTCGTCACCGGCGTGGTGTTCCCGCTCGCCGTGCTGCCCGACCCGGTCGAGGTGGTGGGCCTCCTCAACCCGATCACCTGGTGGATCGCCGGCGTGCGGCAGGCGGTCCTGCCGGGCGGCCCCACATCGGTCGGCGGTGAGGGTTCGCTGTGGACCGTGGTCACCGGTTCTGCGTCGCCGGACGCCGCGACGGTCGTGTTCGCCTTGTTTGCGACCGGGGCGCTGATTACACTCGCGGCGACCGCCATCTTCCGGTTGAGCGAACGACGCGCGCGAGACCAGGGACTGCTCGACCGGACCACGGGCTCATAGCGGCTGGGGCGCCGGTCCGGGGGCGGCGGGCGCCGATACCGAGGAGCAGCAATGCGCATCTACGACGGCAGCCCGCGCCAGGACTTCGAGGAGGTCTTCCGCTCGATCGGGGCGTTCCTCGACACGCGCGGCACGCGCGACATCCTCCTGCTCGAGGTCCCGGACGGATTCATCGTGCAGGGGCTGGTCGCGGCCGGCGCGGCCGGCGGTGCCTGGTCCGACGCGGTGGGGACGATGTCCAAGGAGACGCTCACGTTCCTGGACGACGACATCGCCAAGTTCATGGAGGAGGCCGCGGCGCGCCGCGGCGCCGGCGCCCACGGGACAACCCAGGATTCCGGCACGTACGAGCAGGCGCTGCGGGTCATCGGGCGCTGGATGGACGAGCAGAAGCCCAAGGACGTGTTCCTGTTCGAGCAGGAGGGCGCGTACGTCATCCGGCTCCTCGTCGGCGGCCAGGCGGGCGTCCACCACCAGCTGGCCGAGTTCACGCGCAACGACGTGGCCGCGTTCGTCGCGCAGGCGCCCGCGCTCCGGGCACCCGCCGGCGCTG
>MGOE01000065.1:38538-38843 GCA_001797035.1 Chloroflexi bacterium RBG_16_72_14
ACGGCCGGCACGACCGGGGCCTGACCGCACGCGGTCCGTGACAGCCCGGGCCACACCGGGCACAATCAGCCGAAGCAGTAGCGAAGGAGGTCCCACCCGATGAAGGCCCTTCGGACGGTTGCCGTCGCCCTCGGCGTGACCCTCGGTGCCCTGATCGTGATCCCGCTCGTCGTGCTGGCCGGGCTGTTCGTCTGGCTCAAGCTCACCGAGGAGGACGACGAGGAGGCGCTCGAGCTCGAGCAGGAAGGCGCCTGATCGACACGTCCCCGCCGGACCCCGTGTCCGGCGAACCCCAGCGCCCGCCT
>MGOE01000065.1:39077-43623 GCA_001797035.1 Chloroflexi bacterium RBG_16_72_14
CGCGATCCTGCGCTGGCGGCAGGGGGCCATCCGGCCGCCGGCCGGCCGTGGCCTCGTGCTCATCGGCCTCGGGATGCTCGGGTTCGGGCTGTACCAGGTGCTGTGGACGATCGGCCTCACCCAGATCAGCGCGGGGGACTCGGCGCTGATCGTGGCCGCCTCACCGGTGCTGGTCGCGCTGCTCGCGGGCGCCGTCGGCATGGACGTCCTCAGCCCGCCGAAGCTGGCGGGGGCGCTGATCGCGTTCGCCGGGGTGGCGGTCGTCATCACGGGTGGCCAGGGAGTGTCGCTGGGATCGTCGCTGCTGGGCGACGGGCTGACGCTCGGTGCCGCCACGCTGTGGGCCGTGTACACCGTCGGCGGGACGCGGATCCTGCGCCACGTGGACCCGCTCCAGGCGACGACGTGGACCGTGATCGGGGGCTCGTTGATCCTCGTGCCGCTGGGGCTCGTGGATGCCGCGGCGCGGGGTGGCGGGGGGTTCTCCCCGGCGACGGTCGTCGCGATCGTCTACTCGGGGGCGTTCGCGGCCGGGATCGCGAACGTGCTGGTGTTCAACGCCATCCGGTTCGTGGGACCAACCCGGGCGACGGCGATGCAGTTCCTCGTGCCGGCGGGTGCCGTCGTGCTGGGGGCGGTGTTCCTCGCCGAGACCGTGGGGCTGCCGCAGGTCCTGGGCGGGGTCGTGATCGTGTTCGGCGTGTGGCTGACCAGGCGCCCCGCGATCGTGTCCGCCACGGTCCGGGCCCGGCTACCCTTGGCTCGATGACGCGCCCGCTGCCCGATCCGCCCGGCGCCGCCGGCGGGCCCGCCCTGCCGGTGCCGCCGCTCCTGCCGGGGCAGCCGCCGCTCGCGATCCTCGTGGACTACGACGGCACGATCGCGCGGACGGACGTCTCCGACTCGCTGCTGGCCCGGTTCGTCACCGCCGACTGGGAGGCGCACGTCGCCGACTACGACGCGGGCCTCGTGGGCTCGCGGCGGCTGATGACCTGGGAGGTGGGGCTGATCCAGGCGGACCCGGCCTCGCTCCACGCGCTCGCCGCCGCGCAGCCCCACGACGAGACGTTCCGGCCGTTCACCGAGGCCGCCCGTGACGCCGGGATCCCCGTGGAGGTGGTGTCGGACGGGTTCGGGTTCTTCATCGAGCCGGCGCTGCGGTCGCTCGACCTGGGCTGGGTCCCGGTGGTCACGGCATCGACCACCTTCGGCCCCGACGGGGCGCGGATCGAGTTCCCCAACGGCGCCCCGGACTGCTTCGTGTGCGGCACCTGCAAGCGCAACCGCGTGCTGGCGCACCAGGCGGCGGGGCGGGCGGTCGTGTTCATCGGGGACGGGCCGTCGGACCGGTACGCGGCCGGGTACTCGGACGTGGTGTTCGCGAAGCACGCCCTGGTGCAGATCTGCCTCGACAACCGGTGGCCGTTCGAGCGCTTCGCCGCGTTCTCGGAGATCCATGCCTGGCTCAACCGGCGGCTCGCGTCATTCACCGCCGACCCGTCGTCGCTCCCGGCTCCCCGTCCCCGGCCGCTGTTCTGCGGCGCGGAGGTGTGGGGCCCCGGCCGCTTCGACCCGCTGCCGCCGCGGAGCTGACGGCCGGCGTCCGCGCCAATCGGCCCTGGGCGCCCGCCGGTGGACCCAGGGCCGCGACACCTGCCTGCCAGTCACCGAACCGGTCCTGATCGCCCGAAGGCACCGGGCTTCGCGACCCGGGTGTGCCTCCTGGGCACTGGCGATGCGCCAGCCAGTCCCACGCCGGTCGTCTCTCCGGTTTCGGGCAGGTTTCGCTGCCTCACAGGCCGATGCTCGGTGGCGATCAGCGGCCCAGGCGAACCCCACGCGGTGCCCCATCAAGCAGTTCCGCGCGACCGCCCTCGACCCTCGCCCACACGATGCCCGGCCCAGGCCACGGCACGGAGGCTCCGGTCAGTGCGGCCATGACGTCACGCGCCGCGGCGGGATACGCGGCTCGGAGCGTCGCCTCATACGTCCTGGCAAGGTCGAGCATCGCGCGCGTAACACGCAGCACCAGCAACCGCAACGTGACGGGCTCGCCGGTAGGCGCGGCCGCCGGCCACACGCTTGACGACGGCAGCGACGCTTCCTTCTCCCGATGCCATCGCACCTGCTGCTCGAGTCGACGGAGCTCGCTGTGCACCTCCGAAGCCACCAGCAGCGGAGCGGTCCGCTCGGCCAGGACGAGATCGATGACACCGCGTGCCGGCCGCATCACGGGAATCTCCGGGACGGGTCGCCAGCGTGGATGCAGACACCGGATGAGGGTTTCTACCATCGCGGCCTGGAGGTGATCGCGAATCCTCGCGCCGGTCGTCGGGTACAGCCTGACCGACAGATCGGCTCCGAGCACCGTCGCGAGCGCCGTGAGGGTCGTGAGGCTGGGCTCCCGCTCTCCGGTTTCGATCCTGCCTTCGTACGAGGGATCGATGCCCGCCGCCCTCGCCAACGCTGACCGCGTGACCGCGGCGTCCTCGCGGAGCTGCTGGATCGATTTCCCAAGGGCCCGGATCGTGTCGCGCCGTCGTGCCGTGATCTCGAGCTGCACCTTCGTCTCGCCCATGGCGGCCTCCCATGTCGGTTCCGCTCCGGGCGGGTCGGAGTTGCCAGCCAGTCAACCAGATCGGCTTCAACGCGGGCTTACCTGTCCGCGACCGGATCCACGACGAACCAGGCGGCCTGGCAGGCCACATTCGGGACCGAGCGAGGTCGCATCGTCCGTTCGTTGCGCAGCCGCTGCCTGGCGGGCAGCGGCCGGCGGACGGGTGTGATGTCGCGACGCGCGCCGCGCCCCCGGCGCTCCCGCCGCCCCTGTCAGTCCCATCGCTCCCAACGGGCGAACTGCTCGAACGGCACCCAACTGCGCTTGAGGCTGGGCGAACGGACGTCCGGCAGCGGCCGGCCAACGGGCATCACGCCGTTCGGCACGAGCTTCGCGGGAATACCGTGGCAGTCGCGCAGCGGCTCGATGTCGGTCCCTGCGAAGATCCAGGGCCGACGTCGGTCTCGCAGGGCTCCTCGCCGCAGATTCGGGCGACCTCACGTCGCCGCACCGGGTCCGTGACCATGACCAGCCGCTGGCCCTGGGAGAAGCCAGCCGACGGCGTGCGCTGGGCGAGCCGCGCGATGCGCTCGATGACCGCGCGGTCGACGCCGCCCTTCTCGAACCGGCGGACGGCGCGGCGCTCCATCACGACGTCGGTGAAACTTCATCGCGGCCACCAGGGGAGTGGGGGGCCATGGCGGCATGACGTCGCCCGATGTCGCCCCGGGCGTCGCTCAGGAGCCGGCGGCCCGATGGAGGCGCACGCGCATCCGGCACAGGTACGCCCGCGTCGCGAGCGGCGAGCGCCCGATGATCGCCCCGATCTCGCGGCTGTCGTGGCCGTCGGCGGCCAGCAGGAGGGCGGCTCGCGCATCGAGCGGCATGCCGGCCAGCGCGACCAGGACCCGGGCATCGCCATCGTGTCGCTCCGCGACGTCCTCGGCCGACGCGGCGACCGCGACGTCCAGCATCCGGGGGATCGCGCGCCGGAACGACGACGCGTGCCGGGCGCCGCTGACGACGAGGTTGACGCAGACGCGGTGCAGCCATGCTCCCGCATGGATGGGCGTCCGGCCGGCATACACCTCGGCGACGAGCCGCGTGAAGGCTTCGGAGACCAGGTCGTCCGCGGCGTCGGGGTCGTGGACCATCGACAGGGCGAAGCCGCGCAGCCGAGATGCGTGGAGCACGTACGCCCTGATCACGTAGCGAGCGTCGCCGGTGTCAGGGTCGCCGGGCGCCGACTCCAACGGGCGATCGACGCGCTCGATCGCCCTGATCGCCGAGTCCGGGACGCCCGCCAGCGGATCCCGTATGGCCACGAGGCTCCAGCTCCCCTCGCGCAGGGCCCCGACCGGCGCTCCCGGAGGTCGTGTCCCGGCTGAACGGCACCGTAGCGAGGCGACAACCGCGGACGCAAGGTCCGTGAGACACGAACTTCACCTGGCCGGGCCGTCCCGGGGAGTGAATCCGCGGATCGGTCTAGGATGTGCGGCCTGATGGACGACATCCGCGCCCCCGGCGTCCTCGACTCGCCCGATGCGCTCGTCGCACTGGCCCTGGCCGGCGACGAAGCGGCGTTCGCGAGGATCGTCCGCCTCCACCGCGCCGCGATGGTCCGCGCCTGCTTCGTCGTCGCGCTCGACGCGGAGCTGGCGGCGGAGGCGGTCGCGGCGGCGTGGCCCGTCGCGTGGGACCGGCTCGGCAGCCTGCCCGACCCGGCGCGGCTCCGGCCGTGGCTGTGTGCGATTGCCGTCGGCGAGGCCCGCGAGGTCGTCCTCCACGGGTCCAGCCGCCTCGACTTCGTCCGGACGGCGGGCGCCACGGATCGGCGAGGCGGGCTTGACCGGGCGCCGACCGACACGGATGCCGACCTCTCCCGCCGGTTGCGTGGGCTCCGGGTCGAGGACCGCGCCTTCCTCGCGCTGGCGCACGTCGCCGGCCTCACCTCGACCGAGCTGGCGCAGGCGACCGGGCTGACGCCGA
>MGOE01000065.1:43664-52821 GCA_001797035.1 Chloroflexi bacterium RBG_16_72_14
ACGAGCGCCTCGAGCCGCGGCTGCGAGCATTCGCCGACGTCACCGTCGCGCACGTGAACATCGACGCCGTGGCCCACGCGGCGAAGGTCACGCGCGGCGACCGTCGGACCTGGCTCGCGTCCCTTGCCCTCGCCGCTACCGTGGCCGTCGCGGTCATGGCCGTGCCCTATCTCGGGGAGTCGGGCCCGTGGCCCGCCTTCGCGGCGGGCATGAGCTTGCCTTGGCCGTCGCCCACCCCCGTGCCGACGACGGACATCGCACCGGGGGTCGTCGAGACTCCGCGCTGATCAGGCTGCGCCCGACGCGCGGGCATCCCGTCCGCTGATCGGGATTCGACTGCGGGAGGCGATTTCGATAGCATTCGAAAAACCCCGGAGGACCGCGACCCATGGCGAAGTATGTCTTTGTGACCGGAGGCGTGACCTCCTCGCTGGGCAAAGGCATCACCGCCGCCAGCATCGGCCGCCTGCTCAAGGCGCGGGGATTCAAGGTCTCCATCCTCAAGCTCGACCCGTACATCAACGTGGACCCGGGCACGATGTCGCCGTACCAGCACGGCGAGGTGTTCGTCACCGACGACGGCGCCGAGACGGACCTCGACCTGGGCCACTACGAGCGGTTCATCGACGAGAACCTGTCCCAGGCCTCCAACGTCACGACCGGTCGCATCTACCAGGCCGTGATCGCCAAGGAGCGTCGGGGCGACTACCTCGGCGGCACGGTCCAGGTCATCCCGCACATCACCAACGAGATCAAGGAGCGGATCACGCGCGTCGGGCGGGCGGGGGACCCTGACGTCGTGATCGTCGAGGTCGGCGGCACGGTCGGCGACATCGAGAGCCTGCCGTTCCTCGAGGCGATCCGGCAGATGCGCAAGGACGTCGGGCGCCACAACGTGATGTACGTCCACGTGACGCTGCTGCCGGCGCTGGCCGCGACCGGGGAGCTCAAGACCAAACCGACCCAGCACTCCGTCAAGGAGCTGCGCGGCATCGGCATCCAGCCGGACGTGATCGTGCTCCGCTCGGACACGGACGTACCCCACGAGATCCGCGAGAAGATCGCGCTGTTCACGGACGTCGACGTCGACGCCGTGATCCCGGCCCCCACCGCCGAGACGATCTACGAGGTCCCGCTCCAGTTCGAGCTGTTCGGCCTCGGGCGGCTGGTGGTCCGCGACCTCGGTCTCGGCGACCCGGACCAGGCGCCGGACCTCGCCTCCTGGGCGGCGCTCGTGGAGCGGATCAAGGCGCCCAAGCCCGAGCTCGAGATCGCGCTGGTGGGCAAGTACATCGAGCTGCCAGACGCGTACCTCTCGGTCACCGAGTCGCTCAAGCACGCGGCCTGGGCGAGCGGCGTGGACGCCAGGGTCCGCTGGGTCAACTCCGAGACGCTCACGCCCGAGAACGTGGCTGCGGAGCTCGACGGCGCCGCCGGGGTGCTGGTGCCCGGCGGCTTCGGCCATCGCGGGATCGAGGGCAAGGTCCTCGCCGCCCGCTACGCCCGCGAGCGCGGGGTCCCGTACCTCGGCCTGTGCCTCGGCCTGCAGTGCGCGGTGATCGAGTTCGCGCGCGACGTCATCGGCTCCGCGGACGTCAACTCGACCGAGTTCGACATGTTCACCGCCAACCCGGTCATCGACTTCATGCCCGACCAGCGCGACCTCGAGGACAAGGGCGGGACGATGCGCCTCGGCCTCTACCCCGCCAAGCTGCTGCCGGGCTCGAAGGCGCGCGCCGTCTACGGCACGGAGGTCGTGTACGAGCGGCACCGCCACCGGTTCGAGGTCAACAACCGGTACCGCGCGGCGCTGGAGGCGGCGGGCATGCTGCTGTCCGGCATCTCGCCCGACAGCCGGCTGGTCGAGATCGTGGAGCTGCGCGACCACCCCTGGTTCGTGGCCAGCCAGTTCCACCCGGAGTTCAAGTCCCGGCCCGAGCGTCCGCACCCGCTGTTCCACGGGTTCGTGTCCACGGCGCTCGCGTTGCGCGAGGGTCGCGAGCCGCGGCTGACCGCCGTGGGCCCGGGCCCCGAGCTCGACGGGCAGATCCGCGCCGACGACGTGGCGAGCGAGGCGACGCCGGCCTCCTGAGCGCCGGTCGCCGCACGCCCGTCGGGGGACTGGCGCGCGTGATCGTTGACGCGGCAAGGTGCCGCGCGATATGCTCCGCTCATCCCCACCGGCCGCGCGCGACGGCACTCCGATTCCGCGCGACAACGGCCCGTGGCGCGACCTATCGTTCCCCGCCGGTGCCCAATCGGCGCGGGAGCCACACCTTCCCGAGGTTCGCCGATCCCCATGCCGAATGGCCCCGACCAGCGCCCGAGCCGCAATCGTCGGCCGCGCCGTCGACCCCAGACCAGCCGCCTGCCCGTCACCGAGCAGGACGAGGTCGCCGAGCTCGAGGCCGCGCGCGAGCGCAACGACCTCGACATCCGCGACCTGCAGGAGATGTCCGTCAAGGAGCTGCGCGAGGTCAGCGCGCGCCTCGACATCGCGGCGGCCACAGCGGAGCGCCGCGACGACGTCATCGACCGCATCCTCCAGGCGCAGACCGAGCGCGCTGGCCTGGACTACGCCTTTGGCATCCTCGATATCGTGGACGAGGGCTACGGCTTCATGCGCCGCCACGGCCTGCTGCCCAGCCCCGACGACGTGTACGTCAGCTCCAGCCAGGTGCGCCGCTTCGGCCTGCGGGTCGGCGACCGCGTCACCGGCGCGGTCCGCGCCCCCCGCGAGGGCGAGAAGTACTGGGGCCTGATCCGGGTCGACAGCGTCAACGGCGTGGACACCGAGGCCGCCCGCCGGCGCCCGTACTTCAACGACCTGACGCCGATCCACCCGATCGAGCTGATCAACCTCGAATCGGACCCCAAGAACCTCAGCCAGCGGCTGGTCAACCTCGTCAACCCGCTGGGCAAGGGCCAGCGGGCGCTGATCGTGTCCCCGCCCAAGGCCGGCAAGACGATGCTCCTCAAGAGCATCGCCAACGGGATCACGGCGAACTACCCGGACATCCTGCTCATGGTCGCCCTCATCGGGGAGCGGCCGGAGGAGGTGACCGACATGCGCCGGTCGGTCCACGGCGAGGTCATCAGCTCCACCTTCGACGAGCCCACCGAGAACCACACCCACGTGGCGGAGATGGCGCTCGAGATCGCGAAGCGGCAGGTGGAGACCGGCCGGGACGTCGTCATCCTGCTGGACTCGATCACCCGCCTCGCGCGCGCGTACAACCTCGCGCTGCCGCCTTCCGGCCGGACGCTCTCCGGGGGCATCGACCCGATCGCGCTCTACCCGCCCAAGCGGTTCTTCGGCGCCGCACGGAAGATCGAGGAGGGAGGCTCGCTGACCATCATCGGGACCTGCCTCGTCGACACCGGGTCGCGCATGGACGACGTGATCTACGAGGAGTTCAAGGGCACCGGCAACTCGGAGCTGATCCTCGACCGGAAGCTCGCCGAGAAGCGGATCTTCCCCTCCATCGACGTGCAGCGCTCCGGCACCCGCCGCGAGGAGCTGCTGCTCGAGGAGGGCACCCTCAAGATGGTCTGGACGATGCGCCGGATGCTGTCTGCGGTGGGGGCCAACGAGGGCATCGAGATCCTCCTCAACCGCCTCTCGAAGACGCAGACCAACGCCGAGTTCCTCGCCTCCCTGACCAAGAACCTCGAGTGATCCCGCGACCCGCCGGTGGCGGGCGGGTGTCCACCGTGGCGTCGCGGGCTGCGGCGCGGGCGGCGGAGATTCGCCCAGATTCGCGCCATCCGGCCCGCGCTTTCCCCGCTTCCGGCCCCCAGCGGAGGGGGTCTCGCGTTTGCGCGATCTGTTTCGGTTCTGTTACGGTTCCGGCCTAGCCAACGGTCGTTCCGGGAGGGTTCGGGGCGGCCACGGGGGTTGCACGAAGCGCGCACATCGCGAATCCCCGGACGATCGTCCGCCGCCCCAGGGCACCCGTCCCCGGACCGATCGTCAGCCCAGGAGACCGTATTGCAGAAGCCAACGGACGGCGCGCAGCGCCCAACCGATCGCCTGCGCCACGCCCGCACTCGAGCATCCTCGGCCTCACGACTCAACGGCCGCAGCATCCGCACCGCCCGCGCGATCCGATCGCGGCTCAGGGCCGGTTCGATCACCGCCCTTCCGTGGCGGGCGCTGCTCACCGCCGCGCTCCGGCCGTTCGCGACCGCCGAGCGCGCCCTGCCCATCGCCGTGGCGGCCATCGTCGCCGTGGCGTCGCTGCTCGCCCTCCTCCCCAGCACGCCGCAGGGCGCGGTCGGCGGAACGACCGGCAGCGGCTCCAGTGTCCGAATCGCCGTGGGCGGCCTGGGCTCCGAGCGGCTGGAGATTCTCGACAACGGCTTCTCGGCCGGCCTGCCGGACGAGGGGCCGAGCTTCCAGCCCGTCACGCTCCCCGGCGACATCATCACCGAGCCCGCCGCGGAGGTCGAGACGGTCCGGGCCGGCGCCATCCTCGACGACGGCACCCTGCTCACGGGCTATGCGCCCGCGACCACGGTCGAGGACGGCTCCGACCTGATCCGGCGCTACAAGGTGAAGTCCGGCGACACCCTCGTGATGATCGCGCGCAAGTTCGACGTCTCGATGATGACGCTGTGGTGGGCGAACAAGCTCAAGGCCAAGGACGAGCTCCATGTCGGCCAGGTCCTGCGCATCCCCCCGGTCAGCGGCCTCGTGGTCACGGTCGGCGAGACCGACACGCTCGAATCGCTGGCCGCGGAGCACAAGGTGGCGCCGTCGAAGATCATCGAGCTCAACGGCCTCGACGACCCGACGCTCGTCGTGGGCCAGGTCCTCGTGCTGCCGGGCGCCAAGGGCGAGCCGATCCCGACGCCCAAGCCCACGCCCAAACCCACCGCGAAGCCGCGGTCCGGTGGTGGCGGCGGTGGCGGCGGTGGCGGCGGTGGCGGTGTCGGCGGCAGCTACTCCGGCGGCAGCATGCGCTGGCCGGTGGTGGGTGGCGACAACTACATCAGCCAGTACTTCCATTACGGCCACTACGGCCTCGACATCGCGGCCGACTACGGCACCAAGGTCGTCGCGGCCACGGGTGGCCGGGTGACGTTCGCCGGCTGGAAGTCCAACGGCGGTGGCTACCAGGTCTGGATCTCGCACGGCGGCGGCATCTACACCACGTACAACCACATGGCCGGGGTCTCGGTCGGGGCGGGCCAGTACGTGGGTCGGGGCCAGCAGGTGGGACGCGTGGGCACGAGCGGCTACGCCACCGGGCCCCACCTCCACTTCGAGGTGTGGCGCGGCCCGATCTGGGACGGCGGTACGCGCGTCAACCCGCTGCGCTACCTGTAGCCAGTCCCCGCCTGGCCCGGCGACTGCCGCCGGGCGGTGCCCCCGCAGGCCCGTGCGACAATGCTCCCGATGTTCCTCGACGAGGTCCACATCTCCGTGCGCGCCGGCGCGGGCGGCGATGGAGCGGCCACCTTCCGGCGCGAGGCCCACGTCCCCCGGGGCGGCCCCGACGGTGGTGACGGCGGACGAGGCGGGTCCGTGTACCTGCGCGTCGATCCCGGCCAGACCACGCTCCGCGACTTCCGCTACAAGCACCACTTCAGCGCCACCCCGGGCGGTCGGGGCGAGCGCGCGAAGCGGCATGGCAAGGCCGGCGAGGACCTGTACCTCTCCGTCCCGCCCGGCACCGGGGTCCTGGAGCAGGAGTCGGGGGCGCTGATCGCGGACCTCGTCGCCGTCGGCCAGGCGGTGATGGTCGCGCGGGGCGGACGGGGCGGCCTGGGCAACACCCACTTCGCCACCGCCACCCACCAGGCGCCCAGGCACGCCCAGAAGGGCGAGCCGGGCGAGGAGCGCTCGCTGCGGCTCGAGCTCCGCCTGATCGCGGACGTCGGCCTCGTGGGGCTGCCAAACGCGGGCAAGTCCACGCTGCTCGCGGCGCTCACCGCCGCCCGCCCCAAGATCGCGTCGTACCCGTTCACGACGCTGGAGCCCAACCTCGGCGTCATGGACCTGGGCGTGGAGGACGGCCGCCGGCCTACGATCGCGGACGTGCCGGGCCTGATCGAGGGCGCATCGTCCGGGGCCGGTCTCGGCCACGCGTTCCTGCGCCACGTCGAGCGGACGCGGATGCTGCTGCACGTCGTGGACGGCGCCGCCCGCGACCCGCGCTGGGACCACGACGTGATCCGCGACGAGCTCCGGGCGCACGACGAGGCGCTGCTGGCCAAGCCCCTGCTCGTGGTGTTCAACAAGCTGGACCTGGCCGATGCCCGCGAGGCATGGCCGGCCTTCCGGGCCGCGATGCGCGAGGCGGGGGTCCCGGCGCTCGCGATCTCCGCGGAGGCGGGCGAGGGGCTGGACACGCTGCGGGCCGCGGTGGCGGAGCGGCTGCCGGACCTCGAGGCGCTGGCGCAGCCGCCGGAGCCGGCGGGCGTCGTCGTGCACCGGATCGAGGCCGCCGGCGAGGGGTTCACGCTGGAGCGCGAGGACGGGGCGTTCCGGGTCCGCGGCAAGCGCATCGAGCGGCTGGTGGTGCAGACCAACTTCGACAACGAGGAGTCCGCCGAGCGCTTCCAGCGCGAGCTGGTGCGGCTCGGGGTCGACGCCGCGCTGCGCAAGGCCGGGATCCGGCCCGGCGACGACGTCCGGATCGCTGGCACCGAGCTCGCGTGGGAGCCGCCCGAGGCGGACCGGTGAGCGAGGCCGTCGCGTCGCCGCCCGCCGTCGCGCCGCCGGCGCCCGTGGTCGCGGGGTCGCTGGGCCTCCTGGGCGGCACGTTCGATCCCATCCACCACGGGCATCTCGCGATCGCCGAGGAGGCCCGAGAGGCGCTCGGGCTGGAGCGGGTCCTGCTCGTGCCCGCCGCGATGCCGCCGCACAAGCCCGGCCGACCGGTGACGGCGGCGGAGGACCGGCTGGCGATGCTGGAGCTCGCGATCGCCGGCAACCCGGCCTTTGCGGTGAGCCGCGTCGAGCTGGACCGGGGCGGCCGCTCGTACACCGTGGATACGCTCGAGGCGCTCCGCGCCGAGCGCGGCACGAGCGCGGCGGAACCGTGGTTCATCCTGTCCGCGGAGGCGCTCGCGGAGTTCCCGACCTGGCGCCGGCCCGACCGGATCCTCGAGCTGTGCCGGCTGGCGGTCGTCCCCCGCGCCGGGCATGAACCGCTCGACGTCGCCTGGCTGGCCGCGAACCTCCCCGGGCGCGAATCGCGTGTCCGGTTCCTCCCCGGGCCCCTCTTGCCCATCTCCGGTAGCGTGGTGCGACGCCGGGCCGCGGCAGGACGCTCCGTCCGCTACCTCGTCCCCGAGGCCGTGGCCAACTACATCGCCGAGCACCGCCTGTACACCGAACCCGCCCGGAGGACGCAGACCCCGTGACCGATCCCGTCCACGCCGCCGCCCCGCGCCCGGACGGCCTCCCGCACCGCGAGGCCGCGGCGCCGCCCTCGACGGACCGCGCGCCGCTCGACCTCGCCCGGCGCATCGTCGAGCTCGCGGAGGACAAGAAGGCGGCCGACATCGTGCTGCTCGACCTGGGCGAGCTCACGACGCTGGCGGACGCGTTCGTCATCTGCTCGGGCGGCTCCGAGCGGCAGATCGCGGCCATCGCGGACGGGATCCTCGAGGCGTTGCGCGACGAGGGGACGAAGCCCATCGGGCGTGAGGGGACGCCGGAATCGCACTGGGTCCTGCTGGACTACGGCTCCGTGATCGTGCACGTGTTCACGCCCCCGGAGCGGGACTACTACCAGCTGGAGCGGCACTGGTCCGGGGCGCGGACGGTGCTGCGGGTCCAGTAGCGGCCAGGTCACCGCGGGCGGGTACCTCCCCCGGGGGTACCGCTGGGTCATGTCCCGAGCGCATCGGCCTTCCTAGCATCCGTCGCACGAGGTCGCCCAGTGTGGACGACCGCTTCCGGAGACGGACCCTGTGTCGGGCCTTCGCGACCGCTGCCCTGGCTGCTCCCGTCGCCTCATCATCACGAGGTTCGACACGACGTTCCGGCTGCCCGACCGCACCGAGCGCCTGTGCTTCGGGATCCCCGGCGGCCTGTGCGAGGACTGCCACCAGCTGTACATCGACCCCGAGCTGATCGAGCTGCTCGACCTCGGGGCGGGCCGCTGCGTGTTCGCGATCGAGAGCGACGTGGTCCTCCAGGAAGAGGCGTGGTCCTCGGCCGACTGACGGGCTCCAGCCCCGCCCTCAGCCTCGCCGCGGCGCGGCGGGGGATCCGGCGGAGGCGCTCGCCACCCGCTCCTGCACCCACAGCGCGAACGCCAGCCGCCGCTGGCTGTCGGTCCCGAACGCGTCCGGCGCCCCCTTGACCATGGCATCGAGCTCCAGCACGCCCTCGAGGGCGTCCTCGAGCTCCGCGGACGTCCACGCCCTCGCCTGTCGGGCAAGGATCTCGACGCGGTACGGGTTCATCGCCAGCGCCCGGACCAGCGCGGCCGGCGCGACGCCCGAGGCGAGCTGGTCGGCGACCTCGAGGAGCTCGCGCAGGCGCCGATGGAGCTGGACGAGGATCACGGGCTCGGGCGTGGACTCGAGGAGGTGGTCGAGGAGCCGCGCGGCCGTCGCGGCACGGCGCTCGGCGACGGCATCGAGGAAGGCCCAGGTCGAGTCCGGGACGACCTCGGGGACGAGCGCCTGCACGTCCTCCTGGGCGATCGCGCCGTCGGGGCGATAGAGCGCGAGCTTCTCGAGCTCCGCGACCGCGAGCGCTCCCTGCCGCTGGCGGTCCACGTCGCCCTCCCGCACGAACCCGCCGACCCGCCGCGCCAGCTCCTTCGCGGCCCCCTGACCGAGCCGCAGCCCCCGTTCCGTGGCGCGCGCAGCGATCCAGCCGCCCAGCGCGTCCGCGGTGGGGGCCTTGAACAGTCGCGCCTCCCCGCCGGCCCGCCGGACGGAGGCCTCGAGGCCCTGGAGCGAGGCGGACCGGCGGTTGCCGGCGTCGCCCTGCTCGACGAACACGAGCGCGTTGCCCGGCGCGACGCTGCGGATCGCGCCCTCGAGCGCCCCGCGGGCGTCCTTCGAGCGCAGCAGCGGCGCCGGGTCCTCGACGACGGCCAGCGTGCCGCCGCCGAACATCGGGGCCGTCGCGACCCGCTCGGCGATGGCCGACGCGGTCGTCTCGGCGCCCGTCCCCCGCCAGCGCTCC
>MGOE01000065.1:52841-56726 GCA_001797035.1 Chloroflexi bacterium RBG_16_72_14
CTCCAGCCGCTCGGCGACGACGCTCACGGCCCGGTCGATCAGGTAGCCGTCGTCGCCCCGGTAGTAGGCGAGGACCGGGACGTCGCCGCTCACCGGGTCGCCTCGCGGAGGGCACGGCGGGACCAGCGGAGCCGGCGGACCCCGTCCGGGGGGACGCCCGCCGCCTCGCACACCTCCCGCTCGAGCGCCGCGGCGCGGGCCTCGACGAGGTCCATCGTCGCCTCGTCCCAGGCGGTGCCGCCGGTGCGCTTCACCCGCACGCCGGAGCCCGGGGGATAGCGCCGCCGCCAGGAGGCGAACCGGCCGCGCATCGGCTCCAGGCGCTGGCCTGCCCGCTTGTCCGCGTAGGCGACGATCTTCGTCTCGAGCGAGGCGCCGGCGAGCCACGCCTCATGACCGGGCTCCGCCAGCCGAGTGACCGGGTGATCGCGCACCACCGGGCCCAGCTCCGGCCAGCCCCGCACCGCAAGCCAGCCCGCCGAGCCGTCGCCGTGCCGGGGGCGGCCCGGGACCTCGACCGAATGCAGCTTGTCCACGTCGTGCAGCAGCGCCGCCGCCTCCACCAGCGCCGGGTCCACGACCCGGCCGTTTGCGGCCGCGCGCCGCGCCAGCGAGCCCGCGACGTCCGCCACGGCGCACGAATGCCGCAGGAACCACTCGGGCGGGTCGAGGGACATCAGCAGCTGGGCGGCCTCGCGGCGCCCGGGGATGGTCATGCGAAGGATCGTAGCCGAGGGACGTGGCCCGGGCGGTCCCTCCGGCGCCCCGCGCGGCCACCGGCGTAGCGCCGCCCCCGTCACCGGCGGCCGTGGTGATCGTCGCGACCGCGGCCGGCGACCCGGCGGCCGGTACGATCCCGCACAGGAACGGGTTGCGCCGCCCGTCCGGCACCGCGACAGCCACGCGTGCCGCGCCGGCTGCCGATGCCGACCGCCGCGCCCCGCCGGCGGTCACAATCAGCCCGTCCTCGCGCAGCTCGATGTCGACACTCCCGTCGCGGTCCGTTCGGTATACCCTCGCGCCCGAATCCCGCAGGCGCGCGAGCGTCGAAGCCGCGGGGTGGCCGTACGGGTTCTCCGTCCCCGCCGAGGCGATCGCCACGCGCGGTCGCACCGCATCGAGGAATCCCTGGGTCGTCGCGGTCGCGCTGCCGTGGTGGGCGACCTTGAGGACATCGAGGCGCGGCAGGCGGCCGGCGATGAGGTGCGGGTCGATGTCCTGCTCGACGTCGCCGGTGAGCAGGAACCGGCGCCCGTTCGCCTCGCCGAGGAGCACGATCGAGACGTTGTTGATGCTCGTGCCGCCGTCGGGCGGCTCGAGCGGGACCGTGCCGGGATCGGGCCACAGCACCGTCAGGTCGAACTCGCCGAGCCGGATCCGGGCGCCCGTCGCAAGGAGCCCGCGCGGCGGCCCGTCGGCGAGCCTCGCGTTCCACGCCTGCCATCCCGGCCCGGGTCCGCGCATGCCGGGTTCGTAGACCGTGCGCACGGCATACCGGTCGAGCAGCGCGGCAAGCCCCGCAACGTGGTCCTCGTGCGGGTGGGTGAGCACGACGATGTCGATCCGGCGATCCCAGGGCGGGACGCGAGCGTCGAGCTCGACGAGGAGCCGGCCGGGGTCCGGGCCGCCGTCGACCAGCATGCGGGCTCCGGTGCGGCTCTGGAGCAGGATCGCGTCCCCCTGGCCGACGTCGAGCACGGTCAGCCGCGTGTCGCGGGTCGCCGCCTCGGCGACGGCCGCCGATCCGATCGCGGTCACGATCACGACCGCGCACAGGACGACGCGCGCACCCTGGCCGAGGCGCGGACGAGCGGTCCCGGCGTGACCCCACGTCGACGCCGGCCCGGGACGCCGCCCGCCGTTCGCGTCGCGACGGCCGGGGTGGGACGTGCGTCGCCGCCAGACGATCACCCCACCGAGCGCCAGGGCGGCCGCGAGCCCGGCCGGGGCCGCGAGCTGCGGCGGCACCTCGACCGCCGCGAACGGGATCCCCGCGCCGAGGCGGACGACGGCGACGATGACGTGGAGCACGAGCCAGCCCGGCAGCCCGGCCATGGTGGCCACCCACGCCGGCGCCCCGATGGCCACCGCCGCGCCGCCGCCGAGCGCCAGCAGACCGCCCGCCATCCCGAGTGGCACCAGCGGCACCACCAGGAGGTTGACGACGGGCGAGACAAGCGACAGCCGACCGAACGTGGCCAGGACGTCCGGCAGGGTGGCCGCCTGTGCCGCCAGCGAGATGCCGAGGCTTTCGGCCATCCAGCGCGGCGCCCGCCTACCGGCGAGCCTGCCGATCGCGTCACCGAGCGGGGTGGCCCACGCGAGGAGGCCGGCGGTCGCGAGCACCGAGAGCCGGAACCCTGCGTCCCCGATCATCGCCGGCGAGGCGAGCAGGAGCAGCGTCGCCGCCCACGCCAGCGCGGCCGGCGCCCGCCCGGCCCGCCCGGACTCGCGGGCCAGCAGCACGACCGACGCCATCACCGCGGCACGGACCACCGACGGTGACGCCCCCGCCGCGACGACGTAGGCGACGATCGTGCCCCCGACGACCACGGCGACCATGCGACGCGACCGCCCGCGGAGCACCGCCCCGACGATCCCGGCCACGATCGCGATGTTCCAGCCGGAGATCGCGACGACGTGGCTCGCCCCGGCGGTCGCGAAGTCCCGGGCGAGGTCGCGGTCCACCCGTTCCCGGAGGCCGATCAGGATCCCCGAGGCCAGCCCGGCCTCCGGCTCGGGGAGGGCAATCCGGAGCGCATCCCCGGCCCCGTCGCGGAACCCCTGGAGCGAGGCGCCGGCGGCCGGCGTGACGACACGCAGCGCCGTCGCGTCGAGGCTGCCCGATGCCCCGGTGCGTCGGAGGTACTCCCCGTACGGGTCGTCGTCCGGCGGCGGCCGCAGGCGGCCCTCGACCTCGACCAGCGTCTCGGCGGCGACCACGGGGAACGCCGGGAGCGTGGCGGCGACGACGGCGGTGCCGTCAGCCACCGACAGTCGCAGACGTGCGACCTGCTCGCCGTCGCGTGGCGAACCGACCGATTCCACGACGGCGATCCACGGCCCGCGGGAGTCCGCGGGGAGCGGGGGCGGGACTTCCGGCGGGGGCCCCGCCCCGACCCGGAGTGCGACGAGCACGACCCCCACGCCCGCGGCGAGCAGGGGTGCGCCCGGGCCGCCGCCCGGCCCCGCCCTCCACCAGGCACGGACGAGCAGGCCCGTCGCCGCCAGCCCGCACCCAATGCCGAGCGCCACGAGCGGCGACAGGCCGATCGAGGTCCCCGCCGCGCCCGCCGCGATCCCGCCCGCCAGCCATGCGCTGCGCGGCACGCCGGCTCGCCCGCCGCTCATGGACCGGCCGTCACCAGGTCGCGGATCTTCTCCAGCGTCGCCTCGCCCACGACCTTGCGCGCCCGGAGGTCATCCACGGAGGCGAACCGCTGCTCCTCGCGGGCCGCGATGATCTTCGCCGCCGTCGCGGGACCGATGCCGGGCAGCGTGTCGAGCTGCTCGGCCGACGCCGAGTTGACGTCGATCAGCCCGCCGGCAACGCCACCTCCGCCATCCCCGCCGCCCGTCGCCGCGGCCTCGCCCCGGGTGGGCACGTGCACCTCGTCGCCGTCATGGAGGCCCGCCGCCAGGTTGAGCTGCCGGTCGGCGGCGCCCGCGTCCACGCGCGCCCCGAACCCGCCCGCCGCCACGATCGCGTCGCCCACCCGGGATCCTGGCGGCAGCCGGTAGACGCCCGGGCGCGCGACGGCGCCGCCGACCTCGACGACCAGCTCCGGACCCCCGCCAAGCGCGGGATCCACCGAGCCCCCGGCGAGGCCGAACGAGGGCCCGAGATCCGTCGCGCCGTCCACGCCGATGACCGGGTCGGAACGC
>MGOE01000065.1:56779-58928 GCA_001797035.1 Chloroflexi bacterium RBG_16_72_14
CACGGGATCGGGCGCTGGCCCGGCTGCGGTGCCGCCGTGTCGGGCGAGGCGGATTCGACAGGTTCGAGCACGCGCCAAGGCGCGCCGGAAGGTTCCACGGACAGGACGACTCCCCGGCGGGCCCGGCGGCGGGCAATGGGGCGGAACGCCCGCTCCGTTGGGGGCACTTCCGACGGAGCAGGCGTCCGTGACGGACTGTACGTCGCGCGACTTATCCCGGACTTACGCACGACGGACCATTGGTGCGTGTGCAGCGGTCGCCGGACTCACCAACGCGTGGGTTATCCGGGCTCGCTGCGGGCAGACCGAGAGGCGGATCCGGTGACCCTACGCCCGCGAGCGCGGCCTTCGAACGAATAGCAGCAGGACGAGCCCACCAAACATCACGACGACGAGACCGACCAGTAGGGCAGCCGATCCGTCACTTGCGGAAGTGGGGTTTGAGGACGGCGCAAGCGAACCCGAGTCGCGCGGCGTCGCATCGCTGATCGATGGGGCCGTCGTGCCAAGCCCGTCCTCTCCGGTCGGCGGCGCATCGGTAACCACTGCAGCCCCTACAGGTTCGAGCGATCCGGATGGGACAGCGCAGTCGAAGTTCGCCACGACCTCGATGGGTGATCCAGCCGCCTCGATCTCTCCGATCCGGACGCCCCAGCCTTGCCGACCCTGGTCGAAGTCGATGCCTCCACCATCTTGCAGTGTCAGGTGCCACCTGACGCCGATCGGCAGGCGAGCCACACCTTCCACGAGCGGCTTCCCGAAGGCCTCGGCATCAAAGGCGCGGTCGCCGGCATCGTCATGGAGAGTCAGGTGCGCTGCGTGCTCGCAGGTGGGTTTGATGCCGACGCTGATCGCCGCGTCGACAGTCTGCACGGCGGTCGAAGGGTCATCGGCCTGCTCGCGAAGCCGCTCGACGGTATTGCCGTAGTCGAACGCCATCGTAAACATCCAGCCTCCGCCCTTGGGGATGGACGTCGCCTGGTCCGCTGGAAACAGGCCGAAGGGGAAGAGCGTTCCGTCGACCGCCTCCATCGCCCCAAGTTGACCCGCCCGAGCGCTGAGCACGCCATCCCCCGCGGGTTGCAGCGGCAGGACCTGCAGCCATTGACCTGCCCCGAACGTGCGGACGAGCGTCAGGTTGACACTCACCCACATCAGGTCTCCGCGCTTCTCGAGCCGAGCAATTGCATCGGCAATCTCGCTGGTCGGTAGGTCGATGTCGGCGGAAAGGCGACAGTCGCTGTCGTCGCAAGCAGGGATGACCGTACTTGCCAGCGCTGCCATCGGTTCACTCATCCCGACGTCGCCGGAGCCGCCGAAGGCCTCCATCCCGGCGAACAGCACCGCCGGGCCTGACTTGACGGGCAGACCGTGACTTGGCGGAGAAATCTCGAAGTGCAACAGCAGGTGGCCGTTCGTCAGATGGCCTCGCTCAAACGACCAACTGCCGTGCTCCCTTTGACGGCCATCGTTCCTCGCCTCGTCGAACAGCACATCTGCACCAACGGCAAATGGAACGTCCACGAGGGGGTCAGCCGCGGATGCGCGCATTGGCCCAGCGGCGATCGCTGCCGAGGCGAACACCACCGCGGCACCTATCGCCAATGCGGATCTAGTGTGGTTGCGCACGCCCCTCCGACGTTCCGAGTACGTCCGTGGTTACGGGCCGACTCTGACATGCTCCCGGTACCAGGCGGAGATCGGTCCTCCGGGCGCGGAGCGCGACCCGAGGTCGGAGCGTAGGGGCGGGGACTTGCCCCGGACTTACGTGTCAGCCCGGTGAACACGCCGAGGGCGCTCCCGTCGGACCGGGGCTACGATCCTGCAAATGGCGGAGGACCCCTTCCCGAGAGACCGCGTCGTCGCGATGATCCGCCGCCTGCCGGCGTACCTCCGGCTGACCTGGCGCCTGGCGAGGGAGCCGCTGCTCAGCCGGGCGCGCAAGGCGGCGGTCGCCGCGGCCGCGGGCTACCTCGCCTCGCCGATCGACCTCGTCCCGGGGGTGATCCCGGTCCTCGGCCAGCTGGACGATGTCGCCGTGGCGCTGGCCGCGATCCGGTTCGCGCTCGCCGGCCTCAGCCCGGAGCGGCGCCGGGAGCACCTCGACGCAGTCGGTCTCACGGAGGGCGACCTGACCGATGACCTGCGG
>MGOE01000065.1:58946-61333 GCA_001797035.1 Chloroflexi bacterium RBG_16_72_14
GCCTGGATCCTGCGCGCGTCGGCGCGAACGACGGCGCGGGTCGCGGTGGCGAGCGGAAAGGCGGCGGTCGCGGGCGGCAAGGCCGCCATCCGGACGGGGAGGCGGGCACGCAAGGCGGCGGCGCCCCGGGCGACCGCGATCGTCAGCCGCCTGCCGCACCCCCGTCGGCCGGCCTGGACGCGTCGCGGGCCCGAGCCGGACCCGGACCAGGATCCCCAGGCAGACTGAACGACCGTCAGGCGCCCAGCCGCTCCCAATCGACCCAGCGGGCCCCGTCCCACCACCGGTGCCAGGTCGTGCCGTCGACGCCGGCGGCGAACACGTCCAGCCGGTCCGGGCCCCAGGACGAGGCGGCCGGCGCCGGGCCCAGGGCGAGCGATCCGCCGAGCGACTCCCAGGGGTGCCACGAGACGCCGTCCCAGTACCGGTTCCGCAGCGTCCCGTCGTCGAACACCGCGAACACCTCCATCTCGTCCACGGCCCAGGCGGTGACGGCCGGCGGCGACGCCAGCACCCCGCCCAGCGACTCAGGCGCGACCCACGATCCGGCGGCGAACGCCCGATGCCAGAGAACCCGATCCGCGTCGACCCAGAACAGGTCGATGCGATCGGGTCCCCAGGAGACTGCGGCGATGTCGTGCATGGCGCCCTCCACTCGCGGATCGGTGGGGGGACGTTACGCCGTCCGCCCCTCGATGCGCGTGGCGGCGGTGCAGGCGGCGTCGGCGACGAAGTGGGTGGCATTGCTGAAGGCGCGGACCGGCCGGGCGATGACGGCGCGGAGGCGGCTCGGGCGAGACGGTCGGGGATGGGTCTCGAATTCGCCGCCCGCCCGGAGCAGCCGGTACCGCTCGGCCGCCTGCTCCAGCTCCCTCGTCCGCTCGCGCGCGAGGTCGAGGGCGATGATCCCGTGGTGCAGAAACATGGCGGTTCTCCCGTTCAGCGGTCGCGCCGCTCATAGCCATCACGGCTCTCATAGCCGGCGACCGCGGCGATCGCCCCGAACAGGGCGAGTCCGAGGATCAGGGCGGGGATCAGGGCATCCATGGTGGGTCTCCGGTGGTCCGATCTCGGTAACCGGACAATGCTCACTAACTAGTTACAGACTACCTGCTTGCGCGTAACCTGTCAATAGGTTTACAGTGGTTACGACACCGGATGAACACCATCGCCATCGCCCGCATCGACATCAACGGCCACGCCCACGTGGCCGACCTCGACATGTGCCTCGACTTCATCAACAGCGAGTCCTTCGACGACGGCGTGCCCCGGGAGCACCTCTCCACGGCCGACGACGCCGTCGCCTACTTCACGCTGCGGGGCCTCGCGCACGAGGGCGCGCTGCGCGCCCAGGCCGCCAGGGACGCGGACGGCTGGCTGGCCAGGATCCACGGCGTCAGGGCTGCGCTGCGCGAGGTCTGGGACGCCGAGGTCGAGCACCGGATCCCGGGTCAGGCCGCGCTGGACACGGTCAACGCCGTCCTCCGGGAGGCGCCTAGGATCGAGCTGATTGCCGCCGAGGACTGCTGCGGCGTCGGGCACCGGCACACCGCGGACGACCCCACCGGCGAGGCACTGGCCCGCGTCGTCGGGCCGCTCGTGGAGGCGATCGCGGCCGGCCAGACGGGCCGCTTCCGGATCTGCGCCAATGACGGCTGCCGCGAGGCGCTCGTGGACACGTCCCGGGGCGGGCGGCGCCGCTGGTGCGATATGTCGTCGTGCGGCAACGTGGCGAAGGTGCGCCGCTACCGCGACCGCCGCAAGACCGCGGACCCCTCCGCGGACCAGCCGTCCGCCGGCGCCTGAGGCCTAGATCTTCTCGAGCATCGGCCGGACCTCGGTCGCGAACCGGGTCATCGACTCCTCGTCGTAGTCGGCCGGCGTGCCGGCGATCAGGTGGCGGTAGCCGAGCTCCACGAGCGGCGCCAGCTGCTCCGCGACGTCCTCGGGGGTACCCACCGGCTGGTCCACCCAGTGCCTCGTCACGCGGTTGCGGTCGAACGCCTCGTGGAACAGCCGCTCCGCCTCGGCGCGGTCGTCGCGGATGAACACCGTGCCCACGCCGGTCGTCCGCTCGATCTCGCCCGGGTCCCGGCCCACCGCCTCGCAGTGCTGGAGCAGGATCTCCTCCTTGCGCTTCACCGTCGCGAACCCGCCGCCCACGTTGTTCATGTCCGCGTACTTCGCCACCAGCTTCAGGGTGACCTGCTCACCGCTGCCGCCGATGCAGATCGGCAGGTGGGCCTGGACGGGCGCCGGGAGGTTGCGCGTGTCCTTGGAGCGGTAGTGCGGGCCCCTCGCCGTGGGCTCCGTCCCGTCCAGCATCCCGCGCATGATCGGCAGCGCCTCGGACAGCCAGCGGAGCCGCCCGGGGAACCCGGACCCAA
>MGOE01000065.1:61393-61739 GCA_001797035.1 Chloroflexi bacterium RBG_16_72_14
CGGCCGTTGCTGATGTGGTCGAGGGTCGTCGCCAGCTTCGCCGTCAGCGTGGGGGCGCGAAACGTGTTCGCCCCGACCATCAGGCCGATGTGCACCTGCTTGGTCGCCTGGGCCCACGCGGCCAGCGTCAGCCAGCCCTCGTAGTTCGGGCCGTGCGAATCGCCGACGATGGGGTACAGGTGATCCCACGTCCACAGGCTGTTGAAGCCCAGCTCGTCGGCGCGGATGCCGGCCTCGAGCAGCCGCGGCCACTCCGTGTACTGGTTCCAGCAGAGCGCGCCGATCTTCACCTGGCCCACGGGTGCCTCCAGATCCGGACGTCGAGTCGTTGTCGTCCCAGCGTACC
>MGOE01000065.1:61845-62160 GCA_001797035.1 Chloroflexi bacterium RBG_16_72_14
GTGAGCTCGAACCCCAGGCCGAGGTAGAAGGCCTCCGGGCCCCCGTCCTCTGGCACCCAGCTCACGAGCAGCTCCCCCGCGCCGGGCAGCGTCCGCACGTGGTCCGCGACCAGCTCCACGGCCCGCCGCCCGTAGCCGAGCCCCTGCAGCCCGTCGGCGATCATCAGCCGCCACAGGAAGCACTCCGGGCCCTCGTCCCCGTCCGGGTCCAGGGACAGCATGACGAAGCCCGCCGGCATCCCGTCCGCGTAGATCGCGCGGTACCACGCCCTGGGCTCGAACAGCGCCTCCGCGAACGACACGGCGTTGGGCGCC
>MGOE01000065.1:62239-66010 GCA_001797035.1 Chloroflexi bacterium RBG_16_72_14
CGGCACCGTCCCGCACGGACCGCCGGCTCGGGGCGGGATCGCCGGCTCCCTCGCCGGCCGTCTCGCGCGCGGCAGCCCAGGCGGCGATCGTGTCGGCCACCGGCGTGGCCTCACCGCTCACCGGACGACGATGTTGACGAGCTTCCCGCCCCCGGCGTGGATGATCCGGTGCGGCTCCCGGCCGCCCAGCGCGGCCAGCACCTTGTCGCGCGACAGCACGATCTGTTCCAGCTCCAGGTCTGAGATGCCTGCGGCGACGGTGACCCGGTCGCGCAGCTTGCCGTTGACCTGGATCGGGACCTCGCGGGTCGATTCGACGATCGCCGCCTCGTCCACCTTTGGCCACCGCTGGACATGGACCGAGGCCCACGGCAGCCCGGCCGCGGCCACGCGCCGGGACCACAGCTCCTCGGTGATGTGCGGTGCCGCAGGCGCGAGCATCAGCAGCAGCAGCCGGACGGCCTCGTCCCACTCGGGCAGGCCGGCGACGGACGTGCCGCGATACCGGGACAGCAGGTTGGACAGCTCCATCAGCTTGGCGACCATCGTGTTCCAGCGGAACTGCTCGTAGTCCTCCGTCACGTCGCGCAGCGTCCGGTGGGCGGTCGAGCGCATCCGGCTCCGGGCGTCGGCCTCGGTCTCGCCGGCGGGCAGCTCGCCGCCCGTGGCATCGCCCCGATCGTGGCCGCGGGGATCCAGCACGATCGTCCACACGCGGTGCAGGAACTTGCTGACGCCGCCGATCCCGGTGGGGCTCCACGGCCCGCCCTGGTCCCAGGGGCCCATGAACATCAGGAACAGGCGGACCGTGTCGGCGCCATGGCGCGCGACCAGCTCGTCGGGGTCCTGGACGTTGCCCCGGCTCTTGCTCATCCGCTCGCCGTCGGCGCCCAGGATCTGGCCCTGGTTGAACAGCCGCCGGAACGGCTCGCTCTCGTGGACCAGCCCGAGGTCGCGCATCGCCTTGGTGAAGAACCGGCTGTACAGCAGGTGCATCACGGCGTGCTCGGCGCCGCCCGTGTACTGGTCCACCGGGGTCCACGTCCGGACCATCGCCGGGTCCACGGGCCCGTCGGCCTTGGCGGGCGACAGGTAGCGGAACCAGTACCACGACGAGTCGAAGAAGGTGTCCATCGTGTCGGTCTCGCGCCGGGCGGGACCGCCGCACGACGGGCAGGCGACGTTGAGGAACGCCTCGTCGCGGTTGAGCGGGTTGTCGCCGCTGCCCCGGTAGTCCACGGTCTCGGGCAGCAGGACCGGCAGACGGTCCTCGGCGACCGGCACCGCGCCGCACTGCTCGCAGTGGATGACCGGGATCGGCGTGCCCCAGTAGCGCTGGCGGCTGACCAGCCAGTCCCGCAGTCGGTAGGTGACGGCCTGGCGACCCTTGCCGCGCTCCGCCAGCCAGGCCACGATCTCGTGCCACGCCTCGGCGGCGGGGCGACCGGTGAACCGGCCCGAGTTGACCATGACCTCGTCGGTCGTGTGCTCCACGAAGGCGGAGGCCAGCTCGGCATCCGGGTCCTCGTGCCTGGGCATCACCACCTTGACGACCGGCAGGTCGAACCGGCGGGCGAACTCGAAGTCGCGCTCGTCGTGGGCGGGGACGGCCATGATGGCGCCGGTGCCGTACGTGCCCAGGACGTAGTCCGCGACGAAGATCGGGATCCGCTCGCCGTTGACCGGGTTGATCGCCTCAGCACCGATCGCGACGCCGGTCTTCTCCCGCTCGGTTGACAGCCGGTCGATCTCGGTCCGCGTCGCCGCCTGCGCCACGTAGGCCTCGACCTCCGCGCGCCGTTCGGGCGCCGTCAGCGTGCCGACCAGCGGGTGCTCGGGCGCCAGGACCATGAACGTGGCGCCGAACAGCGTGTCCGGGCGGGAGGTGAACACCCGCAGCTCCTCGCCGCCGGCGTTGTGAGAAGACGGGGCGGTGTCGAACACCACCTCCGCCCCCGACGAGCGCCCGATCCAGTTCGTCTGCATGATCCGGACGGGATCGGGCCAGTCGATGCCGCCAAAGTCGAGCAGCTCGTCCGCGTAGTCCGTGATCCGCAGGTACCACTGCGGCAGCTCGCGCTTCTCGACCTTTGCCCCGCACCGCCAGCACCGGCGGTCCGTGCCCTCCACCTGCTCGCGGGCCAGCGTGCCGTCGTTGGGGCACCAGTCCACCGCCGACACGGACCGGTAGGCCAGGCCGCGCTTCAGGAACTGGACGAACAGCCACTGGTTCCAGCGGTAGAACGCCGGGTCGCAGGTCACGACCTCACTCGCCCAGGCGAACGTCGCGCCCATGCTGCGCAGCTGCTTCCGCTCGTGTTCGATGTTGGCCATCGTCCACTCGCGGGGGTTGATGCGGTTCTTGATCGCCGCGTTCTCGGCCGGCAGCCCGAAGGCGTCGAAGCCGATCGGCAGGAACACGTTGAACCCGTGCATCCGGCGA
The DNA here is from genome assembly GCA_001797035.1 of Chloroflexi bacterium RBG_16_72_14. GTDB lineage: Bacteria > Chloroflexota > Limnocylindria > Limnocylindrales > CSP1-4 > CAIXZV01. The sequence continues at coordinate 64,683 of MGOE01000065.1, forward strand.
TAGCGGGCGATCGCGTCGGTGGGCGTCTTGATGTACCAGTGGCCGATGTGCAGGTCGCCCGACGGGTACGGGTACATCGTGAGCAGGTAGAACTTGGGCTTCGACTCGTCGTGGAGGTCCGTGTCGTACAGGCCGAGCTCGTCCCAACGCGCCTGCCAGCGCGGCTCGATGGCCGCCGGGTCATAGCGCTCGACGCGGCTCCGCCCCTCGTGGGCGGCGCCCTCGCCGGTGGTCGCGGTGTCGCCTGTCGTCGTCACGGTCAACGCGTCCTTCGGATGCACGAGACCCCCCGCCGGTCCCGGCGAGGGGTCAGTGGTGTCAGCGACCTCAGCCTGCGACCCGGTTATCGCCCACCGAAGTCCGAGGCGGAGCCCCGCGACGCCATCGGCCTGAGGTTTGGTGGAGCTACGGGGATTCGAACCCCGGACCTTCTGAATGCCATTCAGACGCTCTCCCAGCTGAGCTATAGCCCCACGCCGGAGCGGGAGTATAGCGCAGCCGCCCTCAGCCTCCCACGTGCACCCGGAACAGGGCCGTGCCATCCGGCGGTCGAGTCGCCCCACTGGTCCGGTGCTTTTCGGCTCATCCGAACGGATCGACCCTGTCCGGCACTCTTTGGACCACCTCGCGCCCCCTTGGCGGCCGCACCTGATCCGTTCGCCGCCTTCGGACCCGCATCCTGAGCACGCAGTTCCGTCCCCGATCGCGCCGCCGGCCCAGATCCCGTGGCGCGAACCGCACCTGACGCGGCGGGTCGTTCGGTTCATCCGAATGGTCGGCGGTTGCGGTCTGACGACGAAACGCGCGTGATCGATGCAGGTCGTGCCTACCCGGAGGACGGCGTCCAGGCCGAGACCCGGAGCACGAAGCGCGACGCACCCGTGGCGACGGCCCAGATCGTCAGCCACGTGTCGGCGTCTCGCAGGAACACCTCCGGTCCGAACGCCGCGCATGGATACTGCGCCGGCACGCCGTCGATGGTGACGTCGACGATGCCGTCGCCGACGCAGGCGCCGGTCACGACCACCTGGTCGAACGTGGTCGCGGCGACCCCGGTATCGACGGGTTCGCCGGGCCGTCCGCGGCCATTGCCGGCGACCTCGAGCACGACGAGTGGCGTCTCGCCGTCGACGGCGGCCGGAAGCGATGGCGACGGCAGCGGCGTGACCGTTGGCCGGACCACGATCACGCTGGGCGCCGGCAGGCTGCTCTCGGCCACCACGACGCGCCAGCGGACGCCGCCCAACGAGCGAACGACGACGTGCTCGGTCCCGTCGAGCGGCGGCTCGCCAAAGGCCGACAGGTCGGGGACCCAGGTGACGTACGGG
>MGOE01000066.1:0-2852 GCA_001797035.1 Chloroflexi bacterium RBG_16_72_14
CGCCGCCGATCCCGCAACGCCCGCCGTGCCCGTCCTCGACCGGGTCAGCGAGGCGGGCGCCGAGGCCTCGCTCGAGGAGGCGCGCATCGTGGTCGTGGGCGGGCGCGGTGTGGGCAGCCCGGAGGGATTTGGCATCGTGGAGGACCTGGCCTGCCTCCTGGGCGGCGTGGTGGGCGCCACGCGCGCGTCCGTCGACGCCGGCTGGATCGCCTACGCACGCCAGATCGGGCAGACCGGCAAGGTCGTGAAGCCCGCCCTGTACCTCGGCCTCGGCGTGTCGGGTGCGATGCAGCACCGGGTGGGGATGCAGAGCGCGGGCACGATCGTCGCGGTCAACCGGGACCCGGACGCTCCCATCGCGGAGGTCGCCGACCTGTTCGTGGTCGGCGACCTGTTCGAGGTGGGACCGGCGCTCGCCGCCGAGCTCCGCGCCCGTCGCGGCGCCTGACGCGGCCGGGACCGCGACGGGAGCGGGGCCGTGTCGGACGGGACGACGCTGTGGCTGCTGATCCTGGCCGTGATGGCCGCGGCGGCCGCGATCGTCCTGCGCCGGATGTCGCGGCTCGTCGCCCGCACCCGGGAGCTGGAGCGGTTCCAGCGCGGGGCGGCGGCGCTCGACCGCCGGTTCGGCGACGCGTCGACGCCGCTGGTGACGGCGCTCGATGACATCCGTCGCCACGCCGGCGACCCGCAGGCACTGGCGAAGCTGCTCCCGGGCGCCTCGGACGACCTCCGGACCGCCGCCGCCGATGCCCGCACCCTACGGCCGCCGACCGTGCTCCGGGACCGGGCCGCCGGCCTCGTCCGGGAGCTGGACCGGGCGGTCCGCGCCACGGAGCTCGTGGAGCACGGCCTCGACGCCCTGCTCGCCGCCCGCGGCAACCGCGAGCTCGAGGCGCAGGTCTCGCTCAAGCGCGGCGCGCTCAACCTGCGCCACTCGCGGGAGGCGTTCGCGTTGCTGGTCGCGGAGGTCGGGGCGATGGACCCCGGGGACCTCGCCACCCTCGCGGCCAACCGCTCGTCGGCGCCCCTGCCGGCCGTGCCGACCTACCTCGTGGATGGGCCCGACGCCAACGGGGAGTCGGCCTTCGACCCCCGCATGTAGTGGTATCCTGACGTCACACCACAAGGGATAGTGGTGGGCGAGGACGGAGGGCCCAGTGCGCTGCCCCCAGTGCGGCACCCGTGACACGCGCGTCGTGGACTCGCGCGACCTGGACGAGTCCGCCACCATCCGCCGTCGCCGGGAGTGCCCGGCCTGCAGCGCCAGGTTCACGACCTACGAGCGGGTCGAGGCCGCCCGCCTGGTGGTCCTCAAGCGCGACGGCGTGCGCCAGGAGTTCGACCGCGACAAGCTCGCGACCGGCCTCGCCAAGGCGCTGACCCGCCGGCCGGTTCCGGGCGACGCCGCGGAGCGCGCCGCCGATGCGATCGAGGCCGAGCTGCGGTCGTCCGGGAGCTCCGAGATCCCGAGCTCGCGGATCGGCGTGATGGCGATGGACAAGCTGCGCGCGATCGACCACATCGCGTACATCCGGTTCGCGTCCGTGTACCAGAGCTTCGAGGACCTCGAGGACCTCAAGCGCGAGGTGGACTCGCTGTTCGCGGAGGGACGCACGCCGAAGCCCGGGAAGAAGGTGCAGTGAGCGTTCTCGCGGATCGCGACATCCGCGCCGAGCTGGAGGCCGGCCGCGTCCGGATCGACCCCTATGACCCGCAGGATCTCCAGCCCTCGTCGGTGGACCTGCACCTGGACCGCAGCTTCCGGGTGTTCCGCAACAACCGCTACGCGTTCATCGACCCCCGCTCGCCCCAGCCGGACCTCACCGAGCTGCTCACGGTGGGGGACGACGAGCCGTTCATCCTCCACCCGGGCGAGTTCGTGCTGGGGCAGACCGTGGAGTGGGTCGAGCTGCCCGACGATCTCGTGGCCAGGCTCGAAGGCAGGAGCTCGCTCGGCCGCCTCGGGCTGCTCATCCATTCGACCGCGGGCTACGTGGACCCGGGCTGGAAGGGCACGCTGACCCTCGAGCTGTCCAACGTCGCAAACCTGCCGATCGCGCTGTACTACGGCATGCGGATCGGGCAGATCAGCTTCTTCCGGATGAGCGCGTCGGTGGAGCGGCCGTACGGAAGCGGCGCGCTGGGCTCCAAGTACCAGGGCCAGCGCGAGCCGACCGCATCGGCGTCGCACGTCGACTTCGAGCGCGCGCGACGCGCGCGGGAGGACGGGTCACGGGCCTGAACGACGCCGTCGACTGGCGCATGGACCTGGGCGGCGGGACGACCGTCGCGCTGGTCCGGGCCGGCACGTTCCGCACGGACTCGGGCGCGATCTTCGGCCCGGTGCCGTGGATCCTGTGGCGCGAGTGGGCCGAGGGCGAGCTGGACGAGCACCGCCGGCTGCGCCAGGCGCTCAACTGCCTGCTGGTCGAGACACCGGCGGGGCGGGTGCTGATCGAGACCGGGATCGGCGAGCGGATCCCGGACAAGGGCCGGGCGATGCGCGGCTACGTGGGCAACCCGATCGTGCCCGCCATGCGCACGGCCGGCTTCGATCCCGGGACCGTGGACATCGTGGCCATGAGCCACCTCCACTTCGACCACGCGGGTGGCCTGCTGCTCGCGGACGGGTCGCGCGCGTTCCCGCGGGCGAGGATCGTGGCCCAGCGGGCGGAGTGGGAGATCGCGCTGGGCGGCAACAGCCGGCTGGTGGCCTCGTACGACCAGCCGGAGCTTCGCCTGGTCGCGGACTGGGGCGCCGAGGGCTGGTCCGAGGGCGACCGGGAGCTGCTGCCCGGCGTGTCCGTGGTCCGGACCGGCGGGCACTCCGCGGGCCACCAGGCGATCGT
>MGOE01000066.1:2934-6391 GCA_001797035.1 Chloroflexi bacterium RBG_16_72_14
TGGGTGACCGCGTTCGACGATTTCCCGCTCGACAGCGTGGAGGTCAAGGGCGAGCTGTTCCGGCGGGCCGTCGAGGGCGACTGGCTGGTCGCGCTGTCGCACGAGGCCCGCTCCCCGGTGGGGACGCTGGTGCCGGATCGCGACCGGTTCCGCTTCGAGGAGCTGTAGCGCTTCCTCCGCGCACGGCGCCGCTGGGGACCACGCGCATGCGGGCCCTCAACGCCTGCGGGTCCCGCACCTTACAGCCCAGCGTATGCGCACCAGGTTTAGCGCGCCGCAGTTCCAGAGGCGCCCTCGTCCCGGGCGCCGGATTCGGCCGTGGATGGCAGCTGTTTGCGCGTGGTGCGCATGCCGCGGCCGCAACCGGCCGCCGCCGTGCCCCGAGTACGCTTCGCTACGCGTGGTACGCATACGCCCCGCGACTTCGAACGGAGGCATCGCGACGATGGACGCGCTGGACGCGCTCCGCGAGCAGCTGGTCATCGGCCTGAGCGGCACGGACGCCCACATGAGCCTCGAGCAGGCCGTAGCCGAGTTCCCGGACGAGGCCATCAACGAGCGTCCGCCGAACGTGGGGTACACGTCCTGGCATCTCGTGGAGCACCTGCGGATCACCCAGTGGGACATCCTCGAGTACATCCGGGACCCCGCGCACGTCTCGCCGCCGTGGCCCGTCGGCTACTGGCCGGATCCATCGGCCGTGGCGACGCCGGCGCAGTTCCGGGCCTCGGTCGAGGGCTTCCTGGCGGACCGGCGCGCGCTCGAGGCCATCGCCCGCGACCCGGACGTGGACCTGCTGGCCCCGATCCCGCACGCGCCGGTGCACACGATCGCGCGCGAGCTGATCGTGCTGGCCAACCACAACTCGTACCACTTGGGCGAGCTCGCCGGCCTGCGCCAGGTCATGGGCACCTGGGGCCCGGGCCACTGAACGCGGCCATCAGCCCCTGGGCAGCCAGGCCTCGATGCGCGACCGTGCCGTGGCCTCGGTCAGCGGGCCGTTGACGACCTCGAGGATCCGTCCGTCGGGCGCGATGAAGAACTGTGTCGGCAGGGCGAACACCCGGTAGCGGTGGAAGATGTCCGCGGAGGCGTCGAAGGCGATCGTGTAGCCGAGGTCGTAGCGCTTGGCGAAGGCGCGAACATCGTCTGGGGTCGTCTCCTGGACCGCGATCCCGACGATCGTGAGACCCGCGTCCCCGTACTCGGCCCCGAGGTCGCGCAGGATCGGGGTCTCCGCCTGGCATGGCGGGCACCAGGTCGCCCAGAAATTGATCCAGACCAGCCTGCCCCGCAGGTCGGCGAGCCGGACCGGGTTGCCATCGAGGTCGGCCAGGATCACGGTGGAGCCGTCGTCGCGGGTTGCCTCGAGCTCGGGCGCGGCGTCGCCCGGGCGGAGGCCCTCGGTGACCGGTCCGACGATGTACGGGGTGACGGCCGGTAGCGCCGTCACCGCACCGGGGCCCGGAGCGATCGGCCGGGTGGCCAGCGACAGCGCGACGGCCGCGACCACGACGACGGCGACGACGGAGGCCAGTTGTCGGCCGGTGAACGGGCCGATCAGCCCGCGACGCGTCGCGGGTGGTTCCGGGCGCGCATCCGGGGCGGGCGCGCCCCCCGCGTGGTCCTCGCCGCTCACACGAACGACGTGAACTGGAAGAACGGCGGCAGGAGCACCAGCAGGTCGAACATCATCGCCAGGCCGATCGCGACCACCAGCAGCCCGCCGACCAGCGACACCAGCCGCCCGTGCCGCACCAGCGGCCGCAGCAGTCCCGGGGCCCGGTCGTAGAACAGCGCGATCAGGAGGAACGGGACGCCCAGCCCCGCCGTGTATGCGACCAGCAGCACGCCGCCCTGGAGCGCGGTCCCCGACGAGGCCGCCATCGTCAGGATCCCGCCCAGGACGATGCCGATGCACGGCGTCCAGCCGACCGCGAAGATCGAGCCCAGCGCGAACGCCGCGCCCAGCCCGGCTTTCGATCCCACCAGGCGGCTGCCCATCCGCCCGCCCACGCCGCCCCCCGCCGGCGCCAGCGTCATGCCCCCGGTCATCGATGTCAGGCTCACGGCCGCCCCGGCATCGAGCGGTCGCCACGTCCGCTCCAGGATCGGGATGCGGATGATGCCCGCGAGGCTGAGACCCATGAACACCAGGATCGCCCCGCCCCAGAACCGCAGCGCGCCGATGTAGTCCGCGACCGCGCCGCCGGCGAACGCCGCCGTGACGCCGAGCAGCGTGAACACCGTCCCGAACCCGGCCACGTAGGCGGCGGCGTGGCGCATCGCCGCCCAGCGCGAGGGCGACCCGCCCTGCCGCGCCGCCACCGCGACCGCCGTCAGCTGGCCCAGGTACGCCGGGACCAGCGGCAGCACGCAGGGCGAGAGGAACGAGATGATGCCCGCGGCGACGGCGACGAGGATCGTGTAGTCGCCGGTCACGAGACGGCCCCCGCCGCACCGTCCAGCGCCTCGGCGAGGAACCGGCGCAGCTTCGCGGCGCTGGTCACCAGCTCCAGCTCTCGGCCGTCGATGGCGATCACCGGGATCGTCAACGCGTAGCGCCGGTGGAGCGTCTCGTCGGTGTCGATGTCGCGCTCCTCGACGAGCGGGACCGGCAGCCCGTGCGCGGCGCGGTCGGCGAGCAGGGCGTCGAGCATCGTGCGTGCCTCATCGCACAGGTGGCAGGCCCGGCGGCCGAACAGCAGCAGCGGGGGGAGGGGAGCGGTCACGACCGGCATTGTAGGTGGGAACGGCGATGGGCCCAGGGACGGCGCGGCGGGCACCCGGGTTCCGCCGCCGCTGCCTAGAATCCGGCCATGAACGAGGCGACGCTCTACGACCGCGTCGGCGGCATGCCTTACTTCGAGCGGCTGGTCGACCGGTTCTACGAGGGCGTCGAGGCCGATCCCGTCCTGCGTGCCCTGTACCCGGAACCCGCGGACCTTGCCGGTGCCCGCCGCCGGCTGACGCTGTTCCTGGTCCAGTACTGGGGCGGCCCGAGGACCTATCTCGAGGAGCGCGGCCACCCGCGGCTGCGGGCGCGCCACTTCCCGTTCGCCATCGGCGAGCTGGCGCGGGACCGCTGGCTGCTGCACATGCGGGCGGCGATCGAGGAGTCCGATGCGCCGGAGGACGCCCGGGCGCAGCTCCATGCCTACATCACCCTGGCCGCCGAGGCGATGCGCAACCGCGAGGACGACGCCCAGCCGGCCTGAAGGGCTCCTCACCCCGTCGCGGCGGCCGTGTGACGGGGGTACGATGCGGGTCCGCGCCCCCGTAGCTCAGTGGATAGAGCGCAGCCGTCCTAAGGCTGGCGTCGGCGGTTCGAATCCGTCCGGGGGCGCCAACTCATGCTCAAGTCTCGAGCGCGTGCGGCGCGACAGCGTTGTCAAGGGCGATGGCTCATCGCTGTGCCAACCAACGGACTCGCCGTCTCGATGCCACCCGGATCAGC
>MGOE01000066.1:6550-17619 GCA_001797035.1 Chloroflexi bacterium RBG_16_72_14
AGCGCACGGGCGAGGGCCGAGGCCAGGCGCGGCTCATTGCCGTTCTCGCGCGCCCGGATCGCCCGACCGACATCGGCCCCGGCGTTACCGAGTTGCTCGGCGAGCGTCATGGTTCCCCAGCGGTCGAGCGTGAGGTCGGGGTGGAACTTCACGGCCCCACCACGCGACCGACGAGCTCCGCGATGGCCACCCGGACCTCAGGGTCCTCGACCGACCGCGTGCGGTTCCCCTGGCCTGGGCGGAGGTTGACCATCGAGTCGAACTCGAGGAAGCCCGGCGTCCCGTGCTCGGCCGGGTAGAGGTTGATGCCCCAGAGGTCGATCTGGGCAGACCCGGCATCGAGGAGGAGTGCCTCAAGGTCGCTGTGCATGCCGGCATCGACCGCGAGGAGCCCGCGCCGGACGTCGGCGACGCCCTTCACGAGGTCGCCGAAACTGGCCTCGGCCATGGCCAAGAGATCTGCAACGGTGATCTGCCCGGCGACGATCTGCACGGCTTGATGTTCGCGGCCCCGGACGTTCCGCGCAAGCGAGCGGCCCGGCAGCCGCTAGAGGCGCGACCGTCCTGCCGTGTGTTCCCGGCGGACGTTCACGCGCCCGCGTACAACGCGAGCGGATCGGCCCCTTTGGTTTCCGAGCCCCCCGTCCGTCCGAGGGCGCCAGTTCATGCCCAACCTTGTTAACCATTCGCGGTCCCCATCCACCACGACTGGGCTTCTGCCCACGCCAGCGCGGCGGATGACGACTCGGACAGGGCGACCGAGCGGCTGACCTCGGCCGCCTCCGCGTCGGTCGGCGGCACGCCCCACGTACGGATGGCCCGCAATTCGGTGGCAACTCGGCCATGAGCGCCGCATCGGTCGACAGGCTCGGCTCTCGGGCCCCGGGACATGGTGGGCAGCGCGTCAACGCCCGGCGCAGGACTCGGGTGCAGCAGCCGGCCCACGCTCCTCAGAGCCCCCAGAACGACCCGGACAGCCCTACCCCGCGCAAGTAGTCGTGGGCGGCGGACGGATCGCGTCGGGTATAGCCGCGATCGAGTCGTCCTGCGTACCAGCCGCTCGCCAAGCGCCACACCGTCGCGAGGTCCGTCGTGTACCCGCGCTGCCGGCCATGCCGCGCCAGCCAGGCGTCGAGGCAGGTGTCGTTGCAGAACACCCGCTGGTTGCCGCACGTGAAGACGACGTCGTCCCACATGCGCGAAGCCGGGACGAGGAAGTGAGCGAGCTGGTCGCCGTCGGGCGGCCCCGCGCGGTCGACTACCCAGGCATGCGCTCGTCCGCAGCCCTGGCACGTGGTCGCGACGAGGACCTCGGGCTCGTCAGGGAAACGAGGTGGGGAATCGCGAACGAGTCCCAGATGCAGCCGCCCCACCACAGGGTTCGCGCGCCCTTCACCGAGAACCCCAAGTCAACGGTCGAGAAGGGGTGGGCGAGCGCGATGCGCCGGTCGGCATCGAGCGCGAGGTGGCGGGCGGCGGCGAGCTGCCGGAGGCCGCTCTCGATCTCCGCTTCGCTCGCCCCGTTGGCCGCGGCGAGTGCCGCGGTGTCGGGGGCTCGACCCGTCGAGGCAAGGGACGTGTAGATGGAGAGCCGGAGGTTCTCGAGGTCGAGTGTCATGGCGCCATCCTATGCGGCGCCTCAGGTTGTCGAGTGCCACTCGAGCGCTCAGCCGGCGGTCCCGAAGGTCACGCGGCCGGCAGGTCGATAGGTCTGGATCGTCACGCCGGACGGCGTGGACCGCGACTCGACCAGCGCCAGGTCGTGCGTCTGGCCCTTCTCCGGGAACAGCCGAAGGCCGTCGCCCACCACGACGGGGTAGAGCTGCAGGTGGAGCTCGTCGACGAGGTCGCGCTCGAGCAGCCACCGGAGCAGCACGCCGCTGCCATGGACCTGGAGCTCGCGCCCGGGCTTGGCCTTGAGCTCGCGCACCGCCGCCTCGACATCGCCGTCGATGACGTGGGTGTTGTGCCAGGTCGGGTCCGTGAGCGTGGTCGAGGGCACGTACTTGGGGAGGACATTGATGACGTGGCCCACCGGATTGTCGTCGTGAAGCGGCCAGTACGGCTCCCAGATCTCCCAGGTCTTGCGCCCGAGGAGCAGCGCATCCGCTCGCTCGAACACCGAGGTGATGAAGCGCCAGACCTCCGCGTGCCCGTGCCCGGCCACCCATCCGCCGCGCTCGAACCCGCCTCGCCGGTCCTCGTCGGGGCCCCCGGGACCCTGGTACACGCCGTCCACGGTCAGCATCATCGTGGCCGTCAGCTTCATGGTCATCGCTCCCGGCAAGTGATCGTCGAAGGCTAGACGACCATTCGGACGGAGACTCATCGGCGAGCCGGGAAGGTCTCACGGCCGCGTCGAGGCGCCGGACCGTCAGCCGGCAGGATGGCACGCAGGCGACATCACGAGATGACCCTCGCGTACCAGGCGAGCGGGTCCCCATGTGACCGCCGTTCCCAAGTGTGGCCTTTCGGGTTCGGTACCACGCTCGGCTTGCAGCCGCCTGCGTCGGCCGGTCACCGGGAGGAACGGCCCTCGACCGGCGCGACATGTCGGCGTAGCGTTGGATCAAACCGGGCACCCGCGCGTCTCTAGGTGCCTCTCTCCTCGACGAGGAAAGGAGGCCGGTGATGGGCATGATGTATGGGCACTTGGAAACCAATCCCCACGGCGCCGCCGGCGGCCGTCCGGCGTCCTACGTCCGTCCCGGGGTGTTCCTGGCCAAGGTCCTGAACCCGATCGCGGTCGCCCTCGGCCGGAAGACCGTCCTCCTCGTGCGGGGGCGGAAGACCGGGAAGCTCCTCAAGGTGCCGATGGATCTGCCCTTCGAGTGGAACGGGACCCGCTATCTCGTCTCGCCCCGAGGCGAGACGCACTGGGCTCGGAACCTGCGAGCGGCCGGTGAGGCGGACCTGCGCACTCGTCGCGTCCTCGAGCACATCCGCGTCGTCGAACTCCAGGGCGCGGAGCGCGACGCGGTCGTGAAGACCTACGCGAGCACGATCACCTGCAACTGCCGGCGCTCGATGCAGCTGCTTCCCGACCCGGCCGACCACCCGGTCTTCCGGATCGAGCCGACCGCCACCTGAGGCGCCCCGGCAATCGTGCTGTCCCGGTCCAAGTGGTGGAGCCCGTCGCTATGCCGCCGAGACGGTGCGGATGAACTCGGTTATGGCAGCGGTTCCGGCCCCCGGCTGCTCCACGAGGACCATGTGCCCGGCACCAGGGATCGTCATCAGGCGGGCGCCGGGAATAGCGCGCTGCGCCTGCAGCGGATCGTTGTGAGCTTCATCGACCCCCGCGGTCTCGTCCTCACCGACGATGATCAGGGTGGGAGCCTGGATGCGCACGAGCAGCTCGCGCGGATTGCCTGGATGACCGAACACCTCTCGGAGCATCGGCATCGCCTCGGGCACCACCTGCGCCATGAACCGCTGCCGCCACTTCTCCCGGTCCTCTGCGCGCGTCGGGTCGGACATGAAGGTCGTGCCGAGCATGTTGCGCATGACCTGCTCGGTCACGCGCCGCCGGACCGCGGCACCGATCGGTCCCAGCGGATGGCTGGCACGCACCATCCAGCCGAGCAGGTCGACTTGCCGCAGATCGGCGCTGGAGAGGCGTCGCGTGCTGAGTCCGATCAATACCAGCGACCGCACACGATCAGGGTGTCGAGCCGCCAGACGGATGCCGACGAACCCGCCGAGCGACGCTCCCACCCAGTGACAGCTGTCGACGCCCAGCCGGTCGAGCAGCGCGACCGCGTCCTCGTAGAGTCCCTCGGTCCCCAGCAGGCGTCGCGACGGCTGTTGAGCGCCGAAGCCGCTGTCGCCCTGGCCGCGGTGGTCGTACCTGATGCACCGGTAGTCACCGCTCAGCGCGGCGAACGGCGCGTCGAACAACCCCCGGTTGGTGAAGAGTGCCGGCGAGAACACGACCGTCCCGGCCCCGACGCCGGACTCCTCAACGCGCAGGCCCGTGCCGTTGACGGAAGCGGTCCACTCGCGCTTCGCGGCTTGCGTGCCAGGGCGCTCGCCCTGCTCGACGCGAATTGGGTCCTGCAACCGCTGCATGACCACCTCCGGCGTAGGCGGGGTGGGGTTCGCCAGTGGCTCGGCGCGGTCCCGGCGGCCATGGTGTGGGCCGCGCGTCAGAGCCTCCCGCTGCCCGAAAGCGTGCGCGCGGCGGGCTTGACAGACTAGTGGCAGACGGCCCAGTTACGCCGCGACGCCGACGTACCACGCCAGCGGATCGGGTCGTCAAGCCCTCCAGGACCGTCCGGTGGCGCTTCTTCACGGCCAACTGCCAAGCGTCGATGAGGCTGTCCGGCCGTCACAGGCCGTAGGGCTCAACTCGCTCGGCAGTACGATGCCCGCACTCGAACGAGGTGCGTCCCGATGAACGTCGCCGGCATCCTCCGCGCGAAGGGCGCGGACGTTCTTGCGATCCGGCCGGGCGCGGCATGAGCTTCGACCACCATGACCCGCAGTTCGTCAGGGATCCCGAGAGCGTCTTCGGGCCGATCCGGGAGGAGCATCCGCTCCTGCACTCGGACCTGTACGGCGGCTTCTGGTTGATCACGCGCTATGACGACGTGGTCGCCGCGGCGCTCGATCACGAGTCGTTCACCTCGGCCGTCGTCGGCACCACGGTGATCCCTCCCTCACAGCCGCGGGACCACCCACTGCTGCCGATCGAGCTCGACCCACCGGAGCACACTCGGTATCGCGCGCTCGTCAACCCGCTGTTCGCCAAGCCTCGGATCGACGTCATGCGCCCCGAGCTCGACGCGCTCGCGACGAGGCTGCTCGAGCCGATCGCGCGCAACGGCGGCGGCGACGTCATGGCCGAGTTCGCCCACCCCATGTCGCTCGGCTCGCTCGCGCGGCTCATGAACCTCCCGGAGGAGGACGAGGAGCGCTGGTTCGACTGGGTCGAGCGGATGTTCTCGAGCGCCCTGCTCGACAAGGACGACCAGGCCAGGGCGGTGCGCGACGCGGAGGCCTACATCGACGGGTTGATCGCGGACCGCAGGCGGGAGCCCCGCGACGACTTCCTCGGGACGCTGCTCGAGGCCGAGGTGGAGGGCCACCGCCTGTCCGACCTCGAGCTGCGCCAGTTCGGCGTCCTGATGCTGCTCGCGGGCTACGAGACGACGTCGGGCACGATGGGCATGAGCCTGCTCCACCTCGCGCAGCACCCGGAGCAGCGTGCGCAGCTGTTCGGCGACGCGGACGGGCTCGCGCACATGGCGGTCAACGAGCTCCTGCGCTTCGTGTCGCCGGTGCAGGTCTTTGCCCGCAACGCGGCGCGCGACGTCGAGCTCCACGGCCAGACGATCCCGGCCGGCGATGTCGTCCTGCTCGCCTACGGCGCGGCGAACCACGACCCGGGCGCGTTCGAGCATCCCGAGCGCTGCATCCTCGACCGCCACCCGAACCGCCACGTGGCGTTCGGCCACGGTCGCCACCTGTGCCTGGGCTCGAACCTCGCCCGACTCGAGCTCACGATCATGATCGAGCGCTTCGCCGACCTGTTCCCGGAGTTCCGGGTCCATCCCGAGCGTCCGCCGACGTGGAAGCCGCGGGGCGACGTTCGCGCCCTGGCGTCGCTTCACCTGATCGCCGCAGCTCCATAACCGCCGCGGACGGCGGGCGGGGTCGATCAGCTCACGTATTCGGCGAGGTGCTCGCCGGTGAGCGTGCCGCGGGCGGCGACCAGGTCCGCGGGCAGGCCGGCGAAGATGACCCGCCCGCCATCGTGCCCGGCGCCCGGGCCGAGGTCGATGATCCAGTCGGCGTGCGCCATGACCGCGAGGTGGTGCTCGATGACGATCACCGACTTGCCCGCGTCCACCAGCCGGTCGAGCAGCCGGAGCAGCTGCTCGATGTCCGCGAGGTGCAGCCCCGAGGTCGGCTCATCGAGCACGTAGATGCCACCGTCGGTGGCCATCTGGATCGCCAGCTTGAGCCGCTGCCGCTCGCCGCCGGAGAGCGTGCTCAGCGGCTGGCCGAGGGTCAGGTACCCGAGTCCCACGTCGGCCATCCGGCTGAGCACCGCGCGGGCGGCCGGGACCTTCGACTCGCCGCCGCTGAAGAACGCCAGCGCCTCGGCGACCGACATCGCGAGGACCTCGGTGATGTCGCGCCCGGCGAGCTTGTACTCGAGCACGCTGGGCTGGAACCGCTTGCCCTCGCACTCCTCGCACACCGATGCGACCTCGGCCATGATCCCGAGCGACGTGTAGATGACGCCGAGGCCGTTGCACACCGGGCAGGCGCCCTCGGAGTTGGCGCTGAACAGCGCGGGCTTGACGCCGTTCGCCTTGGCGAAGGCCGTCCGGATCGGGTCCAGGAGCCCGGTGTACGTAGCGGGATTGCTACGGCGTGACCCCCGGATCGCCGCCTGGTCGATCGAGACCACCCCCGCGTCCCGCGGCAGCGAGCCGTGGATCAGCGAGCTCTTGCCCGAGCCGGCCACGCCGGTCACGACGCACAGGACGCCGAGCGGGACGTCCACGCTCACGTCGCGCAGGTTGTTCCGGGTCGCGTTGCGGATCGCCAGGGTGCCCGCCGCCGTGCGGGTCTGCGGCTTGAGCCGGGCCCGATACCCGAGGTGGCGCCCGGTGAGCGTGTCGCTCGCGCGCAGGCCATCGACCGTCCCCTCGAAGCACACCGTGCCCCCGTCGTGGCCGGCGCCGGGGCCGAGGTCGACGACGTGGTCGGCGATGGCGATGACGTCCGGCTTGTGCTCGACCACGAGCACGGTGTTGCCCTTGTCACGCAGCCGCAGCAGCAGCCGGTTCATGCGCTGGATGTCGTGCGGGTGCAGGCCCACGGTCGGCTCGTCGAACACGTAGGTGACGTCGGTGAGCGACGACCCGAGGTGCCGGATCATCCTGGTGCGCTGCGCCTCGCCGCCCGACAGCGTGCCCGACGCCCGGTCGAGCGAGAGGTAGCCGAGGCCGACCTCCACCATCGAGTCGAGGATCTGGCGCAGCCCGCCGAGCAGCGGCGCCACGGACGGCTCGTCCAGGTCCTGGACCCAGTCCGCGAGGTCGCTGACCTGCATCGCGCACGCGTCGGCGATGCTGATGCCCCGGATCCTCGACGATCGGGCGGGCTCGGCCAGGCGGGTGCCGCCGCACTCGGGGCAGGCGGTGAAGGTCGCCGCCCGCTCCACGAACGCGCGGATGTGGGGCTGGAGCGTGTCGACGTCCTTGGACAGCATCGACTTCTGGATCTTCGGGATCAGCCCCTCGTAGGTGAGGTTGACGCCCTTGACCTTGACCTTGGTCGGCTCCTTGTACAGGAAGTCCTCGCGCTCCTGGGTGGTGTAGTCGCGGATCGGCTTGTGTGGGTCGATGAACCCCGACTCGGCGAAGATGCCCACCGTCCACCAGGAGTCGACCTTGTAGCCGGGGATCGTGATCGCGCCCTCGGCGATCGACCTGGTGTCGTCGAACAGCTCCGCGAGGTTGACATCCGAGACCGTCCCCATGCCCTCGCAGCGCGGGCACATGCCGCCGAGGATCGAGAACGCCCGCTCCTCGGTGCGACCCGGGCCTCCGCGCTCAACGCTCACGGTGCCCCCGTAGTGGCGGACTCCGCCCTCCTCTGGAGCGCGCCCGGCTCGGCCGCCGCGCTCGATCGTGATCGTCCCCGACGCGCGGACGGAGGGGACGTTGAACGAGAACGCGTTGGGTGAGCCGATGTGTGGCTGCCCGAGCCGGCTGAACAGGATCCGCAGCAGCGAGTTGGCGTCGGTGGCGGTGCCGACCGTGGAGCGGGGATTGCCGCCCATCCGCTCCTGGTCGACGATGATCGCGGTCGTGAGGCCGTCGAGGAAGTCGACCTCGGGCCGCGCCAGCGTGGGCATGAAGCCCTGCACGAAGGCGCTGTAGGTCTCGTTGATCAGCCGCTGCGACTCGGCAGCGATGGTGGCGAAGACCAGGGAGCTCTTGCCGGAGCCCGAGATACCGGTGAACACGGTCAGCCGGCGCTTCGGGATCTCGACACTCACGTTCTTGAGGTTGTTCTCGCGGGCGCCGTGCACCCGGATCAGATCGTGGCTGTCGGCTGGGCGCATCCGGCCACGGTAGCAGGCACCCGCCGTCCGGTCCGCGACTCCGTCGGCGGTGCCGGCGACGAGCTGGTTGCCGCCCCAACGCCTTGATGCCCTGAGGCCGTCCATGGGCGCCACCGGCGACGCCTCGCGTGGAGCGAGGACCGACCCGCCGCCTGCTCCAGCCGTCAGTCCTCCTGCTTGGGCTTCGGGTGGCACTTCACGCAGGTGGTCATGGAGAACCCCGACACCTCCTTGTGATGCTCCGTCATGTCCGCTCTGGAATGGCATCGGGTGCAGGAGTAGCTGGTCAACGAGGACGGGTGGCACTTCGCGCAGGACCCACCGGCGCCGCCATGCGTCATGGGGAACGGGTGCGGCCCGTCGAACGAGGCGGGTGTCCATGCCTTGGTCGAGTGGCAGGACCCGCAGCCGCCGCTGAGGACGGTGCCGTGCGACGCGGGCCTGGCATGGCAGGCGGAGCACGTGCTCGGCGTTCCCTGGTAGGTGCCACCGCCATGGCAGCGCTGGCAGGACACGCCCCGGTGGGCGCCGGTCAACGGGAACGACGACCGGGCGTGGTCGAACGTCCAGTCCTCCCACCGTGTGACCTTGTGGCAGGCGGCGCAATTCCTGCCGAAGGCCCCCCGGTGGGAGTCGTCACCCGCATGGCATCCGATGCATGACGTCGGCGTCCCGACGTACCTTCCGTTCGGATGGCAGGCCGCACAGGCGGGGCTGGCGTGCCCGCCCCTGAGGGCGAACCCCGTCTGGGCATGGTCGAAGGTGACGTCCCCCCAGCCGGCGGCCGCGTGGCAGCGGGCGCAGTCACCGGCAAACTGCCCGGCGTGCGGGTCGTCCGCGGCGTGGCAGCCGCGGCAGGTGAGACCGATCCCCGTCCAGTGCCGGTCGACGTGGCAGGACTCGCAGAGCGCACCGACGTGCCTTCCGACCAGCGGGAAGCGCGTCCGGTCGTGGTCGATGCTGGCATTCGCCCAGGTTGCGGGGGTGTGGCACTCCCCGCACGCGTTGCCCAGGCGGCCGTCATGGACGTCGTCGGGGGTGTGGCAGGCGACGCACTCGGTCTCCGTGGCCCGCAGCGCCAAGAGGGTCGTCGCCCCTTGATGACAGGCGCCGCAGAGCGGCTCCTCGTGGCCGCCGGTCAGGGGGTACGTGGCATGGTCGAACGAGGCCCCGTAGGAGTCGATCCCGTCATGACAGTTCAGGCAGGCCGAGCCGAGGGTCTCGACGTGCTGCGCCATGTAGGGATGATCACGGGCCTCGTGGCAGGGCAGGCAGACGGGCGGCGCGAACGATGTCGGCGAGCCGGGGTGGCAATCCAGGCACCCGAAGCTGCCGCCCTCGGCGCGGAGCGGGTGCGCGCGCAGCGCGTAGCCCACTCGGTCGTGGGGAAAGGCGCTTGGATTCGCCAACGTCAGCGAGGCCGTGACGCCCCGGTGGTCCGTGTGACAGCCGCGGCAGTCGTCCGCCGCGGCGAACCGGCCGTGGAGCCCACCCCCGGAGGAGATCTCCTGCTGCACCTGGGTATGGCACGCCAGGCACCGGTCCGCCATGCGGTCGCCCGAGAACGCGGTCGCGTGACAGACGTCGCACCGGGATGCGAGCTCGGCGTGGGACCTCACGCCTTCGATGGGGCCACCTCGCGCGACGCCGCTGAGCGATCCGGGGCTGAAGATCCCGTTGCCGGTGGTGGCGGCGGCGGCGGCGATGGCGATCACGACCAGGATCGTGGTAACGAGCGCCGAGAAGGTCATGCAGCCCAGCGGACGGCGCATCCCCACACCTCAGCGCAGCAGCGTTGCGTAATACATGGCAGCCCCGATGTGCGCGACGGCCATCACGAACAGCGCCATCCCAAGGGGGATGTGGATCGTGTGCCAGGTCGCCAGCATCCGCCGCGCCCAGCGGAGCGCCGCCATCTGGCGCTCCAGCTCGCGCAGCCGGCGCCTCGCCTGCTCCCGGCTGCGACCCGGACCGGGTGACGTACCGACCGCGGGAGAGGGCTGCGCCACCTCCTGCCGCGCGGCGTCGAGCAGCAGCTGCAGGTCCTGCGCCTCGATCACCACCCCGTCCGCCGTGCGCGGCACCGCGGTGTAGATGTACCGCCCGACAAAGCCGCTGGCGACGACAACGACCGTCATCGCCGTCAACGCCCCCGCCAGCCCGTTGAAGCTCCAGGCCGAGTGGAGCACGACGAGATATGGCCCGACGATCCCGGTGAAGATGTGGAACCGCAGCCACGAGCGCATGGTGCCCCGCGGTCGCCGCATGGCCCGCTTGCGCAGCGAGTACAGCGTCTCCGTCATCAGCATCATCGTGAATCCGAGGATGCCCAGGGAGTGGCCAAGGAGGCCGCCCGCCGCCGGTACGGCGACGGCACGCACGTGGCCTCCGTACAGCAGGGTGATGCCGATGACGGCCACCAGCGCCAGCGCCAGCTCGCTATACCGCGCCAAGGGAGACCGCCTGCTCCATGAGCCCCTTGAGCTCCTGGTGGATCTCGGCCGGCCGCTGGATCAGCCGATCGCGTACCGATCGAATGTCGACCCGCTCGCGGATCAGGCGCTGCAACGGACGGGAGAGCGTCTGGTCTCCCATCACGACCGCGCCCAGGATCCGATCATCGCCGAGCACGAGCCGGAAATGGTTGGCGCCCGCGTCCGAGACCACGGCGAAGGAGTCCATCTGCTCTCGCCACGCATTGCTGTCGCCTCGGGCCAGGGTCACCAGGTCTCCCTCGCGGCCGCCGGTGCCGACGGCGCCGATGAGGGTCGTGGTCACCCCGCCGATCTTCGTGACGTTGAACGGCGCGGGCCGGCGGTACGGCCGGAGGACGCCGCTCATGTTGTCCCCGGCAGCCCGGCCCTGCTCGATGGCGACGGACCACAGGCTGTCGAGGCCACGCTTGCCGGTGGCCGGGTCGAGCACCTCGGCGGCATCGCCGGCGGCGAAGATGTCCGGGTCGCTGGTCTGGAAGGTGTCGTCG
>MGOE01000066.1:17633-22386 GCA_001797035.1 Chloroflexi bacterium RBG_16_72_14
GCCGGTCTCGAGGCCCCCCTGTTGCGCAACCTCGATCCGTGGCTGCGTGCCAATCGCCACCGCCAGGAGATCA
This sequence comes from Chloroflexi bacterium RBG_16_72_14, assembly GCA_001797035.1. Classification (GTDB taxonomy): domain Bacteria; phylum Chloroflexota; class Limnocylindria; order Limnocylindrales; family CSP1-4; genus CAIXZV01. The sequence goes on from MGOE01000066.1 coordinate 17,707, forward strand.
CACGGCAGCACGGCCCCGGTCTGGGTCTCGACCGCCGAGATCCGGTGCTTGCGCCCGATCACGCGAGCCAGCTCCAGGCCGCGATGGATCCGAATCCCGTCGTCAACGAGGCGCTCCTCGACGAGCACCGACTCGTGCGGGCTCAGGACGCTCGCCCAGTAACGGTCACCGCGCATCAGGTAGTGGGTCTCGACGCGGTGCGCGGCAAGGCCCTCGGCCAGCTCGACCGCCGTGATCCCGCCGCCGACGACGCAGGCTCGCCTGGCCCGGCGCGCGAGACGCAGGATGTGACGTGCGTCGTCGAGGTTGTCGAGGGTCACCACGCCGTCGAGATCGGTGCCTGGGATGGACGGTCGCACCGCCCGAGCCCCGACCGCGAGCAGCAGGCGGTCGTAGGTCACCGTCCGGCCGTCGGTGAGGGCGATCCGGTGGTTCGTTGGCTCGATCCGCTGCACCGTCCCCACCGACCGCAGGATGCGGGCCTGCTCGTAGACCGAGTCCGGGCGCGAGAAGAGCCGCTTCTCCGGGATGATGCCCGTGAGCAGGTAGGCGAGGCCGGGACGCGAGTAGAAACGGTGATCCTCGCCACCGATGATCCGGATCTCGCCCGCGTGATCGTTGCGGCGGATCGTCTCTGCCGCCGTCAGGCCGGCCGGTCCGTTGCCGACGATCACGTAACGTCGGGCCATCTCATCCACCGCCCCGGGTGGAGCCGGCGGCGAACACCGCCGACGACTCGAACCGCAACGTGCCGCGCGGGCAGCGGGCAACGCACTCGCCGCAGGTCAGGCAGTAGCTGTCGGCAACGGCCTGCCCCAGGCGTGCGCGGGTGCGGACGTCGATGCCCAACGGGCAGTTGTACGTGCAGATGCCGCACTCGACGCAACGGACCGGCTCGGCGACGACGACTGCCGAGACCATGGCTCGTCGTTTCTGCTTGTCCCGGTGCAGCAGTCTTCCGGGCAACGTCCCCGTCTCCCCAGGCGGCCGTCGACAGCGCGCTGCCGGCCGAGCGGGTCGATCCCCGCCCCCGGATCATCGGCAGCGGACACGCGATTGACGAGTGACAAACAGCCCGCCCTCAGGGCGCCGTCGTCGCGCGCTCGCGACCTGTGTGAGGGTCCGGGTCACCGCCTGAACCCACCCCCCGGGGCGCACCCCCCGGGCGCCTTCGATCCACGCGCGGGTGCCCGTCCCCGCGTTGACCCGGTCCGTGGCCGGGGTGTAGGTTGCCGACACGCGCCCACAATGACCACCGTCGCCGACGATGACGCTCGATCGACCGTGCCGATCATGTCCGACCAGCGACGACGAGGCCACGGTCCGGGACGGGTTGCACAAGCGGAGGGAACGCATGTCACGGAAGCTGCCCGGCATCCTCGTCGCCGGCGCGCTCCTGCTCACCCTGCTCCCCGGCAGCGCGGCCGCGGCAGACCCCGACCGGGGGCCCGCCAGGTCGCTGCCGGACAGCGTGGAGCAGCTGCGCCTGGACAAGCCCGTCACGCTCACGGGCGATGCGGCCGCGGCGAAGATCGCGACGAAGCTGCGCGACGCCCAGGGACGGCAGCGCGTCATCGTGCGCCTGTCGGCACGGCCCGCGATCGAGCTCATCGCCGACACGGCAGCCGCCCAGCGCGGCGCCCTGGCGGCCGCGAAGGCCCAGCAGGACGCCATCATCGCCAGGGCGAAGGGCCTCGACCCCAGGGTGTCGGTGCTCGGGCGGACCGGCAAGGCCTCGAACGTGGTCATGCTCAAGGTCGACGCCAGGAGCCTGGCCGCGCTGGCCAAGGACCGGTCGGTCGTCGCGATCGTTCCGGTGAAGGACTACACGCTCGACCTGTCCGAGACGGTCGGCTACGTGGGCGCGAAGGCGGTCCAGAACCTCGGCTTCCGGGGCCAGGGCGTGGATGTCGCCGTCCTCGACAGCGGCATCGACTACACGCACGCCGCGCTCGGCGGCGCCGGCACCCTCGACGCGTTCAAGGCCGCGTACGGCGAATCCACCACTGACGCAAAGAACACGACCCTCGACGGCCTGCTGCCGACCGCCCGTGTGAAGGGCGGCTACGACTTCACCGGCGAGGCATGGCCGAACGAGGACGAGGCGCCGGATCCCGACCCGATCGACTCGCCCGACTCCGGGACCGACCTCGGCATCGACATGGGGACCGACGGCGGGCATGGCACGCACGTCGCCGACATCATCGGTGGCACCAAGGGCGTCGCGCCGCTGGCCAACCTGTTCGCGGTCAAGGTCTGCTCGTCCGTGTCCACGTCGTGCAGCGGCGTCGCGCTGATGCATGCGATGGACTGGGCGATGGACCCCAACGGCGACGGGTTCCTCAAGGACCACGTCGACATCATCAACATGTCGCTGGGCAGCGACTACGGCACCGTCTACGACGACGACCTCTCGCTGGCCGTCGAGCGGGCCACCCACTATGCGGGCATCCTGACCGTCGCCGCGTCCGGCAACGGAGCCAACAAGCCGTACGTCTCCGGGACGCCGGCTGCCGCGCCCAGCGCGCTGTCGGTCGCCCAGACGCAGGTCCCCAGCGCCAGGACATTCCCGCTCGTGATCAGCGCGCCGCCGGCGATCGCCGGCACGTACGCAAACACGGAGACCGTGGAGTGGGCGCCCGTGGGCAGCGGCTTCAGCGGTGACGTCACCTATGTCGGCCAGGGCTGCCCGGCCGACTCCAAGGACGGCGATCCCACCGAGGACCCGTACCTGTCCGATCCGGCCGGCAAGGTCGCCCTCATCGACCGGGGCGAGTGCGCCATCAGCCTCAAGGTGGACCGAGCGGCCGAGGCCGGCGCCGTGGCCGTCCTGCTCAAGCTCATCGCCCCCGGCGACGCCGTCAGCTTCTCGTACGGCGGTGGCGACACGTTCGTCCCGACCATGGTCATCCAGGAGTCGCTGGGCGATGACATCATCGACCAGCTCGAGATCCCGACGACGGTGACCGCGAGCGTGTCGAGCGCGACCTTCGTCAAGCTGGTGGGCGGCATGGCGGGCACGTCATCGCGCGGCCCGTCGTCGAACAACCGGATCAAGCCCGAGATCGGCGCCCCCGGTGCCTCGGTGTCCGCCGTCAGCGGCAGCGGCACCGAGACCCAGGCGTTCGGCGGCACGTCGGGCGCCACCCCGATGGTCTCCGGCGCCGCGGCGCTGCTCAAGGGGGCCTTCCCGGGGCGCACAGCGCTCGAGATCAAGGCCGTGCTGATGAACACGGCCGAGACCACGGTGTTCACCAACCCCGCGCTGGCGCCCGGCCGCCTCGCCCCGATCACGAGGATCGGCGGCGGCGAGCTCCGGGTGAACCGTGCGCTCAGGTCACCAATCGCGGTCTGGGACGCCCAGGGCCAGAGCGGGTCGCTCTCGTTCGGGTTCGTCGACGGGTCGAGGGACCTCTCGATCACGCGCTGGCTCACGGTGCGCAACTACACGGGCAAGACCCTCCGGTACGCCATCACGCCCAGGTTCCGCTACGGGAACGACGCGACGAACGGCGCCGTGCGGATCACGACCCGGTCGGACATCACGCTCCGGCCGCACGAGACCCGGATCGTCGCGGTCACCATGCGGCTCGATGCCAGCAGGCTCCGCAACTGGACCCTCAACGGCGGCGAGGACGGCATCAACCCGGTCCCGCTCGATCTGCTCGAGTACGACGGGTACATCAACTTCAATCGGCTTGGATTCAAGGGCGACAACGCCCACCCGCTGCACGTCGCGTGGCAGGTCCTGCCGCGCAAGTCCGGTGACGTCCGCGTCCCGGGTGGCACGGCCGTCCCGCTCGAAACCGAGGCCGACGTCCAGAACGTGGGCGCCGGGGCGGCTGCCATCGACCTGTACTCGCTGGTCGCCACCAGCCCCGACAAGCCGCGCTCCAGGACCGGCATGAACGCTCCGGTCATCGACCTGCGCGCCGTCGGTGTCCAGACGTTCTGGGTGCCGGCCGCGTACTGCGGCCCGGCCGAGTCCTTCGTGTACCGCATCGCGATCAACACGTGGGACCGCCAGACGACCGCGGTCGTCCCCGGCGAGCTCGACGTGGACCTCGACATCGACGGTGACGACGCCGCCGACTTCAACATCTTCTCGGCACCCGTCAGCCTCGGCGCGCTGAGCGACGCCCGCGCCCTGACGTGGGTCTACGACTACGAGGCGCAGACCATCGGCGCCTGGTTCTTCACGGATCACGGCACCAACGACTCCAACACGATCCTCACGTTCTGCGGCGACCAGATCGGCCTGGACGCCACCGACTTCGGCAGTCCGTGGACCATGGACGTGACCGCGTATGACTGGTACTACCGCGACTACGCGATCACCGACCAGATCACCGGCATCGAGGTCGCTCCCTTCGCCGAGCACTACTGGGGTGAGATCGGGGGCTTCGGCTACTCCGCTGACATCCCGGCCCTCTCGACGGATCAGCTCGTCATCTACGACCTGACCTCGGAGTACGCCTATCCCGTCAACGTGTCCGAGACCGGCCTCATGCTCGTCACCAATGCCGACCGCCTGACCTACCGCGGCGGCGCCGTCAAGGGGCGGGAGTCGATCCTGCTCACCGTCGCGGAGCCCTGAGCTCCGTCGCCACGACGCACGGCACGAAGGCCGGGGTGCAAGCCCCGGCCTTCGTGATTCCCGGCCTCGAGGTGCGAACGGCG
>MGOE01000066.1:22407-27229 GCA_001797035.1 Chloroflexi bacterium RBG_16_72_14
GCCCGCCGGTGGACGTTCGCAGCCCGCGTCAGGACGCCCGCGGCCCGCCCAGGTCGCAGTGGCGCGGCTCGCCGCCCTCGCTGGCCCGGTAGTCGAAGGACGCGCCCGCCACCTCGAACACGAGGCGATAGCCCGGCACGAGCTGCTGCGTGTACAGCATCCCGGGCTCCGGGCACCCCAGCGAGCCGTCGGGCCAGGTGACGGCCTCCGCGACCACGAGCGTGGCCGCGGCCGCCGCCTCGGCGCCCACGGCGTCGGCCAGCAGCACGCGGGCCGCGTCCACGATCGCGGCCGGGACCTCGCCGGTCACCGGGGCGGAGGGATCGGGGGAGACCCGGGCGGGCAGGCTGTGCGACGGGCGGCCGGACGGCGAGCCGGTGTCGGCGTCCGACGAGGGCGCGCCCCCGGTGCACGCCGCGATGGCCACCAGGGCGGAGAACATCGCCGTGGCGAGCCGGGTGGAGGTATCCAGGCGGTAGGTTCGGGTCAACGGGGCCTCCAGTCGGGGCTCAGACGCCGCTGGCCGACGTCCGGTTGCGCGCCTGACCGGGGTGCCGAGAAGTACCACTGCACGCCGGCCCGTCCATGGGGCATCATGCGTTCCGCCATGACCGCCGCCGACGATGTCCTCGTACCGGGGTTCGAGTCGCCGGGCGCCGGCGCTCCGGACACCGATGTCGAGGCCGACACCCCGGACGCCGGGGCTCCCGGCGTCGAGGACGCGCCGGCACGCCGCCGCACGCGCGTCTGGCCACGGCTGTTCGCCGGCTTCGTGCTGGGACTCGTGGCGACCGTCGGGATTGCCGCCGCCGCGCTCCTCGCGTGGGATTCGGGGTACGAGGGGCGCGTGCTGCCTGGCGTCCGCGCCGGGACCGTGGACCTCTCGGGGCTCGACCGGGCGCAGGCCGAGGCCGCCCTGGCAGCCGCGTACGAGGCGCTGGGCAACGGTCGGGTCGTCATCCGGACCGAGGCTGGCGACGTGTCCGTGCCGTACGGGCAGTTCGGGCGCCGGGCGGATGTGGGCGCGATGGTGGACGAGGCGCTCGCCGCCGGCCGCGAGGGGACCGTTGCCGAGCGCGCGGTCGCCGAGATCAGGCTCGCCCTCGAGGGCCGGACGGTGGAGCCGCGCCTCGCGCTCGACGAGACGGCGCTGGGCGCGGGCGTGGCGGAGGCGCTCTCGTGGCTGGAGCGCGAGCCGGTGGACGCGAGCATCGCGAAGGGCGCCAAGCGCGTGTACACGATTCCCGCGCGCGACGGGCGCACCTACGACCCGGCGGCCGTCGCCGCGACGGCACAGGACGCGGTGCGGCGTCTGGACGCGCCGCGCGAGACCGTCGTGGAGGCGGCCACCATCACCCTGCCACCGGCCCGCAGCGACGCAGACGTCGCCGCCGTCCGCGAAGCCGCTGAGCGGATGGTCGGCAACATCGTGGTCACCTACGGCGAGAAGCACTGGACCATCAAGGCAGCGACCGTCGCCACCTGGCTCGACTTCGAATACCAGGCCGACGGCTCGATCGCGGTGGTCGCCGACCGGGTGAAGATCGAGAAGGCGCTCGCAAAGGTCGCCAAGGCGGTCAAGCGCGACCCGGTGTCGGCGACGTTCCTGGGCGGCAAGGGCTCCAGGGCGATTGGCGTGGCCCCGTCCCGTGACGGCCGGAGGCTGGACCCCGAGGCGACGTCGACGGCGATCGCGCGCCTGCTGGCGGCGAGGGCGCACTGGATCGAGCCGGCCCCGGTGCGCGCGGTCGTGGCGAGGGTCGAGCCCAAGCTCACGACCGAGGAGGCGGCGTTGTCGGCGCCCGTGATGTCCCGCCTCGGGTCGTGGAAGACCTGGTTCCCGGTCAGCGAGCGCAACTACTTCGGCGCCAACATCTGGTTGCCGGCCAAGATCATCGACGGCACGGTGCTTCGGCCCGGCCAGACGTTCGAATGGTGGCGGGCCATCGGTCCGGTGACGTCGTCGCGCGGCTTCGGGCCCGGCGGGTTCATCGCCGGCAACCACACGGAGCCCACCGGTGCGCTGGGCGGCGGCATGTGCTCCAGCTCCACGACGCTGTTCAACGCCGCGCTGCGGGCCGGGCTCAGGATGGGCGCCCGCTCGAACCACAAGTACTACATCGACCGCTATCCGCTGGGCCTCGACGCCACCGTATCCAAGATGCCGGGCGGCGGCGGGCAGACGGTGACGTTCACGAACGACATGAAGCACCCGATCGTCATCCGGACCTACCGCTACCGGGCTCACGGCCGCGGCTGGGTCCGCTACGAGATCTGGGGGATCCCTGACGGCCGCACGGTGAGCATCGGCAAGCCGGTCGTGAGCAACGTGCGCAAGGCCACCACCTACACCGTCTACGTGTCCACGCTGCCGCAGGGCGTCAAGGAGCAGACCGAGTACCCGGCCAACGGCATGGACGTGTCGGTGACCCGCATCGTCCGCGACCGCCACGGCCGGGTCATCCACAGCAACACGTACCGCACCCACTACCAGCTCTGGAACGGTCGGATCGAGATCGGGCTCTAGGGCGCCGGCGAGACGAGCGCGGCCGCGATCCCCGCGGCCCAGGCACGGATCGCGTCCCAATCGCGGAAGTCGCCGACCGGGTGGGTGGCCAGGACCTGCGGATCGAGGCCCGGCGTGTCGGCGAGCAGCCGACCGCCGAACACCCGGTGGCCGCGAGCCCCGATCGGGTCCGTGGTGATCGCCACGGAGGGGGGCGCGGGGAGCAGGCCGGCGTCGGCGGAGCGATCCAGCGGCCCGGTGCTGAACAGCCACACCGGGCGCGTTCGCAAGGCCGCCAGGTGGCGCGCCACGAACCGGTTGGCGTCGCGCTGCCAGTGGGCGGCGTAGAGGGCGCTGCCGAGGACGACGGCGCCGTACGCGGCGACATCGCTGACCAGCCGGGCCTCGGCGACCTCGGCGTCGAGGCCGCCGTCGCGCAGCACGCGGCCGATCTCCTCGGCGATCTCGCGGGTGGAGCCGTGCTTGCTGGCGTACGCGACGAGGACCCGACCGCACATGGGTGGATCCTAGATCGGGGCGAGGAACGAGACCACCGCCACCGCGGTGGAGGCCACGATCTCGACGATCCCGACCTGGATCGGGCGCATCGGCCGGGAACCCGGGGCCCGGCGCCGCTGGAGCATCGGGAGCGCGACCGCCCGCGCGGTCAGGCCGGCGGCCAGTGCGGCGTAGGGCAACGGGATGGTGACCGCGGCGATCGCGACCAGCGCCAGGTGGAAGGCCACGGACAGCATCGCGAGCTGCTCGTTGCCGCGCTCCCGGAGCACGGAGCGGACCACCAGGACCGTACCGAACAGGTAGCCGGCCGCGACCAGGGTGTAGGCGAGCACGCGCTCCGGCTCGAAGGCGCCCGAGACGACCGCCGACGCGGGCACGAGCGCCAGCGCCTGCACGACCTGCGCGAGGCTGTTGGCAAGGTCACGGCGGGTGCCCGGCCTCGCCCCGCCCAGCACGATGACCGCCGTCGGCACGATCACGGCTAGCGTGAGCAGGAGGACCGGGAAGGCCATGGCCAGCAGCAGGCCGAGCCCGGCGAACACGGCGCCGTAGGCGAGGATCGGCGCGCGGTACGCCGGCGGCCGCCCGGCGCGGAACCACGCCTGGAGGCTCGCCGACGCAAGATAGGCGGCCAGCGCCGTACCGGCCAGCGCCAGGTGCCAGGGGCTTGGCCGGCTGGCCGCGATGCCCAGCAGCACGGGCAGCAGGAGCATCGCCCAGGCGCCGTGCTGCCGGGGGATCCACCTGTGGCGGGCAGGGACGCGACGGGCCTCGGGCCCCGGCATGGCGGTCATCGCCACCAACGTATCGCACCCCGACCGGCGGCGAGCACCACGCCCGACACCAGGGATCGGGGGCTCAGCCGACCGATGGCTGGGCCGGCAGGCGGTCGGACCAGCGCGACAGGGCGAGGAACCCGCCACCGGCGACGAGGAGGACCAGCGCGGCGGCCAGCCACAGCACGGCGCCGGGCAGCGCGTCCAGCACGAGGCCGGCGACCGGGGGCCCGAGCCCGGAGCCGATCGCCGTCGCGGCCATCGCGATCCCCTGGTAGGTGCCTCGACGGTCGATCGGCGAGAGCTCGGCGATGAACGACGGCACCACGGGCATGAGCAGCATCTCCCCGACCGTGATCAGGCAGATCGTGGCCGCCAGGCCGGGGACCGCGGTGGCCGGCGACAGGCCGGCGACGAGCCCCAGCCCGATGGCGTGGAGCCCGACCGAGAGGGCGATGACCCGGGGCTTCGAGCGTCGCTCGCAGGCCGTGGAGACCCGGAGCTGGAACAGCACGATCAGCAGGCCGTTGAGTCCGAACAGGACGCCCCAGGTGGGTGTCGGCAGGGCGAGCGTCCCCGCCGCGTGGATCGGCAGCGTCGTGACCCACAGGAACGTGATCGCGTGCGTGACGCCGATCAGCGGCAGGAACGCGGCGAACACGCGGAGGCGGGGGCCGTCTGCCGCCCGGGCCTCGCCTCGTGCCCTCGGGTCCTGCTCGGGGCGGACGGTCGAGGCGGGGCGGGTCTCCGGCAGCCAGCGCAACGCGATGAGCGTGTAGCACCCGACCAGGACGCCGCTCACGCCGAACAGCAGTGGGTACCCGAGCGTGGACAGGCCGGCGCCGATGACCGGGCCGGCGATCCAGCCCACCGCGTTCGCGACGGCGAGCAGGCCGAACGCCCGCGGGCGTCGCGCCTCGTCCACGGTGTCCGCGACCGCGGCCCGGGCCGCCGGCAGGAACGCTGGGTCGATGCAGCCCAGGGCGACCATCACCAGCCCCACGTGCCACGTCTCGGACAC
>MGOE01000066.1:27256-33274 GCA_001797035.1 Chloroflexi bacterium RBG_16_72_14
CGTCAGCGAAACCGAGCCGATGAGCACCGGCCGTCGGCCGACGCGATCCGCCAGCCACCCCCCGGCGATCCCCGACACGGTGGAGAACAGCGAATACGCGGCGATGACGAACCCCGCCTGGGCCGCCGACGCCCCCATCTCCTGCACCAGGTAGATCGTGAGGAACGGGAAGAACAGGCTGAACCCGAAGCTCGCCACGAGGTCGCCCGTGGCCAGCACGAGCACGACGCGCGAGAACTCGGACAGCAGGGCACGGGTAGAGGCGACGGGCGAGGCCGCGCCCCGCCGGATCCCGCCGCGGAGGGACACGTCCCGACGCCTTCAGAGCCGGAGCAGGGAGCCCGCGGCCATCGCCACGAGCGCCAGGAAGGTCAGGCCCAGGACGACCGGGTTGGCCCACGTGCCCAGCGACCACGCGGGGTCGCGCACCGGGCCGGTCCGTCGCGCGGCCAGGTACATCGGGATCGTGATCAGGGCGACGACGATCGCCGTCGCGCCGCCGGCCAGGCGCAGCCACTCGAGGAATTGCCACGCCCCGCGCCACAGCACGAGCAGCGACGGCAGGGTCGCGAGCAGCCAGGCCGTGCGCGCCCCGATCCCGGTGCGTTCGCGGAGGATGTCGGCCAGCGCGAGCGACACGGACCAGTAGCTGGTGACGAACGCGGCCACGATGAACAGGGAGCCGAGCACGCCTGCCCACGACCCGATCCGGTCGGCGATGCCGATGATCGCGAGCTCCGTGACCTCGAGCGAGACACCCAGGGCAACGATGGCCACGACGGCCGTCAGCACGCCGTTGATCGCGAGCCCGACCAGCACCGCCCGGACGGCGCCGCGGCGGTCCGGTCCCATGCCGGCCACCACCTGGGGCACGCTGTAGAACGTCCAGTAGGCGTACATGACCATCCCGTACAGGGCCAGCCACTCGGTCGCGGTCCCGGACGGGCCCAGGGCGGGTTCCATCGGGATCCCCACCGCACCGATGGCGATCACCGCCAGCAGGCCGATCAGCGCCAGGGCACCGAACCGCTCCGCGATCCCCACGGCCGGCAGCCCGAAGAACACGACGCCAGCGGACACCACGTAGACCGCGAGCTCCGCCAGCCGTCCGTCGACCCGGGCCAGGTCGGCGACGATCTCGCCGGCGCCGGACACGTACGCGGCCAGGTTGGCGAGGAACGCCAGGCTGAGCAGCGCGAACACCGTCCACAGCAGCGGCCGGCCCCAGCGCCCGCCGAGCAGGTACAGGCGCATCAGCTCCACGACCTGGAGGTCGCGGCCGGTGCGGAACAGGACCTCTGCCAGCATCAGGTGGACGATCGCGCTGGCCGACCAGGCGACCGGGAGGATCACCCCGAGGGCGACCAGGCCCACCCGCTCGGCGAGCCAGGGCACGGCCATGATCCCGGCGCCCACCCCCGCCCCGACCATCAGCGAGGTCGCCTCCCAGGAGCTCAGCCGCCGCGACGTCACAGGGTGGCCACCTCGATGTACGGGAGCCGTCCGTCCACGGCCGCCGTTGGGTCGACGTCCCAGGCCAGCAGGAACAGGTCGCTGTGGTAGGTCACGTGCAGCCACGGCCGTGCCACGCGGAGCAGCGGGTCGTCGTCGGCGAGCCCGAGCATCAGGAACGCCTTGCCCATCGCGCGGGCGCGCGCCGTCGCGGCACCCAGCAGGGCCCGCATGACATCCGGGTCGTCGCCGGCCACGCAGGTGCAGGCCGCGAACGCGAGCGCGATCGCGGCCCCGGGCGGCGTGAGGGGTTGCGCGCCGATCAGCCGCGCGGCGACATCCCAGGCGGGGCGCAGGCGCCGGAGGGAGGGGCCGTACGCGTCCACGATGTCCTGCTTGTATGCCGCCTGGTCCCAGGCCGCCATGACGCCCACGACCGATCCGCTGCGGGTCGCGACCGTGATGTCGCCAGCAGAGAGGCCGCGCATCGTGGCGCCGCCGGTGAAGTCGGCGACGTCGTAGGCGGGGAACAGCTGGCGCCGGGGCCCCTCCGTGCGCAGGAACGCGACCACGGGGTCGAGGCCCGTCTCCGCGGCGGTCGTCAGCTCCACGCCCGCGGCGCGTGCCGGCCGGCGGGGCCGGAGCAGGATCGCGCAGGTCGTGAGCCCGGCGAGCCGGACCGAGCGCAGGCCGCCCGGCGACCGGTCACCCAGGAGCACGCCCCGGGCACGCGGGTTCTCGCGGGCGACCACCCCCGCGTACAGCATCCCGGGCGGGCTGAGCGCCCGGAAGGCGGACATCCCCTGGTGCAGCAGCCATCGACCGCGGAAGCCGTCCGCCAGGCGGATCTGGCCGATGTAGCCGATCCGGGTCTCGACCCCGTTGACGTACGCGCGACGCTCCGCACGGCAGGCGATCCCGGCCAGTCGTCCGTCCGCCGCGCGACCCACGAGCACGTCGCACGGGTCGCCCATGATGGTGGTGCCCAGGAAGTAGTCCGGCTCCCGGGCGAAGCGCACCGCGACGGCGCCGGGCATCGGCGTGACCCCCACCAGCCGTCGGATGTCGGGTTCGTCGGCCGCCGCGGCCGGCCGTACCTCCACGCCGTCCGCGTCGCTCATCGCAGCCCAAGCCGCAGGCCCTGGCGCTTCCACGCCTCGCGCCGGTAGAGCGGGTTGTAGGCGCAGTACAGCGCAAACCGGGACAGCGAGGCCATGTTGGTCCGACGGTCGAACGCGCGTCGGACGATGGACGCTGCGCTGCTCCAGCGCCGCCGGCAGGCCCACGTCGCCTCGGTCAGCTGGTCGGGTGTCATGCGAGCCGGCCGGAACGCGGCGCCGTTGAACCGGTAGTCCGGGTGGAGCCACCAGCGGCCGTCGTACAGCAGGCGGCCCTCCGCCTGGAGCCTCGCATACAGCGGCGTGCCGGGGTAGGGCATGAGGACGTTGAAGGCGGCGAACGTGAACCGCTGGTCGATCGCCCACTCGCAGGTTTCGAGGATCGATTCCGGGGTGTCGTGGTCGTAGCCGAGGGCGAACGCGGCCCACGTCTGGAGCCCGTGCTCCCGAAGCGAGGCCACGGCGCCGGCGTAGCGGTCGAAGGCGGCGGCGGGGCCCGGCGCCGCGAGGTTGGCGGCCTTGTGCATCTGGCGCAGGTTGTCGGGGTCCAGGCTCTCGAAGCCGATCACGTTGCCCAGGCAGCCACTGTCGACGAACAGGCGCATGAGCTCCGGGTCGCGCACCTGGTCCACGCTCGCCTGCGACACCCAGCGGATGCGGAGCGGGACCAGCGCCCGCAGCAGCGCCTTGGCGGCCTCGGGGTCCGCGATCAGGTTGTCGTCGACGAAGAACAGGTTCCGTCGCGACTGGGCGCGGATCTCGGCGACCACCTCGTCCGGGGGCCGGGTGTACTGGTGGTGCCCGAAGTACTGCCCAACGGCGCAGAACTCGCACCGGTACCGGCACCCGCGCCCGAACTGCAGGAGCGTGAGCGGGAGGTAGCCCTTGCCCGCCAGCAGGTCGCGGCGGGGGAGCGTGCCACCGGGTTGGGGCGGCCCGACCGGCGCGTCGTAGCGGGGCCGGAGCCGGCCATCGTGCGCGTCGGCGACGACCTGCGCCCAGCACGTCTCGGCGTCGCCGGTGAACACCGAGTCGGCGTGCTCCGCCACCTCCGCGGGGATGAGCGTGGCGTGCATGCCACCCATGACGACCGGAACCCGTCGGGCCCGGAACTCCGCGGCGATCTCATAGGCCCGGCGGGCGGTGAACGACTCGACGGTGATCGCGACGAGGTCGGTGGGCTCGTCGTAGTCGATGACGTCGACGCGGTCGTCGAGGAGCCGGACCTCGACGCCAGCCGGCGTGAGGCCGGCCAGCACGGCGAGCTGGAGCGGCTCCATCCGCGCCGCATCCACGAACGGCGCCCCGTCCGCGAGACGGCCCAGCGTGGGCTTGATGAACGTGATGAGCATCGCCGGTCCCTCCGGTCACGCCTGAGGCGACGATCGCGCCATCCATCAGGGGTCGCAAGGGCCGGTGGTCGCTGGCTATGCGGTCGAGATCGCCGTCGCGATGGAGGACCGCAGGGACTGCGGGGACATGGCGGGAGCGGTAGGCTGCGCCGGATGGAGTCGTGCGACGAGCAGGCGGCCCGCGCCCTCGGGCGATCGGAGCCGGGGGTTGCGGCGCGGGCCTGGCGGTGGCTGACCGCCGGCCCGGCGTACCCGGCGAATGCGGGCGACCTGCGATCCTTCGGCGTCCTGGGGCTCCGGCTGCCCGGCCGGGCGACGGTGGCGATCGTGGCGGTGACGCTGATCCTGCTGCTGGACTATCACGGTCGGCTGAACGGGCTGGTCGAGGGCGTCACCGGCCTCGCGGCGACCACGCCCGCGGACACGAGGCGCGTTGCGGCCATCGCGCGCTTCGTGCTGCTCGGCGCCGTGCCGCTGGCGCTCGTGGTGCTCGTCATGCGCGACCGGCCCGCCCGCTACGGGCTGCGTGTCGGCGATGTGCGTGCCGGCGTGACCCTCGCGCTGGGCGGCTGCCTCGCCATGACGCCGGTCGTGCTGGCGATCTCCCGGCTGCCGGCCTTCGCGGGGTACTACGGCCCGCAGGCGGCGGCCGTCCCGGACGTCCTCCTCACGACCGCGCTGGAGGTCATCCCGGCCGAGTTCTTCTTCCGCGGGTTCCTGCTGTTCGCACTGCTGCGCGTCGTTGGCCCGATCGCGGTCGTCGTCGCCACCCTTCCGTTCGCGTTCGCGCACCTAGGCAAGCCGGAGGTCGAGACGCTGAGCACGCTGGGCGGCGGGCTGCTCTACGGCTGGCTCGACTGGCGGACCGGCTCGGTGCTGTGGAGCGGGCTCGCCCACACGTGGATCCTGGCGCTCGCGGTCGTCGCCGCGGGCGCGGCCGCCTGACCGTATCCTCGGCGCATGCGGCGCGAGGAAGCACCCCAGCCCGTCATCGATCTCGCGGAGGCGCGCGCCATCGCGCGCCGGGCCCGCGACTGGCCGACGGCGGACCGCCTGCGCGGCGAGATCGAGGTCGCCGGCTGGAAGGTGATCGACGCGGGCACGCTGTACTCGCTGGAGCGCGCGGCGCCGCCCGACGTCGCCGCGGGTGCGGTCGTGCGCTACGGCAGCAGCGCCTCCGTCCCGTCCCGGCTCGAGGAGGCGCCCGTGGGCGTGGCCAGCGTCGTGATGCTCGCCACCGACTGGCCCGATGACCTGGCGCGGGCCCTGCGGGCGCTGGTGGACCGCTCGCCGGACGGCACCCAGCTGGTGGTCGTCGCCAACGGTTCGTCCGACGCGCAGGCGGCCGGTCTCGCGGCCCTCGACGCGGTGGATCCCGGGGCGCCGGGAATCAGCACCGAGGTGGTCTGGACGAGCGAGCGGCTGGGCCACGCAGCTGCACTCAACGCCGGCATCCGCCGCGCCGCAGCCCCGGTGGTCATCCTGCTGGACACGAGCGTGGAGCCGCAGGGGGACCTGGTGTCGGCGCTGGTGGACGCCCTCGACGACCCGACGGTGGCCGTGGCCGGGCCGTTCGGCATCGTGTCAGCGGACCTGCGCCGGTTCGAGGACGCGCCCTCCGGTGCCGTGGACGTGGACGCGATCGAGGCGTACGCCCTCGCGTTCCGGCGTGCGGACTACACGGCGCGCGGGCCGCTGGACGAGCACTTCGCGTTCTACCGCAACCTCGACATCTGGTGGAGCCTCGTGCTCCGGGACCAGGCCGGGGACGCCGCGGAGGACGCCCCGCCGAGGCGGGCCGTGCGCGTGACCGGCGTCCCCGTCGTGCGCCACGAGCACCGGGGCTGGACGGGCCTCCCGGAGGCGGAGCGGGACCGCCTCTCGAAGCGCAACTTCTACCGCGTGCTCAAGCGGTTCGCCAGGCGGCGCGACCTCCTCGTCGGGAGCTGAGCCGCCCCGCTGCGCGCGCCAGGGCCGAGCGACGCCAGGGCCGACCGGCGTCAGGCGCCCGAGCGGCGCCAGGTGGTCCCGGCGCGCCCGTCGTGCAGCTCGACGCCGATCGCCGCGAGCTCGTCGCGGAGCGTGTCGGCACGGGC
>MGOE01000066.1:33296-33701 GCA_001797035.1 Chloroflexi bacterium RBG_16_72_14
GCGTCCCCTCGGCCAGCAGGCGCGCCGCGACGGGCTCGAGGGCGTCCTGGGCCCCCGGCGCGCCCGGGAGCCCCTGCCAGGTGCGGTCGAGGTCGAGCCCCAGCACGAGATCCGCGTCGAGAACGAGCCACCGCCGCTCGTCCACGGGCAGGTCCGCGCGCAGCGTCGCGCGCACGACCGCCAGCGCCGCCGGCATGTCCAGGTCGTCGTCGATGGCGGCCACGAACCGCTCGTGGAGCCCCCGCCCGGCGGGGGAGAGGGGAGCCGTCGGCGTGCCCGCCCGGTCGCGGACGGGGAACCGGCGTGCCGCGTCGGCGGCCTCGTCGGACGCCTGGTGCCCGGCCACCTCGCCCGCCACCCCGACCGGCCTCGGCCCCGCATGGCCGGCGCGCAGCACCGGCGGCG
>MGOE01000066.1:33736-34026 GCA_001797035.1 Chloroflexi bacterium RBG_16_72_14
AGGCCCCAGCGCGGCGAGGCGGCCGCGGAGGGTCGCCAACGCGGCGGCCGCCGCCCCGACGGACTCGGCGGAGTAGTTGAGCTTCCGTGCGTACCGCACGGTCATCGCCAGGTACCGGAGGGCGAGCGGGTCCAGGCCCCGGTCGCGGAGCTCGGTGACCCGTTCGAAGTTGCCCGCCGACTTCGCCATCTTGGCGCCGTCCGCGAGAAGGTGCTCGCCGTGGACCCAGTGGCGGGCCGGGATGCCGCCCGTGACGGGCGCCGACTGCGCGATCTCGTCGTCGTGGTGGG
>MGOE01000067.1:0-915 GCA_001797035.1 Chloroflexi bacterium RBG_16_72_14
GGTCCCACCACGTCGGGCGGCACGCCGCCGGGAGGGAACGCCCACATCGCCGCGATCCGGCCGCCGCCGAACGTGGTCGCGAAGTCGTCGACCACGGACGCCGGCCACCACTCGCCCTGGTAGCCGTACTTCGGCCGTCCGATGGGGTCGATGACGTAGTAGGCCTCCGGGATCCCCTTCTTCGCGCTGCCCGGGTAGTAGCCGTCGAGGTAGATCGCGTGGCCCCCGGTGAAGTCCTTCTGCAGCCGGAGCCCGGGCGGGATCTTCGAGTAGTCGCCCTGGACGACCGCGCCGTAGCCGCTGGCGAGCAGGTCCTTGAGCGAGCCCGGTCGGATGAGGCCGTTGTTGAACGTGATGCCGTAGCCGCGCCACAGGGCGGTCGCGAGGTCGCTGATGCCCGTGCCGCCGTCCTGGTCGTCCTGGAGCGTGCGCAGGGTGGAACCCGTGGTCACGATGCCGTAGCCCAGCCGGGCGAGCATCGCCCCGGACGCGAGCGTGCAATTCGCGCCCTGGAACGGGCCGCCGTCGAACTGGGTGACCGGAGAAATGCGCGGGAAGCCGGCCGGGTTGGTGAACGAGATCGGCTCGCCGCCGAGGAGCGCGTCGGCGGCATCGCTCAGGTCCCCGAGGGGGAGCGGCGCGGCCACCGTCGGCTCGCCCGCGGGCTGCTCGTCGAACGCCACCGGGACGCCCGGGCCGGCTGGCGTGTCCGGTCCCTGCAGCAGGTATTCAGGGGCGGCTCCCGCGGTGGAGACGGGTCCCTCGTTCTGCATCGCCCCCACGACGACCGACGCGACGACGGCGCTCAACACCGCGGACACGCCGAACACGAGGACCTTGGGCAGGAGCGACAGCAGGGTGCTCACGTCAGCCGCGTGCCGGGAGTCGGCGGGCCAAGAGGGTTGAGGCGCTCGA
>MGOE01000067.1:950-1177 GCA_001797035.1 Chloroflexi bacterium RBG_16_72_14
CCGGTGCCGCCCCGGGAGGTTCCCCCGAAGCGATCCGTCGTTTGGATGTAGAACGTTGCTGAGAAGCTCGTGCCGCTGCTGCGGTTGTCCACGAGATCGGCTGGGGGCTGGAACGTGACCTGGTAATACCAAGGACCATCCTCACTGCCCGTCATCGGCAGCTTCTTCGTCTTGGTGGTCCCATCCTTTGCCACATACGTATAGACGAAGACCGCGCTGGACCCGTC
>MGOE01000067.1:1306-3133 GCA_001797035.1 Chloroflexi bacterium RBG_16_72_14
GGTCTTCGTCTGGCTGTCCAGCCCCGTCTTGTCGACCGCTCGGATATACCAGCGCAGGTTGCCCGTCGGCGGGTCCGGGATGAAGATCTTGTCGCGCTCGGTGTCGAGGGTCGCGGACCACTTCCCGCTCCGCAGCGTCATCGGTTTCGACGACCACGTCGCGTCACCCGGGCCCCGGAAGAACAGCGTGACGGACGCGACCCCGTCGACGTCCGTGACGGTCGCGGAGATGGTGGTCGTCGTGTTGCACTTGCCGACGCGGAGCGGATCCCAGAACAGCGGGTCCACGGACGACGCGGCCGACTTGATCGTCGGTCCGGTGTTGACGCAGACCGCGACCGTGATCGAGTTCGTGCCTTCCGCGGGGAGCCGCCGCGTGGCCCCTGCGTTGTCCGTGGCGACGGCGTAGAACGCGAGCTTGCCGGCCTTGGTGATGCCGTTCGCGGTCGTGTCCAGCGTCACCTGCCAGGTGCCGCTCTTGGCCGTGCCCGCGGTCCGGCTCATCGCCGACTGGGCGTACGCCGTGGCCCCCGGTTCGCGCCAGAACAGGGTGACGCCCTCGACGCCCGACGTGTCCGTGGCCTTGACCGTGAACGTGACCTTCTTGACCGCGTTCGGGCAGTAGGACCCGGTGTCGTAGCTGATCTTGTTCGTCGAGGTGGTCAGCGCGGACAGCGACGGCCGCGAGTTCGGGACCGGCGTGGCCGTCGGGACGGGCGTCGGCGAGGGCGACGGGGAGTTGTCCTGGATCGCGGTCAGCGTCGGTCCCGGGATCGGAGGGGCGAGGATGGCGAGCTCGGGGGCGCACTCGGCGACCGGGAGGTCCGCGAGGGACCCGTTGACCGTCAGCGGGCCGGCTTGCACCCACGCCTCGGTCCGCCCGGGCAGCGGGTTGTGGATCCGCAGCCATGAGCCGTCCTCGGTCTTGCCGGTGACCAGGAACTTCTGGCCGCCGGGCACCGTGAACAGGGCCGGGCCGACGTCGGGGCAGGGGTAGACGGACAGCTCGCCGCTGGTGGTCGCCGGGCTGCCCGAGAACGCGCCGGACGACAGGGCCCCGCCGGTCGCTCCGCCCACGACGATGCCGCCGATGACCAGCACGGCCGCAGTCTGGGCGCCACCGAGGCTCCCCACGATCTGGCTCAGCAGACCCCCGGCGGCGCTCACGCGTCACCCTCCCGCTCGAAGCTTCGCTCCCCCCGCATCGCTCGGGAGCATACGGCGTCGGCGCAAGGCCGGATCATCCCCCGGCAGCCCCGAATGCCCGGATCTCGCTGACCGCGGCGTCGTCGAACGGCGTGCCCGCGACGGACGTCTTCTTCGCCGGGTACGTGGTCACGATCGTGATTCTGATCGTGGTGGCACCGCTGATCCCGCCGAGCTCCACCGTCTGGCCCTTGGTGGCGTCCTTGAGGCGAACCTCGATCGGCTCGCCACCGTTGACGGAGATCAACACATCTTTCAGCCGCCGGTTTCCATCGAACAGCGGGCGCGACGCCTGGTAGCCGTTCCAGATGATCAGGTGGTCGATGCGCGACGGGGCGAGGGAGACCTCGATCCACTGGCCCTTCTCGGTCGCGCTGCCCTCCTGCCAGGCGGTCTTCTGGTTGTCGTCGAGCACCATCCCGGGCTGGAACTTGGCCCGATTGCCGACGACCGAGGACGCCACCGCGCCCGTGAGCGTCAACCTGACCGGCTCCCCCGGGACGACCGAGGCGCTCGGGCTGGTGGACTCGCCCGGGAGCGCGGACTCGCCCGCGCCCGGGGTGCCAGAGGCGACCGCGAGGCTCGGGGCAGCAGTGGCGCCGGTGGACGGTCCCTCGCCCT
>MGOE01000067.1:3141-3254 GCA_001797035.1 Chloroflexi bacterium RBG_16_72_14
TTGAGCAGCTGGCTCGCCGCCACGACGACCACGCCGACCACGATGCCGGCGCCCACCAGGGCGAGCACCCAGCCGGGGATCCCGCGCCTCGACGGCGCGTCGGCACCACCCGC
>MGOE01000067.1:3260-3450 GCA_001797035.1 Chloroflexi bacterium RBG_16_72_14
GCCCGGCGGCGCGGGCGGCACCGGGCTGGTGGCGGTACCGGCCGACACGGCCTCGACGGCGGCGGCGATCTCGGCCGCCGAGGGCTCGGACAGCCTGGCCGCGGAGGCGAGCGTCGTCCCGCAGGACTGGCAGAAGGTGCGCGTGGCCGGGTTCGCGATCCCGCACGCGGGGCAGCGCAGGAGCCCGGGC
>MGOE01000067.1:3489-7538 GCA_001797035.1 Chloroflexi bacterium RBG_16_72_14
CCGCCGGGGTCGCGGGTTCGGGCGTCCAGGCAACCGTCGGGGCTCCGGCAGGTCCGGCGGGGCCCGCGCCCGACGCGGCCGACCCGGGCACGGCGCCCGGGACCGCGCCCGGGGCCTGGGCGCCCTCCACCGGCTCGCCCTCCCACTCCAGGAACGCCCCGCACGACCCGCAGAACTGGTCGCCGGGAACGTTGCCGAAGCCGCAGCGGCGGCAGATGACGGGCATGGCGTCGGTCATGGGTCTACCCCCTGATCACGAGCACGAGCGGGATGTCCACGAAACGATAGAGGGCGATGAAGCCCGGCGGCATCGACGACGGTGTCGACACCAGCAGGGGCGCCGCGACCGGCGGGAACGGGACGGCCCCGACCTGCTCCGCCTCGAGGTCGCGCGTGCCGAGCACGTCGTGATGGAACACGAGGACCTGGACCCGGAAGCGGCCCCGGGCGTCCGCGGTGACCACCGGCAGCTTGGGCGTCATCCCCCGGCTCCACGACAGCCGGACCTGGGCGCCGGGCGGGAAGCCCGTGCCGGTGGCGATGAACACGGTGCCGGGCGGCCCGACCCGTGGGGAGAGCTCCAGGCGGGCCCTCGAGCCCGTGCCGCGCAGGCGGGCGGTGCGCGGCGAGCCGGTGAAGTTGTCGGCGACCTCGAGGGTGGCCGCGCGGGCACCCTCCCGGGCCGGGCTGAACGAGACCGTCACGGTGCACGCGGAGCCGCGGTACAGGACGATGCCGGTGCAGGAGTCGGCCGTGATCGGGAACTCGGTCCGTGCCGCGCCCTTGACCGAGGCGCCGGTGACGGTCAGCGGCCCCCAGCCGGCGTTGGCGAGCACGGCCGCGCCGGGGACCGGGTCGGCGCCCACCGCGCGCGTGCCCAGGTTCACGACCGCCGGGTTGAGCGTCGGGGCGGGCGGCAGGTCGCGCAGGAACACGTCCAGCTGCTTGTTGATGTCGCGCGCGACGATGCGGTCCGAGCTGCCGGCGAAGGTGACGTAGCGGCCGGCACCCCCGACCGACGGCCCGAAGCTCCGCCCGCCACCGGGCTCCCCGTCGCGGCCCACCGAGACGAGCACGGTGTCCTGGGCCACGAGGTCCCGGATGAACACCTCGGTCGCACCCCGGAACGCGGCGGCCAGGTGCGCCCCGGGCAGGCCCGCCACGAGGTCCTGCGCGGCGGACGTGAACGCGACCATCCGCCCGTCGCGCGTGATCGCCGCCTGGCCGCTGGCGCCCGCCGCCGGACTGCCGTCGGGCGTCACGGACACGAGCTCGGTCAGGCCGGTCTGCCGGTCGCGGCGGAACACGTCGGACACGCGGTTGTCGTCGCCGGCGACGAGGTTCGTCGCGGCCGAGTCGAACGCGACGAAGCGGCCGTCGCCCGAGATCGAGGGCGCTTCCGCGGGGCCGTCCGCGCGCCCCCCGCCGGGGCCCCCGCCCGGCGCGCCGCTCGCTCGCTGGGTCACCCCGGCGGCGATGTCGCGGACGTAGACCTGCGTACCGGGGCCCGTGTCCTCGTTCACGATCGCGTCGCCGCCGTCCGACACGAACGCGACGAGGTTGCCGTTGTCCGAGATCGAGGGGTCGCCCTGCACCTCGGCGAAGGCGGGCTCGCCGTCGAACCCGACCGACACCATGACCGTTGTCCGCGTGCGGCGGTCGTAGCGGAACACGTCCGGCGACTGGTTGGGGTCCGGCGCCACGATCCGGGCGTGGACCGAGGTGAACGCGACGAACCGGCCATCCGCCGACACCGACGGCTGACGGCTGCCCGGTGCCGCCGCGCCGGCGGTGTTCCGGGACACGATCTCCACGTCCCCGGTCCGGCGATCCCAGGCGAGCACGATGCTCCCGGGCGGCGCGGCCGTGGTCCCCGCGGTGGCCGGCGGCTGGTAGGTGAACGCGACGACCGAGCCGTCGGCGGAGATCGACGGCTGCGACGCGGCGCCGCGGGCCGGCACGGGCGTGCCGTTGGGCAGCAGCATCCGCGTGGTCCGCCCGGTACGCCGGTCACGGACGAACACGTCCACGGCGTCGTTCACGTCGCCCGCGACCAGGTCCGCGGCGCCGGAGGTGAAGGCGACCCAGCGCCCGTTGCTCGAGATGGACGCCTCTGCCGACCCGCCGCCTGCGAAGCCGCCGCCGAAGCGCTCCGAGACCAGGGTCGTCGTCCCGGGCGGCGGCGGCAGGCCCGCGGCCGGGGGCGACGCCGCCTCACCGCCGGGCGCCAGCGCCCCGCCCGCGGCGGGAACCGGGGCGAGCAGCAGGAGCGTGAGGCCGGCGGCCCCGACCCGGAGGGCTCGACGCCTCAGGGCCGCAGGTATCCGGAGTAGAAGACCGCGGGGTCGCATGGCCCGTCGCTCGTGCACGAGAGGGACAGGCGGAGGGTCTGCCCCGGGCTCACGACGATCGGCGTCACCCAGTGGAGGTCGTAGTCGCGGAAGTTCTCGAGCCGCAGCTGGAGCAGCTGGGTGTCGTCACGCAGCAGGACCAGCGCGCCCTCGGCGCCGTTGGGATTGGAGAACACGAGGTCCGTCAGGAACAGCGTGCCGTCGGGGCGGAACGTGGCCGCGGTCCGGGTCAGCTGACCGTCGACGGGGTTGCCCAGGCCGGGGATCACGGTCCCCGGGGTGGCCGTGGGCGGCGCGGGCGTGGTCCCGGGCTCCGGCGTCGGCGTGGGCGCCGCGGCCGTGGGCGACGCCTCGCCGCCACCGCCACCGCCGCCGTCCGCGGGCATCGTGGGCAGGCCCGCCGCGCCGAGCGCGTCGTTGACGTCCTCCTTGAGGCTGGCCAGCGGCGAGGCGACAGCCTCCGACGCGGCCGTCTCGATCGACGGCTTGAGCACCAGCAGCCACAGGATCACGAGCGCGACCAGCAGCGCGACCAGCGCCAGCAGCGCC
The DNA here is from genome assembly GCA_001797035.1 of Chloroflexi bacterium RBG_16_72_14. Lineage (GTDB taxonomy): Bacteria > Chloroflexota > Limnocylindria > Limnocylindrales > CSP1-4 > CAIXZV01. Next base: position 6,390 of record MGOE01000067.1, read on the forward strand.
TTCATGAACCAGGGCGGGAGGACCGACTCCTGGAGCAGCGTCCCGTCGAGGGTGATCGGCATGCCGCCGGCCGGCTTGACGTACAGCTGGAACGGCCGGGTCTTGGGCTGGCCGCGCCAGAAGCGCTTGACCGGGCTGACCCGGATCTTCGCGAACTCGGCCATGCCGGGGTCCACGACCAGGGCCGGCGGCTTGACGTCGAACTTCAGGTTACGGTCCGCGTCGGTCGCCTCGATCTCCGCGCTGAGGCGCAGGTTGCCGCGGTTGTCCACGGCCAGGTCGTGCGAGCCGGAGCTCGAGCCCCGCGACGTGCGCGGCACCAGCTCGGCGAACGGCTCGAGGAAGCTGCCGACCTCGACTGTCCCCTCCTCGACCGCAGACCCGGCCGCGTCTTCGCGGGAGCGGGCGCGAAGCCCGAACGGGACGGCGCCGGCGGGCGTGGAGGCGGCGCGCGGTGGCCGGAACACGGCCTGGGCCGTTCCCTCGGCGCCCGGGAACAGCGACAGCGTGGGCGGCTCGACGGCCGCCCAGCCCGCCGCGTCACCCAGCACATCGAGGGCGAACTCGTCCACGACGCTGCCGGTGTTCCGGACCCGGACCTCGATGGAGACGACCTGCCCGGGCTCGACCGCGACCGCAGGCGTGACAAGCGTGACGGATGCACCCACGGCGGGAAGTGTAGCGATGCGCGAGGGCGCCGAACAGGTGGCCCAGCGGGCGGAACGGACGGACCCGATGGTCCGGTCGGGCAGAGCACGCTGCCCGTTAAGCCACCGTTGACTGGCCGGACAGTGTCCCGTCGTAGGGTCCGATCGCGCGAGCCCCGGATCGCCTCCCAGGTCGGTCCCGTGCCCCGGGAACGCGCAGCGGAGGTCTCGATGGTCGCCGAACCTGTCCCGTTCAAGGCCCGAATCCCCGTCTCGGTCTGCGCGGGCGATCCCCTCTCGAGAGCCGGGCTCGTCAGCCAGCTGCGCCGGGCCCAGGGGTTCCTCGTGGTCACGGAGGGCGACGAGCCAGAGGACGTCGTCGCGCTCGTCGTCGCCGACGAGCTGGACCCCAACGTGCTCGCGGAGCTGCGCGTGCTGCGTGGCCGCGGCATCCGGCGCATCGTGCTGCTGGTCTCTCGCGTGGACGACCGCTCGCTGCTTG
>MGOE01000067.1:7681-8015 GCA_001797035.1 Chloroflexi bacterium RBG_16_72_14
AGCTCCAGCGCCAGGTCCTGTCACCCAGGGGATTGACGTTCTCCGGGCTCACCGAGCGCGAGATGTCGGTCCTGCGGCTGCTCGCCGACGGCTGCGACACGGCCGAGGTCGGCCGGCGGCTGTTCTACTCCGAGCGCACGGTCAAGAACATCATCCACGACGTCACGTCGCGACTCGAGCTGCGCAACCGCGTCCACGCGGTGGCGTACGCGATCCGGGAGGGCCTGATCTGATAGACGACGCGACGGGCCGGCGTGACGGCGGCCCTGCGCTCAGCGGCCAGGTTCGACGTCCGCGTACAGCCTCGCCTGCCGAAACCGCCCGTCCTGGTCGA
>MGOE01000067.1:8033-9043 GCA_001797035.1 Chloroflexi bacterium RBG_16_72_14
CCCGCGCGATGAGCCGGTCGCCGGCCACGAAGGATCGCGGCGCGGGCGCGAGATCGAGCCGCCACCCGGTCTCAACCTGCACGATGTCGCCGTGGTGCGGTGCCAGGGGCCGGCGTTCGCGCGGCACGCCGTCCCGGCCGGCCCGGATCAGCTCGCCCTCGATGCTCGTCGGATCGAGCCGGAGTGACTCGCTGCCGGCGTGGACCAGCGCCACGCCGTCGCGACCGGCGACCAGCTCGATGGCTGCAACCGGATCCCGGGTCGCCCGGTCCTCGACCAGGTCGCGAAGCCGACGCACCAGGCCCTTCCACGGCGGCGGAGGCGGGTCGTTCGAGCCCAGGCGCAGGGAGTGGCCGGCGGCCTCGACCACCTCCGTCGCCCCGTCGCGCGGCGTCGGCCGGACGATGTCCGGGCCCTCGGCCGCTGCTTCCACGTCGCGCCGCAGCGCCGAAAGGGTCGTGCCGGGCAGGCGACCCGCGAAGCGGCCGACCCGAGTGCCGCCCACGGTGCGCGTCGCGGTGAACGACCCGTCGGCCGCGATCTCGAGGACCTCGTCGTCGGTCGGCCGCCGTCCGCCTGCCCGCTGGAGCCGGGCAAGCGGCTCGCGCCTGCTCACTCCGTCACCTTCCACTTGCCGGGGCGGTTCCTGGCCAGGATGTTCAGGAAATGGCGGACGTGCCGTGGCGCGATCGGGTGGTCGTGCTTGCCGACCGGGCTGGTCAGGCTCCTCATGGAGCCCATGATCGACCGGTTCGTGTGCAGGAACACGTCGGTCACCCAGGCCTCGCCGTCGTCGCTGTCGTCCGGGATCCGCGCGGCCAGGTCATTGGCGATCGTCCCGTTCGAGTCGTTGACCGCCTTGTAGCCGCTCGGCCCAAGGTCCTCCCGGAGCATCTTGCCCTTGTACAGGGTCTCGTACTCGATGGCGACACGCTCCGCGAACGCGCCCTGGTTTAGGCCGTAGCCCTGCGCGACCCCCCACGTCTTGCCGCCCCGCTTTTTGGCTGGCG
>MGOE01000067.1:9056-9941 GCA_001797035.1 Chloroflexi bacterium RBG_16_72_14
GCGGATCTCCTTCGCGATCCTGTCCGGGCTGACCGGCACCCCGCCCGCGTCGGTGGGCGCGTCGACCTTGCCCACGTCGGCGAGCTCCCCGGTGACCAGGCCGTACATCTCCGGAGCCCGGTTGTACTCGTCCTGGAAGCCGATCAGGTGCCCGAACTCGTGGGGAGCGAGCCCGGGATCCTTGTCGCCGGTGTGCCACTCACCGGCATTCGAGCGCCCGGGCGTCTTGCCCGGCGGCGTGACCGTGACCTTGACGGTGGCATCCGGTGGCGCCGCGCTGCCGACGATGAACCGCAGGTCGACCTTCCTGGCCGGGTCCTCCTCGTCGACGAACTTGAACCGATTCCAGACGTTGGTGATGTCGTTGCGCCACTGGGTGACCATCGGGTCCTTCGACCCGCCGGTGAACCGGATGTTGACCGTGACATCGAGGCGGTCGGGCGCGAGGCGCCAGGTGAAATGCGTGTCGCCGGTGTACACCGTCCCCTCGACGCGCTCGTCCCACGCGAAGTCCTCGCGCCCGACCGTGACCGGACCGGCCGCCGCGTCGAGGGCCGCCCAGGTGGCAGCATCGGCGATGCCGCTGCCGGCCATCGGCGGGGTCTGGGCCTTCTGGAACTCGATCAGCGCCTTGCGGGTGTTCTTGTCGAACTTCCCGTTGACGGTGGGCCGGGTGGGCACGAGGGCGACGGGGATCGTGAGCAGCTTCTGCTGGAGCTCCTCCACGGCGGCGCCCTTGCTGCCGCCGCTGATCGTGGGATGGATCGTGCCGCCCTTCGGCACCCCGCGCGGTTCGGGGGCGGTTGGCGCCGTGACGACCTCCAGGCCCTGGGCAAACGAGGTGGGGGCGAGCTCGTCGAGCTTGAGCCACGTCTCGAGCGTGGC
>MGOE01000067.1:9979-10275 GCA_001797035.1 Chloroflexi bacterium RBG_16_72_14
CGGCCTGGAACGCCCTGAGCGCCGTCGTGGTTGCCGCGTCGAACATGGCCGTTACCCGCACCGGCGGCGTCGCGCCGGTGGCGTTGAGCGCCCGCTGGAGCTTGCCGATCTCGACCTGTGGGCCGTCACCCTCCGTGTACATCACGCGATACAGCCCCAGCGCCTGCTCGAGCTCGGTGCCGCTCATCTCGTCGCGCAGGTCGGCCTCGAGCCCGCGCCCGGTGAGCGTCCGGTACTCGCGCGCGATGCCGACCATCTCGTGCGGGGTGCGGCCCGTGAGGACGTTGTAGATCTGG
>MGOE01000067.1:10338-14663 GCA_001797035.1 Chloroflexi bacterium RBG_16_72_14
CGCGCCGCGCGGCGGTCTCCTCGGGCGTGCCCGCCTCCTCGTCCACCGCGGCATCGATGATCCTGGTCACGCGGGCCATCTCGCCGTCGGTGAGCTCGTCCCGGAGATCCGCGTCGAGGCTCCCCTCGTCGGCAAACGGCAGGTAGGCGGTGCGGATGCGCTCGATGTCGGCCTTCGACCGGCCCGAGAGGGCTCCGTAGATCGCCTCCTCGTCGGTGCCCCAGCCCTCCATCGCGTTGTCCAGCTGGCGGGCGATGCGGTCCGCCTGCTCGCCCGAGATCGCCCGCTGCACGGTCCGGGGTGGACCGCCGCCGGCAGAGCGCCGCGGATCCCCGGCGCTGTCGAGCATCTCCGCGACCGCCGCGTTGCCCGCCGACCGCTGGAGCTCCAGGACCGACGCGGGCGTGAGCGGCGGACGGTCGGCGGCACCGGGCGCGAAGGTCCCGGCGGTCACCGAGTCGTGGCGCGCGGACGTGGGCGACGAACCGCCTGGCGCGCGTGTGCGGCCGGACACGGGCGCCCGCGCCGCCTTGCGCCGTCGCTGGTCGTGGGGACCCGCCAGCTCGACCACCGTCGGTCGTCCGCCGGCCATCAGGCCGGCATCTCCTCCTCTTCCTCCTCGGCCGTCGCCTGGCGCTGGACGAACGCCTGCCCGGCGTCGTCCTCCTCGAGCTGCGCGACGGGCGCGGCGCTGCCGGCGGAGGCCGCGATACGCGACGTCTGCACGGAGGCCATCACGTCGTCCGCGGTCTGCTCCGCGGCACGCTCGAACCGGTCCGAGGGGTCGCTGACCCGGATCCCGCCCGCGGCGTCCGTGCCGTCCACCGGGCCCTGGGACTGCTGCACGACGTGGGCGAGCTCGTGCGCGAGCGTGCGCTGGCCCACCGCCGACGACGGGTTGTACTGCCCGCTCCGGAACACGACGTCAGCGCCGACGGTGTACGCGTTGGCGCCCACGGACTCGGCCGACTTCGATGCCTGGTCGTCGGTGTGGACGCGCACGTCGTCGAACGAGGCACCGAAGGCGGACTCCATCGTCGAGCGGGTGCCCTCGTCGAGGGGCGTGCCGCCGCCGGTGCCCACGACCTCGTGGACGGGCGACGCCTCCTCCTCGCCGGCGAGCAGCTGGACGACGCCGGCGTTGCCGGCGGTGCGCTGGAGGTGCATCAGCGACGCGGCGTCCAGGCCCGGCGATCGCCCCGGCCCGAGCGGGCGTACGGGCGCCGCCTCGGGTGCCGCCGTCTCCGGCGTTGGCCGCGCCTGCCGGTGTCTCTGGGGGTCCAACTCAAAGTCGCGCATGGTGGATCCTCCTGTCGCAGCGGACAGCATCCGACACGCCGGGCAGGTCCGCAATGGCGCCACGCGGGACCGCCCGGAAGTCTGCCCCAATGGGCATTGCCCCGCGCGCGCCCGCGCGTATCGTGCGAGGCATGCGAACCCACGCGGACGCGCCCGTCGCCGCCGCGCGTGTCCCCGCACCGGCGCGTGCCGAGCCGGCCCGCCAGCGGATCCCCGGGGACGCACCGTCCGCCACCCCGGCCGTCCTCACGCCCCGCATCGTCGCGCAGCTCCAGGCCCTGGCGGGCAACCGGGCTACCGCCCAGGCGGTTCGCCGCCGCCCGGTGGTCCAGCGGGCCATCTCGTCCGGGCAGGCGGCGGCCCTCGCGGAGCGCCTCTACGACGCAATGGAGGGCCTCGGCACGGACGAGGACGCGGTGTACGGGGCGCTGTCGGGCCGGACGCCCGAGGACCTCGACGCGATCCGCGAGGCGTACTTCTTTGCCTACAACCACACGATGCTCGAGGACATCAACGACGAGTTCAGCGGCGACGAGCTGGCGAAGGTGATGCGTCTCCTCGAGGGCCGTCCCGCGCCCGGCGCGACGGCGACCGCCACGGAGCGGGAGACATCGGCGACCGCGCGGGCCCGGGACATCGCGCAGCAGCTCGCGGATGCGATCAGCGGCGCGGGCACCGAGGAGGACCAGATCTTCAACGCCCTCGAGGGTCGCAGCGCCGACGAGATCGCCGAGATCCGGCGCCAGTACTTCGCGCTGACCGGCCACTCGCTCGATCGCGACCTGCGCGACGACCTGAGCGGCGACGAGCTCGAGCGCGCGCTCGCGCTCGTCCACAGCACAGCCTCGGGCTCGTTCCGCCGGGACTTCAGTGAGTGGCTCACGGAGGACTACCACGCCGGCGGCACCGGCATCTGGGAGTGGGAGATCGCGGACCGGAAGTTCCTGATCCATGTCGGGGTGAAGTTCGAGCCGGACCCGGGCCTGACCGCGCCGATCTCGCGCTGGCAGGCGCAGGTCCGCAGCATCTGGAACCGGTTCGCGCTGACCGGCAACGGTGGCCAGGCAGGCGGCGGGCTGGAGCTCCCGATCGAGTTCGACCTCCAGGACCAGTCGGGCGCGGAGCGGAGCGTCCGCGTGCGGCAGAACGCCAACGGGAGCAGCTACGCGCACCCGGACCGTGCCTACTCCAACCTGTGGTACGTGAACATGCCGGACACGGTGGCACCGCACGAGTTCGGGCACCTGGTCGGACTGCCGGACGAATACGAGCGCACGCTCGAGGACTACGAGTCCGTCACCGGCGAGGACCTTCCCGAGCCGGGCGCCGTGACCGCCGCCGACCGGCAGGTCGCGACCGACCTCCGAAACGCGCTGTACCTGCCCACGGTCGCCGATCGCGCCACGACGGCCACCACCGTCCTCACGACCGCAGGCCTGATCTCGGGCGGCGCCGCGGTGCAGGGATCGCAGGCGCAGCGCGTCATGCAGGCCTACAACAGCGCCTACGAGGAGAGTGACAGCGAGAACCTCCTCCACGCGCTCCGCCACCGCACGGCGCCCGACAGCTACTTCACGCTGATCGCCGTGTTCTCGTTCGTCAGCCCGTCGATCATGGGCAACGAGTCCGACCACACGCATCCCGTCGAGCAGCGCCACGTCCGGTTTGCCCTTGACGTGGTCCGCGAGGAGTTCCCCGACGTCACCTGGGGGCTGAGGCTGCTGCGATGATCGACCTGGCGTTCCGGCGCGTCGCCGGCGGACGCGAGCCGGACCGCGTCGTGCTCCGCTTGCAGGACCCCGAGCCCGCGGTCGTCTGGCGCTCCCGGGGTGCTGCGGTCGGGCGGTTCTCACTGGCCGGGGAGGCCGTTGCCCGCGTCCGGGCGGCGGCAGAGAAAGCCGGGGCGCTCGCGCCGCCCGAGTCGCCGTCCACGCTGTCCGCGCACGTGCTGGCCGAGTACCTGACGCTCGACGAGGCCTCGCTGGCAGTCCCCGCGGGGACCGAGGTCGACGGGCCGTGGGGTGACCTGCTCGCCGCGTGCCGCGCCGCGCTGGACGCTCCAACCGAGCCCGTCGCCGCCATCACGCTCATCGGCGAGCCGCCGGCGCGCGTGCGCGTCGAGCACCGCGGCTCGGGGCAGGTCTCGCTCGGATTCGGTGCGCTGAACGTCGCCATCCGGTGGGCGGCGGACGGTGTCGAGACCGCCTATGCGGGCGCCCAGGTCAGGGACGGGGTCGTGGAGGCGGGCCCGGGCTGGAGCACGACGATCGAGCTTGATCCCCCGGCCGATCCGTCACCCGCCGGCGAGCCCGTGGCGACCGCCACGCTGAGCATCATGGACGAGGGTGTCTGGATCCCGGTGGCGCTCGAGGTCCCCGTGCCGACTTGAGCCGCCCGCGGGCCGGCCGCGGTCGGTCCGCCGGCACGCCATCGTCGTCGTTCATTACCGCCCGGTCATGTTCGCCGGCTGCCTGTCGCGATTCGGGGCCGGAGAATACCCAGGACTCATGCAAGGCCCCGAATCGGCGCTTCATCGGGCCAGGAGCTTCGCGAACATTACCGGGAAGTCATCTCTGACAGGCAGAGGGGCACGCGGAGGGGGCGAGGGGGCACCCGGGGACGCAAGGGGCACCCGGGACCCGAGGGTGCACCCGGGACGCGGACGGGGCACCCGGGACGCGGAGGGGCACCCGGGGCGCGGACGGCCGGGGACTCAGCCGCTGACCAGGTCTAGGTACTCGCCGAACTCCGCCTCGACCGTGAGACGACCGAGCTTGCGGTACTCGCGCTCCGTCGCCCGCACCAGGTCGGACATCCCCACCGGCCGGTCCTCGGCCGCGGCGAGGTAGGCGGCGGTCACGCACACGTTGCGGATGTTGCCGCCCGAGATCTTGAACCGGCGGGCGAGGAAGTCGAGGTCGATGTCGTCGCCCACGGGGAGCTCCGGCGCCAGGTTGCGCTCCCACAGCTTCCGGCGGTGCTCCTCCTCGGGCATCGGGAAGTCCACGATCGCGTCCAGCCGGCGG
>MGOE01000067.1:14679-15485 GCA_001797035.1 Chloroflexi bacterium RBG_16_72_14
CGTTGGCGCGCAGGTTGGTGGTCAGGATCGCCAGGCCGTCGAAGCGCTCCATGCGCTGGAGGAGGTAGGCGACCTCGACATTCGCGTACCGGTCGCGGGCGTCCTTGACCTCGGACCGCTTGCCGAACAGCGCGTCGGCCTCGTCGAACAGCAGGACGCCGTTGACGCGGTCCGCCTCGGTGAAGATCCGGTCCAGGTTCTTCTCGGTCTCGCCGATGTACTTGTCCACGACGGTCGAGAGGTCGATGACGTAGACGTCGAAGCCGAGGTCTCCCGCGACAACCTCGGCCGACATCGTCTTGCCGGTCCCCGAGTCGCCGGCGAACAGCGCCGTCACGCCCAGGCCGCGGGCCCCCTTGGTGCCCATCCGCCACTCCCCGACGACGCGATCGCGGTGGCGGGCCCGGGCGGTGAGCTCGCGGAGCTGCTGCTCCACGACCGGGGGCAGGACGAGGTCGTCCCAGCTGACCGAGGGCACGATCCGACGGGCCAGCCGCTCGAGGCCGGCCGCGTTCTGCGCCCGGGCGCCGGCGGACACGTCCGCGACGGTCATCGGGCGGGCGGCGGCCGTGGCGGTCCGGCGGGCGGCGCGGGCCGCGCGGTCGATCTGCTCGGGCGCGAGGCGGAACGCGATCGTCGCGACCGCGGGGTCGAAGCCCTCCGGGGCGTCGCCGTCGAGCGAGGCCGCCCACAGCTCGTGGCGCTGCTCGACGGATGGCACCGGCGCCTCGAGCACGAGCGGCGGCTCGCGGGACCAGGCCGGATCCCAGTCCCGGCCGCCCACGAGGATCACCGGGCCGGGCAGC
>MGOE01000067.1:15579-16610 GCA_001797035.1 Chloroflexi bacterium RBG_16_72_14
GCGGCGATCGCCACCGGGTCGTCGGCCGGGGCCATGCGGGCGAGGTCCAGCACGACCGCGGGACGACCCAGGCGGCCGAGCGCGGTCCACGCCACCGACTGGCCGGACGCGCCCGGGCGCTCGAGCAGGTACACGAGCGGGAGCCCGGCCGCGAGGCCGCGCTCGATCGCATCCACCTCGGGCACGTCCACTGCGACCGAGGTCGTGAGCAGCGCCTCCACGACCGGGTCCGGCGTGTCGTCGCCCAGCAGGTGCGCCGCGACGCGGTCCGGGACCCGCAGCGAGCGGGTGAGCGTCGGCCGGTCCGCGTCCTCCACGATCAGCAGCCGGTCCGCGACCAGCGGCGCGAGCGGCCCCAGGCGGTCCCGGAACGGCCCGGCCCCGGCGACCCCGGCGCCGCCCGTCCCACCGCCCGGGCTGCACAGCTCGAGGGCGAGGCCCACGCTCGCCCGCCGGCGTGACACGTCGTCGTGGAGGTAGCCGTACAGGCGCTCGAACCGTGGGTCGAGGTCCGGGGCCAGGGCGACCAGGAGCAGCTCCAGGTCCGCCGCCTCCAGCCCGAACGCCCGCCCGAGCTCGCGCAGCCGGATCCGGGTGCCGTGACGCTCCGCCTCCGCGGCGCGTGCCTCGAGGTCGGCGAGGAGCGACGCGGCGGCCGCGTCGGCCGCCTGCGGCACGAGGGGCCCGGCCGGGCCGGCCAGCAGCGCGTCCACCTGGGCCTCGGAGATGTACAGGCCGCGGAACCGGTCCTCCGGGTCCGCGTCGGACGCGCGCCGTCGGTCCACGGCGGCCCGGACGCGTGCCTCCAGCAGGGCGACCCGCGCGAACAGGTGGGCCAGCGAGGGGTCGGCGGCGAGGGGCGGCGACGTGTCCGGGGCGCGCGTGACCGCCGGCGTGGCGCCCGGGGCGCGGGTGACCGCCGGCGTGGCGTCCGGGGCGCGCGTGACCGCCGGCGTGGCGTCCGGGGCGCCGGTGACCACGGGCGCGCGGGCCTCACGAGCGGGCGTGACCACGGGCGCGGGCGTCTCGCG
>MGOE01000068.1:0-9367 GCA_001797035.1 Chloroflexi bacterium RBG_16_72_14
TGACCGTCGTCGCCCCCTAGGCGTAGGTCCCCCAGGCCAGGGCCGCGGCGACGGCGAGCCCGCAGCCGCCGATCACCACCCGCAGGACCGGGGCCGGGATCCGCCGTGCCAGCCAGGGACCCGCCAGTCCGCCGACGAGGAACCCTGTCGCCAGCGGCAGGACGAACGCCCAGGCGACCGGCCCGAACAGCACGAACCCGAGCGCCGCGACCGCGTTGGCCACCCCGGACAGCACGGCCTTGGCCGCGTTCACGTCAACGAGCGGGCGGTCGATGATCGAGGCGAGGGCCACGATCGCCAGGATTCCGCCGGCGGCCCCGAAGTAGCCGATGTAGACCGCCGTTGCGAAGTAGGCGGCGGCCGTGGCCGCGGTGATGCCCCGGGGCATGAAGCGGGGGCGGGCCGCGAGCCTCGGCTGGACCACCACCAGGGCGGATGCGCCCGCGATCAGCAGCGGCGCGACCAGCTCGAACCAGCGACCCGGCAGGGCGAGCAGCAGCGCGGCACCGGTGACGCCGCCAGCGGCCGCCACCAGCGCCAGGCGGCGCAGGACGGGGCCCTGCCCCTCGAGCTCCGGGCGGGCGCCGATCGACGCACCGATGCCGTTGAACACCAGCGCGACGGTGTTGGTCACGTTGGCGGACACCGGGGGCAGGCCGACCGCGAGCAGCGCCGGGTAGGTGACGAGCGACGCGAGGCTGACCAGCACGCTGACGACGCCGCCCGCGAACCCGGCACCTAGCAGGAGCAGGGCCTGCGACGGGGTGATCTCCACGCGGGCGAGTCTAGGGGCCGGCACCGGGCCCGGGAGCGCACCTCGGCGCGGCGAGGCGCCGCCGTGCGGGCCACGTCTGCTCAGGACGCGATCGATGAGCGCCGCAGCGCCTCGTAGCGAATGCCATCCGCGTCGAGCACGAAGGCGTCGAGCGCCAGGCCGTTGGGGTCCATCTCGGAGAACTCGTCGTTCAGCCACGCCACGAAGGCGCGGTCCGTGTCCGGGGGCAGCGAGATCAGGATGTCGCGCATCGGGGCGATCAGGCACTGCGGCCCGGCTCCGAAGATCCGCTCCAGCTCGTCCGGGACGAGGACCAGGGCCGACGCGCAGCCGACGCCCGACTGGAGGACCCGCACCGGAACGCCGTCGAGCGACTGCTTCACGAGGTCCCGCGCGCGGACCGGCCGGAGCCGCTCCCGCAGGTTCGCGAGGGCGGTCGCGACGAGGTCCGCGGGCCCGATCGGCCAGGACCGGAGCAGGCTCTCGCCGACGACGAGGAACGCGGGGCCGATGTCGATGCCGAACCCGGTGGGGATGCCCGGCGGCAGTGTGACCCGGAACGGCTCCCCGGCCGCGTCCGGCATCGCCCGGCGGCGGGGGAGGATCGGGATCACGTTGGGGGCCAGGACCGGCCAGTCCAGGTCCGGGGGCAGCCCGCCCATCGCCCGGAGCACCGCGTCCGGTGTCGCCTGCTCGACCCCGTTGCCAAGATCCCAGGTGCGGTACCGCTTGCCGGCCTTGCGCCGGCGCTTCTCGCGTCGCTTCTCTCGCTCGTTCATGGCGGCACTGTGACGCGCGCCGCTCATCTGCGGCCAAACCGCCGCTTGCCTGGGACTTATTCTTATGCGTACCGGACGATGCATGCCGTCCGGGGGATGACGCGCACCGGCGGGCCACGACCCGGATCGGTGGGCACATTGAGCGCGGCTCGCCGCGACGAGTACCGTCGCGGATGACGGGCGACCGCGCCCCGACTGCCCGAGGTGCCCCCGCTGATGGAGCTGAACGTCCTCCTCCCGCTCCTCTCCTCCACGCTGTCGTTCGTGTTCGCGCTGTTCCTGCTCGACCAGTGGCTCGAGCGGCGGCACTCCTACCAGCTGATCTGGACCATCGGCATGGCCTGGTACGGCATCTCCGCCGGCACCGAGTTCTGGGGCGCGGCCTACGGCTGGAGCGAGCCGTTGTACCGGACCTGGTACCTGATCGGCGCGGTGTACGTGGCCGCCTGGCTCGGCCTGGGCACGATGTTCCTGCTCGGCAGAACCCGGTTCGGCTACGGGGCTGCGATCAGCTTCGTGCTGGCCGGGCTGTTCACGTTCCTGTCCTGGCGGCGGTACGAATACGCCGATGCCGCCGGAACCGAGGCCCTCTACCCGCTGGTCGCGGTCGTGGCGGCCGTGGCGATCGCGGTCGCGACCTACCGCTCCAAGGGCCAGTGGGCACCGCTGGCCGGGGTGCTGATCGTGGGCGGGTCGCTGCTCGCGGTGCCGGTTGTCCTGCTGGCACCCCTCGAAGCGCCCGGCTACGTGCTCGACGCCAGCGGGATCCCGGTCGGCGACGCGATGCCCGGCTACGCCCGGCTGCTAACGCCGCTGTTCAACGTGACGGGCGGCTTCGCGCTCGCCTTCGGCGCGCTGTACAGCACCTACGTGTTCATGCCCAAGCAGCGCGTCCTCCGATACGACCTGCGGCGGGACCGCGGGGTGCTCCGCTTCCTCTTCAACCTGCTGTTCGCCCCGGTCGCGATCACCGTCAACCTGATCGCCTCGATCCCGGGCACGGTGGTCGCGCAGGTCCAGGGCAGGCTCCACAGCCGGGTTCCGGCGACGATCCTGCTCGCGATCGGCGGCTTCGTCCCGTCCGTCACCAGCGGCCTGTCCCGGTTCGGCGTGACCGAGACGTTCTTCCTGGGCGAGCTGCTGGGCGTCGTGTTCCTGTTCGCGGGATTCCTGGTATCGATCGAGGTGTTCCGCGAGATCCGGATCCCGTTCACGCGCCGCGTGCTGCGCGTCCGCCACGAAGCGGCCTGAGGGCGCGCCTCACCCCAGCGCGCACGGAGCGCTGCCGCCTCACCCCACCTCGGGCGCGAGCTCTACCTCGCGGACCGGCGGCAGCGCCTCGGGGCGCCGGTTGGCGAGCACCGGGATCTGGCGCCGGGCGGCAGCGACGGCGGCCATGTCGAGCTCCGCCCGCACGATCCCCTCCGTCATGCCCAGCGCCGCCACGACCCGTCCCCAGGGGTCCACGACCATCGAGTGTCCCCAGGCGGGGATCGCGCCCGGCCCGCCCCGGCCGCAGGCGCCGGCGGCCATCACCCAGGCGCCGTTCTCGATCGCCCGCGCCCGCAGGAGCACCTCCCAGTGGTCGCGGCCCGTGCGCTCGGTGAACACGGAGGGCACCGCGAGGACCTCTGCGCCGGCCAGCGCGAGCGCCCGATACAGCTCCGGGAACCGCAGGTCATAGCAGATCGAGAGGCCGATGCCCGTCCCGGCCACGTCCGCGACGACCGCCCGGTCGCCAGGCGTCACCCGTGCCGACTCGCGGTCCGCGGGTCCGTCGTCCACCGACACGTCGAACAGGTGGAGCTTGCGGTACCGGGCGAGGAGCGCGCCCGACCGGTCGAACAGGACCGCGGTGTTGAACGGGCGGGCGGGATCGCCCGACGCCTCCGCGTGGCTGCCGGCCAGCACCCAGCAGCCGTGCTCGCGCGCGATGTCGGCGAAGGGCGCAGTCGTGGCGCCGGGGATGGGCCGCGCCGACGCCCGGAAGCCGTCGTCCGTGCCGCGGTACTGGACGTACTCGGGGAGCACCACGAGGTCCGAGCCCGCCGCCGCCTCGCGCGCCAGCGACGCCGCCCGGGCGATGTTGTCATCGACGTCGTCGCGCGCCTCGAAGCCGACCAGCGCGACCCGCAGGATCCCCATCACCCGCGATGGTACGGCGGGCGGCGGGCGGGCTGTCCTCGGTAGGCTCCGCGCCACCGGTTGAACCGGATCCCGAGCCCGCCCGGGGAGAGCGTAAGGAGACACCCGATGCCCGACACCGCCTTCGGCCTGTCCACCATCGGCCAGGTCCTCGTGCCCGTGCGTGATGCGGAACGGGCGGCGGCGTTCTACCGCGATGCGCTTGGGCTGCGGTTCCTGTTCGCGTTCCCGCACATGGCCTTCTTCGACGCCGATGGGGTGCGGCTCTACCTGGCCGAGCCCGAGCGCCGGGACTTCGACGGCCGGGCCACCTTGTACTTCCGCGTCCCGGACATCGGCGCGGCGGTCGAGGCCCTCGAAGCCCGCGGCGTGAGTTTCGGCGAGCGGCCGCACGTCGTCCACCGCGACGGGTCGAGCGAGCTCTGGATGTGCTTCACGAAGGACCCCGACGGGAACAACATCGGCCTCATGAGCGAGGTGCCGCTCGCGGGCTGACGGCGGCGCTCGGCCGCGGCCCCCAAGGCGCGTCCCTCGGGCGCGTCCCTCGGGCGCGTCCCCCGGGCGCGTCCCTCGGGCGCGTCCCTCGGGCGCGTCCCGGTCGCTGGGAGACCCAACGAGCACACGCCGCGACGATCCGGTCGCCCGGCGCGCGCTTCGACGCACGCGCGGGGGTTGCGGCGCAACGTTCGGGTCGGCGGGCGGCGAATCCGTCCCGCGGCGCGCTCGTTGGGTCGCTGGGCGACCGGAGGAGCATCACCTCGAGGTCCCGGCCAGGTCGTGGCGGGGGGCGAGCGCGCGCCGCGGGCCCGGCCTCAGCCCTGGAGCGAACGCCCCCGGACCTCGGCCAGCCGTCGCTCCAGGAACGCTCGCTCCGGCGCGTTGGGCGCCAGGGCCAGCGCCCGGCCGTAGGCGTCGGCCGCCTCGGCCCAGCGAGTCAGCCGGCGCAGCAGCTCGGCGCGGGCTGCGTGGAAGAACCGGTACTCCGTCATCGCCGGGTCGCGAGCCAGGGCATCCACGGCGGCCAGGCCAGCCGCCGGCCCGGCCACCTCGGCCACGGCCACGGCACGGTTGAGCGAGACGACCGGCGAGGGCGCCAGCCGTGCCAGCACCTCGTACAGGCCGAGGATCTGCGGCCAGTCCGTCGCGGCGGCGGTGGGCGCCTCATCGTGCACCGCCGCGATCGCCGCCTGGAGCTGGTACGGGCCAGCGCGGCCCAGGCGCAGCGCCCGGTCGACGAGCGCCCGGCCCTCCGCGATCGCGGCCGCGTCCCACCGGCCTCGGTCCTGGTCCTCGAGGCGCACGAGCTCGCCAGCCGGCCCCTCGCGCGCGGGACGCCGCGCGTCCGTGAGCAGCAGCAGCGCGAGCAGGCCCATGACCTCAGGCTCCCCGGGCAGCAGCTCCGCCACGACCCGCGTCATGCGGATCGCCTCGGCGCACAGCTCGCGGCGTATCAGCGCGTCCCCGGCGGTCGCGTCGTAGCCCTCGTTGAACACGAGGTACAGCACACGCAGCACCGGCTCCAGCCGGTCGGCCAGGCGGTCCGCCGCCGGGACCTCGTACGAGATGCCGGCCTCGCGGATCTTGCGCTTCGCGCGGACGAGCCGCTGGGCGAGCGTCGGCTCCGGGACGAGGAAGGCATGGGCGATCTCGGGCGTCGTGAGCCCGCCGAGCGTGCGCAGGGTCAGCGCAACCGAGGCCTCCGGCGCGAGCGCCGGGTGGCAGCAGGTGAAGATGAGGCGCAGCTGGTCGTCCGGGATCGGGGCCATCTCGTCCTCCGCCGCGGCGAGCAGCGCCGCCTCCCGACGGGCCGCCTCGAACGCCTCGTCGCGGGCGATCGCCTCGGCCTTGTCCGCGAACCGGCGCGCGCGCCGGGCCCGGTCGATCGCGCGGTTGCGTGCCGTCGTCGTGATCCAGGCCCCCGGGTTCGCCGGGATCCCGTCCGCCGGCCAGCGCTCGAGCGCGACGACGTACGCGTCCGCGACCGCCTCCTCGGCGAGGTCGAAGTCGCCCAGGACCCGGATCAGCGTCGCGACCGCCCGCCCGTGCTCCTCGCGGAACGCACGGGCGACGGCGTCGCCGGGGGAGGCGTCCGCGCTCAGCCGAACTCCACGATCGGCCGGACCTCGATCTTGCCGAACCGGGCGCCCGGCACCCGGGCGGCGGCCTCGATGGCCGCGTCGAGGTCCTTCGCGTCGATGAGGTAGTAGCCGCCCAGGTGCTCCTTGGTCTCGGCGAACGGCCCGTCGGTGACGATCCGGCGGCCGTCGCGCACGGACACCGTCGTCGCGTCGGTGACCGGCTGGAGCGCTTCGCCGCCGAGGTACTGGCCCGTGTCCCGGAGCCACTGGCCGAAGGCGGTGTACTGGGGCATCATCACCGCCCACTCCTCCTCGGTGGGGGGCGTGGCCGGTGGCTCCTCGTAGATCAGCAGCAGGTAGCGCACGTCGCGGTGCCTCCATGGTTCCGGCGGGGCCCGGTGGCTCCGGCCCGTCATCCTAGCGACGAACGGGCCACACGGGAATCGACGGCGCGCCGGATGCCCCTGGGCGAGGCCCGGGCCGGTCGCCCACCGCCCACGCCCACTGCCCGCGCTTGCCGTGCCATGCGAGCATTCGACCCATGGCACCGCGCAAGGAGCACATCGAGGTCGGCGGCCGCGAGGTCACGATCAGCAACCCGGACAAGGTCTACTTCCCGAAGGCCGGTTACACCAAGCTCGACGTCGTCCGTTACTTCCTGGCCGTCGCCGAGGGCGCCCTGGTCGGCGTCCGCGGCCGGCCGATGGCGCTCAAGCGGTTCGTGGACGGCATCGACAAGGAGCCGTTCTTCCAGAAGCGGGCGCCCGACAACCGGCCCGCGTGGATGCGGGTCGCGACCCTCACCTTCCCGTCCGGGCGGACGGCCGACGAGATCGTCGTGGACGAGGCGGCGGGCCTGGCCTGGGTCGCCAACCTCGGCTGCATCGACCTCAACCCGCACCCCGTCCGCGCCGATGACATGGACCACCCCGACGAGCTGCGCGTGGACCTCGATCCCGTGCCCGGCGTGCCCTGGTCGCAGGTGCGCGAGGTGGCGGTCGTCGTGCGCGAGGCGCTCGAGCCCGTCGGCCTGACCGGCTGGCCGAAGACGTCGGGCTCGCGCGGGATCCACGTCAACGTGCGGATCGAGCGCCGCTGGACGTACCCGCAGGTCCGGCGGGCGGCGCTGGCCCTGGCCCGTGACGTGGAGCGGCGGGCACCGTCCATCGCCACCTCCAAGTGGTGGAAGGAGGAGCGCCACGGCGTGTTCCTCGACTACAACCAGAACGCGAAGGACCGGACCGTGGCCTCCGCGTACTCCGTGCGCCCGCTGCCCGATGCGCGCGTCTCGTTCCCGCTGCGCTGGGACGAGGTGGCCGACGTCGCGGCCGAGGACTTCACGCTGGCGACGGTGCCGGCCATCTACGCCGAGCGGGGCGACGCCGGGGCCGGGATCGACGACGCGGTGGGCTCGCTGGACGCGCTGCTCGAGCTGTCGGCCCGCCACGAGGCCGAGGGCATGGGTGACGCCCCGTGGCCCCCCAACTACGCCAAGCAGGCCGGCGAGCCGCCGCGCGTCCAGCCGTCCCGCAAGCGGCGGTACGACACGGAGTACGAGGGCCGGGGCGTGGACGGCGGGCCGCCGCCGGAAGTCGCCGCGGAGCGGGCGGCGGCGGTCGCGGCCGGTGATCGCAACGCGGGGCTGCCGACGGAGTGGGAGGGCACCCGCCCGACGCCGACCGGGCGGCGGAAGACCTCGATCCCGGTCATCGAGATTGCCCGGGCGGCCACCAAGGCCGAGGTCAACGAGGGGCTCGAGCGCTGGAAGGCCCGCCACCCCGAGGCCGCCGCGCACCTCGAGCCCGCCGACATCCTGACCGACGGCATGCGTGGCCGCGCCTACGTCTGGTACCGGCTGCGGGTCAACCTGATCCACGTGCCGGAGGCGCTGCGCCCGCCGCAGGAGCCCCTCGACCCGGACTACGACCCGTGGGCGGGCTACGAGTGGCCGGACCGGGCCGGCCAGCCGGAGCGCGCGCCGCGGAAGCCGCGGGACCCGACCGCCGCCACGGATCCCGGTGCCTGACGCGGACGACCTGGCCGCGATCGAGCGCGACCGCCTCCGGGCGCTCGTGGAGCGCGACATGGACCGGGCGGCCGAGCTCCACGCGGACGACTTCGAGCTGATCACCCCGTCCGGGCGGAGGCTGTCGAAGGCCGAGTACCTCGCCGCGGTCCGGACCCGCGACATCGACTATTGGAGCTGGGAGGCCGGAGAGATCGAGCTGCGCGAGCACGGCGATGTGGCGGCCGTCCGCTATCCGGCCGAGATGACGTTCCGCGGCCCGGACGGCCCTCGCCTGCACACGATGCACACGGACCTGTACGAGCGCCGCGACGGCCGCTGGCAGGTGGTCTGGTCGCAGGCGACCGAGATTCGCGACTGATCACCCTCCGTCACACGGGCGACCCCTGTCCGATCCACGTGACACGGTCGGCGAGCCCACCCGTCCATGCCCGGCTACAGGTCGACGCCGAAGATCCGTGACAGCTCGAACGGCGTGGTGGTCTCCAGCTGGTCGTACCGGCAGTCCGCCGGGGCCCTGTCCGCGCGCCAGCGGCGGAACGTCGTCGCGTGCCGGAACCGGTCGCCCTGGAGGTGGTCGTACGCGACCTCGGCCACGCGCTCCGTCCGGAGCGGCTCCCAGGACAGGTCCTTGCCCCGGTTCCAGCGCGAGCCGGCGCCCGGCAGGCGCTGGCCGGACGCGTCGGCGGACCCCGCCGCGGACCACTCCGCCCACTCCGCCCACGGATGGCCCTCCAGCGCCCCTTCCCGGAGCGGCGCCAGCTCCTCGACCAGCGCGGCCCGCCGCTCCCAGGTGAACGACGAGGTGATGCCCACGTGGTGGAGCGTGCCCGTCTCGTCGAACAGGCCCAGCAGCAGCGACCCCACGTGCGTCCCGGGGCCGTTCTTGTGCCACCGGAACCCGGCCACCACGCAGTCCGCGGTCCGCTCGTGCTTGATCTTGAGCATCGCCCGCTTGCCGGGCTGGTACGTCCCGTCCAGGCGCTTCGCGACGACCCCGTCCAGACCCGCCCCCTCGAACCGGTCGAACCAGTCGGCGGCGAGGGCCCGGTCACGCGTCGCGGGCGTGAGGTGGACCGGCGGCGCCACCCCGCCGAGGACGGCCTCGAGCCGCGCCCGGCGCTCGCCCTGGGGCACGCCGCGCAGGTCCTCGTCGCCGAGCGCGAGCAGGTCCCAGGCGACGAACGAGGCGGGCGTCTCGGCCGCGAGCATCCGCACCCGGGACTCGGCCGGGTGGATCCGGAGCAGCAGCGCCTCGAAGGCAAGGCCGCCGTCCCGCGCGATCACGACCTCGCCGTCCAGGACGCAGCGCTCCGGCAGCTGGGCGCGGAACGGCGCCGCCAGCTCCGGGAAGTAGCGGTCCAGGGGCTTGAGGTCCCGGCTCTGCGTGTAGACCTCGTCGCCGTCGCGGAACACGATCGCGCGGAAGCCGTCCCACTTGGGCTCGAACAGCCAGCCGTCGCCCTCGGGCAGCGCGTCGGAGGCCTTGGCCAGCATCGGCTCGATCGGGGGGTCGAAGGGGAGGCGCATGGGCCCCAACCTTACCGCGCCGCGGCGTGCCCGG
>MGOE01000068.1:9386-11608 GCA_001797035.1 Chloroflexi bacterium RBG_16_72_14
CACCCGCCGTTGCGGGTCGCCACCGAGCGACCGTTGCGGGTCGCACCCGCACGATGACGGCGAACGCATGGCGCGTGCCCGGGGCCGCGGAACCGCCGCGACGCCGCATGCGTCCCCCGCTCGGCGTCCCGCGACACGACCATCAGATCGGACACGCACTCCTCGGAGGTGGCGACCATGGGGGCTATCGAGCGACGGGGCGTCGCGCCCCGCCTCATCCTGCTGCTGGTGGTGGGCGCGCTGGTTGCCGCCTGCGCCGGTGGCGCGACCTCACAGATCCTGAGCACGGTCGGCGGCCCGGTGGGCGAGGAGCCCTACAGGGGCGCCCCGACGGCGGCGCCTGCCCCGGGTTTCGAGGACGGCGACGGGTCCGGCACCCTCCCCGACGACGGGTCCGGCGGCTACGTCCCGTCGACGCCCCGCGACGACCTCCAGATCGTGTACACGGGCTCGCTCCAGCTCGTCGTCGACGACCTGCAGCCGGCGCTCGCGCGGGCCAAGGCCGCGGTGCTCGCCGTCGGCGGGTACATCGGCGCGTCGGAGGAGTCGAACGACGGCGACCGGTCCGTCGCGACCATCACCTACCGCATCCCGGCCACCCGCTGGGAGGACGCGATCGCCGATCTCCGCGGCCTCGCGTCCAAGGTCGTGGCCGAGCAGACGCAGGCGACGGAGGTCGGCGGCCAGATCGTCGACCTCGAGGCACGGCTGCGGAACCTGCGGGCGAGCGAGGCCTCGCTCCAGGAGATCGCGAAGAGCGCCGGCAAGATCAGCGACCTGCTCGAGGTCGAGGCGCAGCTGACGCAGATCCGCGGCCAGATCGAGCAGCTCGACGGCCAGCTCGCGAGGCTCCAGGACCAGGTGGCCTACGGGACGCTGGTGACGACGTTCGGGCTGCAGATCGTGGCCGTCCAGGAGCAGGCACAGGGCTGGGACCCGGCCAAGGACGTGGACGGCGCCACCGCCACCCTGATCGGGGCGGGCCAGACGCTGGTCAGCGCTGCGATCTGGATCGGCATCGTGTGGCTGCCGGTCATCCTCGTGCTGGTCGTGCTCGTCCTGGTCGGGCGCTGGTTGTACCGGCGCCTCGTGCCGCGCGCACCCCGCCGGCCCAACGGCCCGATCCCCGGCTGGGGCGGCGAGGCCTGACCGTCGTTCGCGACCCGGGTCCATGCGGCCCGGGTCGCGCCGTCGCGTCGCGGGCGCCGGGTCCGATCGGCACGGCGGCTTCTCAGCGGTCCGCGAGCGCCGCGCGTGCCCGCTCGCGGGCCAGGTTCCAGGCGGGCCAGCCGAGCAGCGCCGGGTTCTCCCGCAGCTCAGTCGCCCGCCCGTCGAGGAAGCGCTCGAGGCGGGCCCGGTCGGCTGGTTCCGGCAGCCGGGCGATGGCGTGCGCGACGGCCGGCACCGCCTCGTCCCCCAGCGAGGCCAGGTACGGCGTGTCCAGACCGGTCCGGCCGCCCGCCGGCACGAGCGATGGGTCGAGCGCCCGCTCCAGGTTCCGGTCCGCGACGAACGCCTGCGGCCCCACGACGTTCATGCCCGCGACCGTGACGAGCACCATGATCCCCAGGACGTGGAGCGTCCAGCGCGTCCGGCGGCTCGCGAGCAGCACGACGGTCACGACCACCGCGGCCGCCAGCCAGCCGATCGCCACCAGGACCACGAACCGGAGCTCGGTCCAGCCGTAGGCGTCCTGGTACAGGCGGAGCCGGAGCAGGGCGGACGCGAGGACCACCGTGGTCAGCACGAGCAGCCCCACGGCGGCCGCGAGCTGGGCGATCGACCGCCGCACGACGGCCAGGTCGAACGCCACCACGAGCGACCCGGCCAGCACCGCCACGGCGACCAGCTCGAAGAAGCCCCGGCGCGCGTACTCCGCGTACGTGAGCCCCACGGCCGCCGGCGTGTCCCGGCCGCCGAACAGGTACGCGAGCTGGAGGACGACGAACACGGCAAACAGGGCATCGAGGACCAGCAGGACGGTCGTCGCCTCGATCGACCCGAGGCGCGACTCCCGGGCCATGACCGCCGCGCTGGCCGCCCCGAGCGACCGCCCGCGGTCGGGTGCGCCGCCCGGCATCGCGTGGGCCGGCCAGCTGGCACCCGCCAGGGCCGGCAGTCGCGCACCTGCCAGCGCGAGCAGGCCCGCCGCAGCCCACGCCGCGAGCGTCACGACCAGCGCCCGGTCGGCAAGGTCGCCGAGATCGAGGCCCAGCCGCCAG
>MGOE01000069.1:0-1736 GCA_001797035.1 Chloroflexi bacterium RBG_16_72_14
TACTCGAGGTTCTCGCCCGATGCCCTGGCGTGGTTGCCGAGGTCGAAGTCGCCCCGGTTGTGGACGCCCTCGAGCTCCTTCCAGCCGAACGGGAAGCGGTACTCGACATCGATCGCCTTCTTCGCGTAGTGGGCCAGCTCGTCCGGCGCGTGCTCGCGGAACCGGAGCCGCGACGGGGTCACGCCGTAGGCCTCGTACCACGCCCGGCGCTTCGGCAGCCAGTCCTCGAAGGCCTGCGCCGCGCCCTCCTCGGGCCGCACGAAGTACTGCATCTCCATCTGTTCGAACTCGCGCATCCGGAACACGAAGTTGCCGGGGCTGATCTCGTTCCGGAAGCTCTTCCCGATCTGCGCGATGCCGAACGGGATCTTCTTGCGCGAGCTGTTGAGGACGTTCTTGAAGTTGACGTAGCTGCCCTGCGCCGTCTCGGGGCGGAAGTAGACGATCGATGCCTCGTCCTCGACCGGGCCCATGTGCGACGTGAACATGAGGTTGAACCGGCGGGGCGCGGACAGCGGGCCGCCGTCGTTGGGGCACACGAGGCCCAGGCGACTGACGATCGTCTCGTCCCGCAGGTCGGTGGCCGACAGGTCCTCCGCGCCCGGCAGCTCGTCCAGCCGGTAGCGGCGGCGGCAGGTCCCGCACTCCACGAGCGGGGCGCTGAACGAGGCGACGTGCCCGCTGGTGACCCAGACCTGGGGGTGCATCAGGATGCCCGCGTCGAGGCCCACGATGTCGTTGCGGTCCTGGACCATCGCGCGCCACCAGGCGCGCTTGACGTTGTTCTTGAGCTCCACGCCCAGGGGCCCGTAGTCCCACACGGCGTTGATGCCGCCGTAGATCTCCGACGACGGGAAGATGAACCCGCGCCGCTTGGACAGCGACACGATGGTGTCGAGGTTGGCGACCGCGGGCGCGACGGCCTCGGGATCGACGGGTTCGGGGGTCACGGGAGAGCTCCGCTGATACGCGACCGTGGAAGGGCCGCGCGGGATGGTTGGCCGTCCGATGCTAGCAGAGCCACCGGGTGCGCTCACGGTTCCGCCCTGATCACATGCCCGGACGAGACCAGCGCGCTTCGCGCTCCGCCGACAACGGGACCGCCTGACCGTTCTCAAGGACGGTTGGCAATCGACCGATCAAACGCGGGCTGACGGCCCCTACGTCCGCAGGCCGACAGGAATGACGGGGATCGTCTCGTAGGTCGTCGGCGGCGGAACCTCGGTGACCCCCGGGATCGCAGGCGCGGTCCGGAACACGCACAGGATCTGATGCCCCTCGTGCGCCGCCGACGGTGCGAGGATGCCGGCGGCTCCCACGCGCCAGAGGTCCTCGCCAACCGCCTGGTACGCCGGCCACTGCCCCTGCGTTGGGTGGATCGGCGGCAGGCCGAGGTCTGCCAGCGTGTCGTGGGCGGAGAGATCTGCGATTCCATCGACATCGACATCGAGCGGCCACGCGTCGCGAGGCAGGCGCGCGGACGGCGGAACACCGTCCTCCGCCGTCGCCCGCATCCACTCGGCCCAGGCGGTATCCGTGCAGCAGGCGAGATAGAGGCCGCGGACGACCGCGCCACGCTGCCAGCGCGCGTCGAAGGGGTCGCGGCTCCAGAACAGCGCGGAGGATCCGGGTCGCGTGATGCGGAACCAGCGACCGACGACACGACTCCTTTCCAGCCGCGTGCTCAGGAGAAGGTGTCGTTTTCGAGCTGCGCGAGGAGGCGCAGCACCGAGCGG
>MGOE01000069.1:1749-4778 GCA_001797035.1 Chloroflexi bacterium RBG_16_72_14
CGATGCGCTCGACTGGCCGCTCATCGCCGAGCGCCCGCACTGGCCTGTTCAGCCAGATCGGGACGAAGGCCGGGTCCATCACCCCCGACGCCCGCTCGACGATCGCGGCGAGGTCGATAAGGCGCATCCGACGCTGGCCCGTGGGTGAGCGGCGTGACGATAGCCAGGACGCGACCGTCGTGGGGTCCGTACCGGTCGCAGCTGCGATGTCGGAGGTCTCGAGACCGGCGTCGCGGACCCGTCGGACCTCGGTCGCGTAGATCGTGGGTGCGGTCATCGTGTGGCTCCTGCTGCACCTCGACCGTGCCACACTGTCGTCAGTCTGTCAATGTAGCGTATGCCCCTCTGTCAGTTTCATGTCATGGCCGACGCTGTTCGCCGAGGGTGCTCGGCGGCAGATCATCTCCCGTGACACCGGCGAGGAGGGATTACCCACCGTCCTTGACGCATCGGGCCCCACCGACGGGCTTGACACGACCTTGTATGGTGTCGGTCATCCGACCGATGTCGGTCGATCGACCGACTGAGAGGGTCCGGCGTCCTGGAGGTTGCGTCCCATGGCCTACGAGATCGAAGGCAGGCTGCTCGAGGTCTGCTCCTGCAACGTGCTCTGCCCCTGCTGGATCGGCGAGGACCCGGACGGCGGGACCTGCGACTCCGCGCTGGCCTGGCACATCGACAGCGGCGCGATCGAGGGCGTCGACGTCACCGGGCGGACGGTCGCCCTGTCGGTCCACATCCCCGGCAACGTCCTCGTCCCCGCCTCGTGGAAGGCGGCCGTGTTCGTCGACGACGGCTCGACCGACGAGCAGCAGGGCCAGCTGCTCAAGGTGTTCACCGGCCAGCTCGGCGGGGCGATCAAGGACCTGGCCGGGCTGATCGGCGAAGTCGTATCGGTCGAGCGCGTCCCGATCACGTTCACGGTCGACGGCGGCCAGGGCCGGTTGACGATCGGCGAGATCGCCGACGCGGACCTGATCCCCTACACCGGCGCGACCGGCAAGACGACCGTGCTCTCCGAGACCGTGTTCTCGACGATCCCGGGCTCTCCCGTCTACGCGTCGAAGTCGAGCTACTTCACCCGGGACGGGACGCCGCACGGGCTCCCGAACGTGGACCGAAAAGGCAACAACGCCCTCCAGGGGCACTTCCGCTTCGCGGCCTGAGCGGACGACGATCCGATGTTCGCCGCGTCCCATCTCCGCGACGCCCGGCGCGATCGGGCGATCCTCGCCGGATCGCTCGTCGCGCTGTCGGGCCTCGCCTGGGTGACGCTCTGGCTGTGGGCGGAGTCGCCGTGGGCCCGGTATCTCCAGCACGAGGGCGGTGTCGGGTCGCTGCCGCTCGAGGCGGCGCTGTTCACCCTCGGCTGGGTGGTGATGATCATCGCGATGATGCTGCCTTCGAGCGTGCCGCTCGTGGTCACGTTCGGGGCCCTGGTGGGGCGCCGCCCCCGGCCGGGGCTCCTCGTGGGCCTGCTTGTGGGCGGCTATCTCGTGGCCTGGGGGACGTTCGGAGTCGCGGCGTGGATGCTCGACCGGGGCATCCACGCCGCTGTCGTTGCGCTGCCGTGGCTGGCAGAGCATCCCCAGGCGATCATGGGCGTCACGCTCCTCGCCGCCGGCCTGTGGCAGTTCAGCCCGCTCCGCGACCGGTGCCTCGACGCGTGCCGCAGCCCGCTGGGCTTCGTCATGAACCGCTGGCAGGGCACCAGCCCCCGTCGCGAGGCGCTGCTCATGGGGATCGCCCACGGCGCCTTCTGCGTCGGCTGCTGCTGGTCGCTGATGCTCGTGATGTTCGGCGTGGGCCTGGGCAGCGTGACGGCGATGCTGGCCCTGGGTGCCGTCACGGCCGTCGAGAAGAACCTGCCCTGGGGCCGGCGGCTCACGCGGCCACTGGGCGTCCTCCTGGTCTTCGCGGCCGTGTACGCGGTCGCCGGATGACGCGGGCGTCGTATGCTCGAACGCACGTGGACGGGACCGAAGCCGCGCCCCAGACGCGCGCCGAGCGTCGCCACCAGGCGGCGGCGGATACGCGCGCGTCCATCCTCGCCGCCGCTCGAGCCCGGCTCCTCGCCGAGGGCTATGCGAACCTCACGACCCGCGCCGTCGCCGAGGCCGCCGAGGTCCCGCTCAGCCAGATCCACTACCACTTCGGCAGCCGCGGGCAGCTCATCCTGGCGCTGCTCGAGGCCGAGAACGTCCGGCTGCTGGAGCGCCAGCGCTCGATGTACGCCGGGCCGGAACCCCTGTGGCGGCAGTGGGAGCGCGCCTGCGAGTTCCTCGAGGAGGATCTCGAGTCGGGGTACGTCCGGGTGCTCCAGGAGATGATCGCCGCCGGCTGGTCCGACCCGGAGGTCGCCGCGGCCGTCCGCTCGTTCCTGGGCGGCTGGTTCCGTCTGCTCACCGGCGTCGCGGAGCGCGAGGCGCAGCGCCGAGGCACGCTGGGCCCGTTCACCCCCGCCGAGGTCGCCGCCCTGATGGGCATGCCGTTCCTGGGCGCCGAGGCGGCGATCCTGCTCGGGTTCGAGGAGTCCGAGCTGCCGACCCGCTCGGCATTGCGCAAGATCGGCGAGGTGATCCGCTCGCTCGAGGAGTGACGTCGGATGTGCGCGTCCCCCGCATCCACCATCCAGACGATCAAGACGGGCCCGTCGCGCGCCCGGTACCCCGATGCCACCGGGTTCGTGGAACGCCACGGGGTGCGGATCGCGTGGGAGCGGTACGGCGACGGCAGCCCGACGATCCTGCTGCTGCCGACGTGGTCGATCATCCACTCGCGCTTCTGGAAGGCGCAGATCCCGTACCTCGCCCGGCAGTTCCGGGTCGTGACGTTCGACGGGCGTGGCAACGGGCGATCGGGCCGGCCCGCGACGGCCGATCAGTACACGACCGAGGCGTTCGCGGACGACGCGCTCGCGGTCCTCGAGGCGACCGGGACGCCGACGGCCGTGATCGTGTCGCTGTCGATGGGGGCGCGCTGGGCGCTGGTCCTCGCCGCCCGTCATCCGCAGCGAGTCTCCGGGGCCG
>MGOE01000069.1:4804-5074 GCA_001797035.1 Chloroflexi bacterium RBG_16_72_14
GATCGGCGAGCCGCGAGGCGGCGATCGCGGCGTTCGAGGCGCAGCTGCCCGTCCACGAGGGCTGGGCCAAGTACAACCGCCACTACTGGCGCCGTGACTACCCCGACTTCCTCGAGTTCTTCTTCGGCGAGTGCTTCGCCGAGCCACATTCGACGAAGGCGATCGAGGACTGCGTGGGCTGGGGACTCGAGACGGATCCGGAAACCCTCCTGCTGATCGAGGACGCGAAGGCGCTGGGCGACGGAGGCGCGACGGAGGCGCTGGCGAGGG
>MGOE01000069.1:5161-6166 GCA_001797035.1 Chloroflexi bacterium RBG_16_72_14
CGCGGGCGCCTCGTCGTGCTCGAAGGCTCGGGCCACATCCCGCTCGCGCGCGAGCCGGTCCGGGTAAACCTGCTCATCCGCGATTTCGTGCGCTCGCTGCGGGAGGTGCCGTCATGACCACGCCGCTCACGCGGACATGGACCCGCTCGCTGGCGCGCCGTCGGCGGGCGCTGTTCCTCTCGTCCCCCATCGGACTCGGCCACGCCCAGCGCGACCTGGCCATCGCCGACGAGCTGCGGGCGCTCCGTCCCGACCTCGAGATCGACTGGCTGGCCCAGCACCCGGTCACGACCGTCCTCGAGACGCACGGGGAGCGGATCCACCCGCTGAGCGCGGAGCTCGCGTCGGAGTCGGCGCATTTCACCGCCGAGGCTTCCGGGCACGACCTCAACGCCTTCTCCGCGATCCGGCGCATGGACGAGATCCTGGTCTCGAACTTCATGGTGTTCCACGACGCCGTCGAGGAGGGCGAGTACGACCTGGTCGTCGGCGACGAGGCCTGGGACGTGGACCACTTCCTGCACGAGAACCCGGAGCTCAAGCGCACGGCGTTCGCGTGGTTGACCGACTTCGTCGGCTGGCTGCCGATGCCCGACGGCGGCGAGCGCGAGGCCTTCCTCACCGCCGACTACAACGCCGAGATGATCGAGCACGTCGAGCGCTTTCCCCGGCTGCGCGACCGGGCCATCTTCGTGGGCGAGGCGGACGACATCGTGGCGGACGCGTTCGGGCCCGGGTTGCCCCGGATCCGCGACTGGACCGAGCAGCACTTCGCGTTCAGCGGCTACATCACGGGCTTCGACCCGGCACCGCTCGTCGAGCGCCGGGAGGAGCTGCGCCGAGAGCTCGGCTACCGCCCGGGCGAGCGCGTCGTGATCGTCACCGTGGGCGGTTCGGGTGTCGGCGAGGCGCTCCTGCGCCGGGTCGTCGCCGCCTATCCGGCGGCCGCACGCCTGGTCAGCGGGCTGCGCATGATCGCTGTCGCCGGCCCGCGCATCGACCCGG
>MGOE01000069.1:6183-6742 GCA_001797035.1 Chloroflexi bacterium RBG_16_72_14
GCGTCGAGGTCCGGGCCTTCGTCCCCGACCTGTACCGGCACCTCGTCGCGTGCGACCTCGCCGTCGTCCAGGGCGGCCTGACCACCACGATGGAGCTCGCGGCGGCGCGGCGCCCGTTCCTCTACTTCCCGCTCGAGAACCACTTCGAGCAGCGACGGCACGTCCGCCATCGCCTGGAGCGCTACGGCGCGGGACGCTGCATGGAGTTCGCCGATTCGCCGCCCGAGGTCATTGCCGCGGCGATCGTCGACGAGATCGATCGCCCCGTGGCGTATCGCACCGTCGAGGGTGACGGGGCGGCGAGGGCGGCCGCGCTGATCGCGCCGCTGGTCTGACGACCGCTCAGGCCTCCGGCAGCGTCGCCCCGAGCACGCGCAGCACGTTCTCGCCCATCACCGCACGGATCGCGGGCTCGTCGAGGCCCGCGTCGAGGAGCGCGTCCGTCAGCCGGACCACGCCGGCGGCGTCGAACGGGACCGAAACCGAGCCGTCCCAGTCCGAGCCCAGCGCCACGTGGTCCACGCCGACCCGCTCCACGGCGTAGCCGATCGAGCGGGCG
>MGOE01000069.1:6750-15874 GCA_001797035.1 Chloroflexi bacterium RBG_16_72_14
ATCGCCGCCGGGTCCCTGCCGCCGCAGGCCGTGGGCCAGAAGCCGATGCCCACCAGGCCGCCGCTGGCGGCGATCCCGTCGAGGTGCGCATCGCTCAGGTTGCGCGCGTTGTCCCGCACGCCGCGCAGGCCGGTGTGCGAGGCGACGAAGGGCCGCGTCGAGACGGCCAGCGCATCGTCGATCGTGGCCGCCGAGGCGTGGGCGACGTCGAGCAGGACGCCCCGTGCCTCCATCCGGCGGACCATCTCGCGCCCGAGGTCCGTCAACCCGCCCTGGACCGCACCGTGCGCCGAGCCGCCGAACACGGTGTCGGTGAAATGGGCCGGCGAGATCATGCGGAAGCCGGCGTCCGCCACCACCTCGACGTTGGCCGGGTCGTCGTCGAGCGCCGTGGCGCCCTCGATCGAGAGCAACCCCGCGGTCATCGCGGGGTCGCGGCCGCGAACCGCCAGGTACGCCGCGAGCGCCTCGCGGGTCGTGATCAGGCGGAACGCGCCGCCGGCGTGCGCCTCGAGCGCGCGCGCCCGCGCCGCGAGATGCAGGGCGCGGGCCATGATGCTGCGCCACGTCCGGGGCGGCCAGCGCTGGGCAAGGGCGATCTTGAGCACCTCGTCGCTGGTGTCCTCGTTGCGCTCGATGTTGAGGTGGCGTGGCACCTTCACCGAGCAGGCGAGCACCTGGATCGCGACCCGACCCTCGATCAGTCGCGGGACGTCCGCGTGTCCCCGGTCGCCCCACTCGAGCAGGTCGCGGCCCCAGAGCAGCGAGTCCGCGTGCAGGTCCGCGACGCGGAGGGTCGCGTGGAGGGCGCGCGCCCGCTCGGAGACCGGCGTCGTCGCCTCGGGCGGCGTCCGGTTGCGCCGCCGATCGCTGCTGGCCATGGCGGCATCGAGGACCGGCCGGGCCGCGGCGAGGGCTCCCACGGCGAGGCCACCTGCGGCGAGGGCGACGCGGCCGCGCGCGCTCACGGCGTCAGGCCCCGAAGGCGCGGCCGCGCGTCGGACGGATCCGCAGCGGCACGTTGTAGACCCCCGCCATCTCCTCGGGCGAGCCCAGGTAGTCGGTGATCCAGTCGTCATACTTCGCGAGGTAGGCGGGGTTGCCGGGGACGGCCGGCGTGGCGTCGTCGATCCTCGCCTCCCCCTCGACGATGACGATGTCGCCGCCGCTGCCGTTGTCGTTGAGGTGGAGCGAAACCCGCGGGTTGGCCCGGACGTTGTCGTTGCGCTTCGCCCGGCGGTCGCTGTACACGAGCAGCTCCCCCTCGTCCCACAGGAACCAGATCGGGAACGTCTGGGGCTGGCCCGCGGGCGTCACGGTGGTCAGCCAGCCGATCCTGTCGCTGCGCAACCGCTCCAGGGCATGCTCGTAGGACGCGCTTCCCGTATCGAAGACCACCGGGACCTCCCCGCTACACCGTCGCCGGCCGGGCGCCGGGCCGGGCTCTCACCTCGTCCAGGAACGCGAGTGAGCGCGGATCGCGCTCGAGGGCGATGCGCATGAACTCGCGCATCGCCGCCTCGACCTCGCGCTCGGTCTCCTCCGACAGTCGGAGCGAAGCGATCGCCTCGATGTCCAGGCGCTGGTACGCCTTGAGCAGCTTGAGCGCGTCGAGGCTCAGGCCGGCGCGCTCGGCCGGCGGACCCGGGCAGCGACCGCACAGGACGCCGCCCAGCGGCGGCACCCAGCGGAACGCCTCGGTTGCCTCCAGCATCCGATCGCACTCCACGCACCGGTCCACCTCGGGCCGCTGGCCCAGCTCGTCGGCGAGGTGCATCTCGTACCAGCGGGCGACCCGCCCGGGCGCCATGCCCGCGTCGAGCAGCTCGTAGGCGCGGTGCAGCAGGGCGTACTGCGGCTCCGCCTCGTGGCGCTCCTCGAGGCTCCGATCCGCCAGCTCCGCGAGGTACCAGGCGGTGGCGGCGCTCTCCAGCCGGTCGCGGAGCGCCAGCCACGCGTGGCCGACGTGCACCTCGGTGACGACGTCGAACGTGCGGCCGCGCGCCAGGGCCACCCGCAGCTCCGCGAACGGCTCCAGCGAGCCGCCGAGGCGGGACGTCGGGCGCCGGATCCCCTTGGCGATGGCCTTGAGCTTGCCGTGCTGGGGCGTGATCAGCGTCAGGACCCGGTCGGCCTCGCCAAGGTCGAAGCGGGACAGGACGATCGCGTCGGTGACATAGCGGCGAGGAACGGGCACGAGGCGACGGTACCACTCGGGACGGGGCCCGTGGCGGACACCTCGGCCAGGCGTCGTCGCCGGTCACCGCCGGGCCTGGCCGCACCACCATGCCCGGATTTCGGATGATCCGAACGGGCGGACCGTCTCGGGGCGCGATGCGGCCCCGGCCTTCGCCTCGCAGCTGCTCCCAGCCGTCACCCGAGCACGCGACGGAGCGGGCCCTGCTCGCGCGTCACGTGCGGCAGACCCGGTCGCCAGGGTTGGCCCGCCGAGCCCGGCTCCCCCGGCGCGCGGCGTTCGGATGATCCGGAAACCGGGCGTCCGAGCGGGCGCGCTGGGCCGAGCAGACGCGCTGGGCCGAGCAGACGCGCTGGGCCGAGCGGGCGCGCCGGGCCGAGCGGCCCGGCCGACTTCACCCGGCCGGCACGCCGTCCGCGACGGCCTGCGCACGGATCCGTCGCAGCGCCTCGGGCACGCCGCCGGTCCAGGCCGGGCCGTGACCCGGCAGCAGCCAGCGGGCCTCGATCCCCTCGAGGCGTCCGAGGCTGGCCAGGGCCTCGGCCGGCGCGAGCGTGAACGGCGCGAGCCGGGGACCGGTCGCCCCGGTGAGGACGCTGCGCGTGGTCATCGCGTCCCCCACGAACAGGGCATCCGCGGTCGGGACGTGGATCGCGACGCTGCCGGGCGTGTGGCCGGGCAGGTGGACGATCCGCGGTGAGCCCGGCAGGTCGAGGGTCGCACCGGCCTCCAGCGACGCGAGGTCCGTCACCGGCGGGATGCGCAGGCCGCCGCGCCGCGCCGTGTAGGCGAGGAACCCGACGAGGGGCCGGAGCCGAACGGGCCCCCACCCCGACATCGGCTTGCGGATCTCGCCCCGGGCCCGTGCCGCGTCGAGGTCGTGCACGTGCACGGGCGCGCCGCGCTCGCGTGAGAACCGCGCCGCGAAGCCGACATGGTCGGTGTCGCCGTGCGTCAGGAGGATGGCCCGGACGTCGTCGAGGGACCGGCCCATGGCCGAGAGCTCCTCGCGCAGCGCCGTCCAGTCGCCGGGCAGGCCGGCGTCGATGACGGTGACGGATCCGGCCTCCTCGACGAGGTAGCTGTTGACGAGCCCGGAGCCGAGCCGGTAGAGAGAGGGGGCGAGCTGCATGGGATCTCCTCGCTGTGGCTGGCGTCAGCCCCGCGGACCCGCGTGAGGCAGGAGCGCCACGGGCGCGCCCGGGTTGATGGCGATCAGCAGGACCTGGTTGACGAGGACGGTGGCGGCGAGCACCGCGGCTGGCACCGGCTGACCGGCCCGGGCGAGCGCCGCCGCGGCGACGAGCAGCAGCCCGGTCCCGATCAGCTCCTGCGTTCGCGGTTGGAGGGCATTGTCGGTGTTGGGCGCAACGACGAGCGCCCACACGACGACGAGCACGACGGGTGCACCGATCCCGGCGACGAACCGCCACGGCGTTCCGTCCAGGGCGGCGAAGCCCCAGTAGCCGAGCGCGACGATCGCCAGCAGCTCGACGACGAAGCGGAGGCCGAGGTTGGCGATGGACATGGCTGCGGATTCCTCGATGGCAGGTTGCGGGCTTGCGGTACGATGCCCGTGACAGCTACTGTACATAGCCATCATGGCTATTGTCAATAGCTATCGAAGCCGAAGATCCGGAGCCACCCGATGCCGACCCCGTCTCGCACCTCGCTCGACCGCATCGTCCGCGCCGGCCGGACGATCCTCGACACGGAGGGCCTCGACTCGCTCACAATGCAGCGCGTCGCCGTCGTGGTCGGCGTGCGGGCGCCGTCGCTGTACAAGCACGTGCGCGACCGTGCCGAGCTCGTCCGGCTGATCGCCGGCGACGTCGAGCGCGAGCTCGGCGCCGCGATGGACGCGGCCGCCACCACCGGGGATCCGCGCGGCGACCTGCACGCGATCGCCCACGCGTTCCGGGCCTACGCCCTCGCCCACCCGGGCGCCTACGCGCTCCTGTTCGCGCGGCTCCCGGACGCCTGGCGGCTGGATCCCGATCCCGGCTCCCGCACCTTCGATTCGCTGTTCCGCACCGTCGCGGCGCTGTCCGGGCCCGAGCACGTCCTCGAGGCGGCGAGGACGGTCGTCGCGTGGGCCAGCGGGTTCGTCGGCATGGAGCTCGCCGGCGCCTTCCGGCTCGGTGGCGACATCGATGCGGCCTTCGCGTACGGCGTGGAGCGGATCGCCGACGCGATCGGGACGGGGGCGCGGCAGGCCGCCGGACCGCCACCCTGAGGTCGGTGGCGCTGGTCGCGTCCAACAGGCTACTCTCACTGGACACGTTTACCGGTCGAGCCGTTACACTGGCAGGCGATGACCGTGAGCAACGACCTCGACCTGTCCGTCCTCCTCGCCGACACGGAGGCGGAGATCCTCCGCGTCGTGCAGGACCGCGAGCCGTCCACGGCCGGCGTGTACGAGATGATCCGCTACCACCTGGGCTTCGACGGCGCCGACGGCCCACGGGGCAAGCGCATGCGGCCGCTGCTGGGCCTGCTCGCCTACGCGTCGATCGCGGGCGACCACAGGGCGGCGCTGCCGGGGGCCGCGGCCGTGGAGCTGGGCCACAACTTCAGCCTGGTCCACGACGACATCGAGGACGGCGACGTGGAGCGGCGCCACCGGGCCACGCTGTGGACGCTCCACGGCGTGCCCCAGGCGATCAACACCGGCGACCTGATCTTCAGCCTGTCGCGCGTCGCGCTCCACCGCCTGACCGACCTCGGCTTCAGCGACGCCAAGGTCCTGCGCCTGATGCGGCTGTACGACGAGACCTGCGTGCTGCTGTGCGAGGGCCAGTACCTCGACATCGCCACCTCGGCCGCGGACGAGCCGATGACGGTCGAGCTGTACTTCGACATGATCGGCCGCAAGACCGCGGCCCTGATCTCGGCCTCGATCGAGGCCGGCGCCCTGCTCGCCACGGACGACGAGGACGTGATCGCCGGCTACCGCCGCTTCGGCTGGGCCCTGGGCCTCGCGTTCCAGCTCAACGACGACGTGCTGGGCATCTGGGGCCAGGAGCGGCAGACGGGCAAGGAGCCCACCGACGTGGCGCGCCACAAGAAGACGCTGCCGGTGCTGTACGCGTTCGAGCACGCCACGCCCGCCGATCGCGAGCACCTGGCCGCGCTGTACGCGGCCGCGGACCCGTCGCCCGACGAGGTCGCCGAGATCGTGACCATCCTCGAGCGCTCGGGTGGCCAGGCGTTCACGCGTGACGAGGCCCGCCGCTATCGCGACGAGGCGCTGGCCGAGCTCGACGCTCTCACCGTCGTGGACCCGGCCGCCCGCCAGCAATTGACGGGCATCATCGTCGGGGTCATCAGCGCGTAGCGGTCGGCGTGGGGCGGCCTACTCCTCGCCCTCGGCCGACTCGTCGTCGACCTTCCGCTCCCGGACGACCAGGACCTTGCCGACCCGCCGGCCGTCGGTCGTCTCGACGGTCAGCCGCAGCCCGTCCACCCGTACCTCGTCGCCGGGCACCGGGACGCCGCCGATCCGGTGGTACACGAGCCCGCCGACCGTGTCGTACTCGTCCTCGTCCTCGAGCGTCAGGCGCAGGTCGAACACGTCGAGGAGGTCATCCACCGACGCGCGGCCGTCCACCCGTGCCCGGTCCGCGCCCAGCGACTCGACCAGCGGCTCCTCGACGTCGTACTCGTCCTGGATCTCGCCCACGATCTCCTCGAGCAGGTCCTCGATCGTGACCAGGCCCGCGGTGCCGCCGTACTCGTCGAGCACGATCGCGATGTGGACCTTGCGGCGCTGGAACTCGTGGAGCAGGTCGTCGATGGTCATCGACTCCGGCACGAACACGGGCGTCCGCAGCAGCCTGCGCAGGTCCGGCGGCTCGACGGCGGCCGCCTTGAGGAACGGCAGCAGGTCCTTCGCGTACAGGATGCCGATGACCTCGTCCACCGAGGTCTCGTAGACGGGCACCCGCGAGTGGCCCTCCTCGATGATCCGGTCGATCACCTCCTCGAACGGGGTCGAGGCCGGCAGGGCGACGATCGCGATGCGGGGCACCATGACCTCGTGGAGGCGCCGTTCGCCGAGCTCGATGACCGCGTTGATCATCTGCTCCTCCTCGGCCTCGAGGATTCCCTGCTCGCCGCCGCGCTCCACGATCAGCCGCAGCTCCTCGGCGGTGATCTGGGCCGACGTGTTCACCTCGGCCCCGAAGACCCTGGAGATCCTCCGGGTGGCCATGGTGAGCCCGGCCACGACCGGGCGGAACACGCGACCCAGCACGTCCACGGGCCGGGCGAGCCCGAGCGCGAACGCCTCCGGATGGGCGAGGGCGAGGGTCTTGGGCACCAGCTCGCCGAACACGATCGTGAACAGCGACAGGACGATGGTGACGACCAGCAGCGACAGGGCACCGGCGTAGCTCTCGCCGACGCCCATGCCCGTGAGCAGGGTTGCGAGCGCCGTGGCCAGGCTGACCCCGGCGAACGCCGAGGCGAGGAAGCCGATGAACGTGATCGCGAGCTGGATCACGGCCAGGAAGCGGCCTGGATCGCCGATCAGGCGCCGGACGCGCGACGCGCCGCGCCTCCCCTCCTCCACCAGCTGCTCCACCCGGCTGGGCCGGATCGAGACGAGGGCGATCTCGGCCGCCACGAACACGCCGTTGAGCAGCACGAGGAAGACGATGAATGCGAGCTCGAGCAGCGTGTCGCCCATCAGCCGCCGTCCGTGGGCGGGGGCGTGCCGGGCGAGGGCTCCACCGGCTCCCCGGGCCCCATCGGCCCCACCGGATCCGCCGGCCCGACGGGACGCGGCGGCCGGAGCCGCGCGGGCACGCCCACCGCCAGCCTGCCCGCCGGCACGTCCCTGGTGACCACCGCGCCCGCGCCGGTCCTGGCGTCGTCGCCCAGGGTGACCGGCGCGCGAAGCATCGTGTCCACGCCCAGGAACACCCGCTCGCCGATCGTCGTGCGGTGCTTGCGCACGCCGTCGTAGTTGGCGGTGATCGTGCCGGCGCCGACGTTCGTGTCCCGGCCCACCTCGGCGTCGCCCAGGTAGCTCATGTGGTGCTGGCGAACGTGCTCGCCGAGATGGCTGTTCTTGATCTCGGCGTAGTTGCCGATCTCGGACCGTGGCCCGACGTGCGCCCCGGGGCGGAGGTGGCTGAACGGCCCGACCGTCGCGTGGTCCTCGACCACCGAGCGCTCGATGACGCTGGCCCAGACCACGCAGTCCGAGCCGATCTGCGAGTCGCTGATCTGCGACCCGGCGGCGATCCGCGTCCGCTCGCCCACCCGGGTCGCCCCGCGCAGGATCACGTTCGGCTCGAGGACCACGTCCTCCGCCAGCTCCACGTCGTGGTCCAGGTAGACCGTCGACGGGTCCATCATCGTGACCCCGGCCCGCATCCAGCGGTCGTTCGTCTCGACCCGCAGGTCCCACTCCGCGCGCGCGAGCTGGGCGCGGTCGTTGATGCCGGTGAGACGGCCGTCGTCCTCCACGTCCAGCGCGGCCACGATCCGCCCGTCCTCGCGGGCGAGCGCGACGAGGTCCGTGAGGTACACCTCGCCGGTCCCCGGCGAGGACTGCAGGTCGCCGATCCGGCGCCGGAGCCAGGCGGCGTCGAGCGCGTACAGGCCCGCGTTGATCTCCGTGATCTGGCGCTCCTCGTCGGTCGCGTCCCGGTCCTCGACGATGCGCTCCACGGTGCCCCCCTCGTTGCGCACGACCCGGCCGAGCCCGGTGGGGTCGATGGCATCCACGGCGACGAGTGACAGCGCAGCGTGGTCGAGAGTGCGTGCCTCGAGCAGGGCGGTCAGCAGCTCCGCCCGGACCAGCGGCACGTCGCCGGACAGGACGAGGACCTCGTCCACGTCCGCGGGCAGGCTCGCGAGGGCCGCCCGGAGCGCGTCGCCCGTGCCACGGGGCTCGTCCTGGAGCGCCGTGTCCGCGGTGTCCGCGACCGCGTCGCGCACGGCCGCCGTGGCCGGCGAGTAGACGACCAGCGGGCGCGCGCCGGTGGCGTTGACCGCGGTCTCGAGGACGTAGTCGATCATCCGCCGGCCGCACAACGGATGGAGGACCTTGGGCAGCCGCGACTTCATGCGCGTGCCGAGCCCGGCCGCGAGCACGACGGCCACGGTCCGCCGAGCGGGCGACTTGGGACTTGCTGGGGTCACGGGGTGGGGCGCCGGGCGGGTCGCGCCCCCCCCGCCGCAGGTGGAGCGGCGGCGCGACTGCCCGTGGGGGTCGAAGGGGTTGTCATCAGAGGCGCCGCCGATTCTGCGGAAGGTCGGGCCGGGGTGTCAACCGCGCCCCCTGCTGCGGCTTCGCGCCCCGCCCGGCTCAACGGGCGTGGCGGACCGCGATCGCCTCGATCTCCACCCGACCGGCCTTGGGCAGGGCCGCCACCTGGACCGTGGACCGGGCAGGCGGCGGGTCGGGGACGTAGCGGCCGTACACGGCGTTGACGGCCGCGAAGTCCGCCATGTCGGCGAGGAAGATCGTGGTCTTCGCGACGTCGGCGAGCGTGAGGCCCGCGGCATCGAGGACGGCGGCCAGGTTGCGCATCGCGCGGTCCGCCTGGGCCTCCACGCCCTCGGCGAGCTCGCCGGTCGCGGGATCGAGGCCCAGCTGGCCGCTGCAGAACAGGAGGTCGCCGCTGGCGATGGCCTGGCTGTAGGGGCCGATGGCGCCCGGAGCGCCGGTGGTCGAGATGGCCTGGCGGGTCATGGCTGCCTCCGCGGGTCGTGCGTGCGGGCGAGGATCCTGGTCGCCGCGACGAACGGCTCGCGCGGCCCCGGGCTGGGGAGGTCGCCGGCGGCGATGGCCCCGCGAAGCGTCTCCGCGGCTGCCGACGCCTCGGCGAGTGAAGGATAGAGCGCCCAGTGCGTGGGGCCGGAGCCCGACAGGCCCACGGGGCGGCCGAGCAGCCGGAGGAGCGCCCGCCGGAA